>NZ_JBVIKC010000002.1:0-511158 GCF_055581065.1 Streptomyces sp. NPDC031479
GCCCGGTTACATTCCGAACCCGGAAGCTAAGCCTTTCAGCGCCGATGGTACTGCAGGGGGGACCCTGTGGGAGAGTAGGACGCCGCCGAACAATCTTTCAAAGGACCCTTGGTCCAGCGTTCAACGCTGGACCAAGGGTCCTTTTTGTTTTTCACCTCTTTACGCCGAAGCGCGGCCATGGGTTGGTTGCGCGAGAATGACTAGCGGTACCCCGAAGACAGGAGTCACACCCATGTCCAACTCTCCCGACGATCGTCCGGAGCGCGAGCCTCGTCGCAACGACGGCGGTGACAGGGGCGGCTACCGCGGGGGCCGTGACGACCGTGGCGGTGACCGCGGTGGCTTCCGCCGCGACGACCGCGGTGGCCGTCCGACCGGTGGTGGCGGCGGTTTCCGCCGTGACGACCGTGGTGGGCGCCCCGCCGGCGACCGTCCCAGCGGCGGCGGCTTCCGTGGTCGTGACGACCGCGGTGGCGACCGTCCCAGCTACCCGCGCCGTGACGACGACCGTGGCGGCCGTCCCACCGGTGGTGGCGGCGGTTTCCGTGGCGGTCGTGACGACCGTGGTGGCGACCGTCCCTCGTACCCGCGTCGCGAGGACCGTCCCAGCTACCCGCGCCGTGATGACGACCGTGGCGGCCGTCCCGTCAGCGGTGGCTTCCGTGGCGGCCGCGACGACCGTGGCGGCGACCGCCCGTCCTACCCCCGTCGTGATGACGACCGTGGTGGGCGTCCGTCCTACCCGCGTCGTGACGACGAGCGCGGTGGTTTCCGCGGCGGTCGTGATGACCGTGGTGGCGACCGTCCCTCGTACCCGCGTCGTGACGATGACCGTGGCGGTTTCCGCGGTGGCCGTGATGACCGTGGTGGCGACCGTCCGTCGTACCCGCGTCGCGACGACCGTGGTGGGGACCGTCCCTCGTACCCGCGTCGTGACGATGACCGTGGTGGTTTCCGTGGCGGTCGTGACGACCGTGGCGGCGACCGTCCGTCGTACCCGCGTCGTGATGACCGTGGTGGGGACCGTCCGTCGTTCCGCCGTGATGACGACCGTGGTGGGCGTCCGTCCTACCCGCGTCGTGACGACGAGCGCGGTGGTTTCCGCGGTGGCCGTGACGACCGTGGCGGCGACCGTCCGTCCTACCCGCGTCGCGACGACCGTGGCGGCGACCGTCCCTCGTACCCGCGTCGTGACGATGACCGTGGTGGTTTCCGTGGCGGTCGTGACGACCGTGGTGGCGACCGTCCGTCGTACCCGCGTCGTGATGACCGTGGTGGGGACCGTCCGTCGTTCCGTCGTGATGACGACCGTGGTGGGCGTCCGTCCTACCCGCGTCGTGACGACGAGCGCGGTGGTTTCCGTGGCGGTCGTGACGACCGTGGTGGCGACCGTCCGTCGTACCCGCGCCGTGACGACCGTGGCGGCGACCGCGGTGGAGACCGTGGTGGGTTCCGTGGTGGTCGCGATGACCGTGGTGGCTACCGTGGTCGCGATGACCGTGGCGGCGACCGCGACTTCCGCGCCGACCGCGACCCGGTCAAGCGGCTCCCGATCGACGACGACGTCACCGGGCACGAGATCGACGCCGACGTGCGTCAGGAGCTCCTGAGCCTGCCCAAGGGCCTGGCCGAGGAGGTCTCGCGCAACCTGGTCATGGTGGCCCGGCTCATCGACGAGGACCCGGAGCAGGCGTACGCGTACGCCCGCATCGCCCTGCGTCTGGCCTCCCGCGTCGCCGCCGTCCGTGAGGCCGCCGGCTTCGCCGCGTACGCCACGCAGAAGTACAGCGAGGCCCTCGCGGAGTTCCGCGCCTCCAAGCGGATGACCGGCTCCGTCGAGCTGTGGCCCGTCATGGCCGACTGCGAGCGCGGCCTCGGCCGTCCGGAGCGGGCCCTGGCCATGGCCGGCGAGCCCGAGGTGCAGAAGCTGGACAAGGCCGGCCAGGTCGAGATGCGCCTCGTCGCGGCCGGTGCCCGCCGGGACATGGGCGAGCTCGACGCCGCCATCGTGACCCTGCAGAGCCCGGAGCTGGCCTCCAACAGCGTCCAGCCCTGGACCGCGCGCCTGCGCTACGCCTACGCCGACGCCCTGCTGGCCGCCGGCCGTGAGGACGAGGCCCGCGAGTGGTTCGCGAAGACCCTGGAGGCCGACAAGGACGGGGCGACCGACGCCTCGGACCGCCTGGCCGAGATCGACGGGGTCGAGTTCGTCGACGCCGCCGTCGAGGAGGAGGAAGAGGCAGCGGACCTCGCTGACGACCTCGACCTCGACGAGGACGACGAGGACGAGGACGAGGCCGAGGTGGCCGCCGCCGAGCGGGCCACCGACCAGGCCGAGTACTACGACGAGGACGACGAGGAGTACGAGCCCCTCGACGAGGCCGACGTCGACGCGACCGACGAGATCGTGGTCGTCGAGGACGACGAGCGCGACAAGGCGTAAGCCGTGACGAAAGGGCGGCACCCCCTCGGGGGTGCCGCCCTTTCGCATGTCCGGAGCCGTGAGCCCCCGGTCAGTCCACGCTGCGCAGGACCAGCCCGGTGGCCGGCTTCGGGCCGAAGGAGGTCGACTTCCGGGGCATCGTGACGCCCTGGCGGGCCAGGTCCCGGACCACCGCCTCCCGTACGGGGTGCAGCAGGACGGCCGTGCCGCCGTGGCGTTCGGCCATGGCGACGGTGGCGGGGGCGTCGTGGATGTACGTGATCTGGTCGGGGGCGTCCGGGATCTGCCACAGCGCGTCGAGCAGGGTCGCGTGCAGCACGGTCGCGTCCAGTCGGCGCCAGGCCTCGGGCCGGTCGTGGCGGACGGTCCGCTCGATGAGGGCCGGGTCCGGGTCGGTGACCAGGTGGAAGGTGCCGTCGCCGGTGAGCAGGAAGGCGTTGCCGCGTTCCGAGGCGTCGGCGAGGGCCTCCAGGGCCAGCGGGAGCGGGCCGTCGACCGGGCGGACCCGGAAGGAGCCGTCGAGGGCGGCCAGCGCGCGCGACAGCGGCAGCCGGCGCAGCATCCGGTGGATGGCGCGGACCTGGAGCGGGTAGCGGGCGGTGTCCACGAGCAGGACCAGGCCGAAGTCCCAGGGGGTGGGCGAGCCGTGCTCCTGCTGGAGGCGCAGGTACGTGGCCCAGCGGTGGTGGCCGTCGGCGATCAGGGCCTGGCGGTGGCCGAGGTCGGCGGTGACGGCGGCCAGCTCGTCGGGGTCGGTGATGGCCCACAGGCTGTGGCAGAAGCCGTCCTCGGTGACGGTCGACAGCAGCGGGGGCCGACGGGCGGCGGTGGCCTCGACGACCGCGGCCGCTCCCGTGCCGGGGCCGTCGCCCAGGTACGTGAGGAGGAGGGGTTCGAGGTTGGCCGACGTGGCGCGCATCAGGCCCGCCCGGTCGGTGACCACGTCCGGCATGACGTCCTCGTGGGGCAGGACGATGCCGGCCCCGGCGTCGGACAGGGCGAGGGCGCCGATGATGCCGCGCTGGAGGACCCCGGCCTTGCGCTGCTCGTAGACGTAGAGCGCGGGCCGCGGGTCGGCGCTGAGGATGCCCTCGGCGAGCCAGTCGCGGAGGGTGCGGGCGGCCTGTTCGTTGCGTGCGGCCGGGGTCTCGGCCTGCGGCAGGATCAGCCGCACGATGTTGTGCGGATCGGCGGATTCGAGGTAGTCGACTCCGTCGGGGCGCACGACCACGTCGTACGGCGGGGAGGTCACGGCGGCGAGGCTGCCGACGCGCTGCGGGACGTAGCGCAGTCCGTGGAAGGGGATCAGGCGCAGCCCGTGCTCCGCGTTGCCAGGTGTGGTCATTGGTGCATGGTAAGACCCGTCTCGCGATGCGGGATGATCGGGTGAAGGACCGGGACCGGCGCAAAATCGGACAAGATCGATCCAAAGAAGCCCTGGAAGTACGCGGGGCGCGGAATCAGCGAATGAGGAGCGGCCAGATGACCCCGCAGAGCAGGACCACCCCCGCCGGCAGTCAGCGCGGTCTCCACCAGGCCTACGACACGGCTCTGCTGGACCTGGACGGGGTGGTGTACGCGGGCGGTCTGGCCGTCGCGCACGCCGTGGAGTCACTCGCCGCGGCCCGGGCCGCGGGGATGCACCTCGCGTACGTCACCAACAACGCGCTGCGCACCCCGGACGCCGTCGCCGGGCACCTGGCTGAGCTCGGCATCCCGACGGATCCGGCCGAGGTGATCACCTCCGCGCAGGCGGTGGCCCGGCTGATCGCGGAGCAGGTGGAGCCGGGGTCGAAGGTGCTGGTGATCGGCGGCGAGGGGCTGCGGGTCGCGCTGCGCGAGCGGGGGCTGGTGCCGGTGGACTCGGCCGAGGAGGAGGGGCTGGCGGCCGTCGTGCAGGGGTACGGGGGGCCGGACCTGGCGTGGGGGCGGTTCGCGGAGGCGGCGTACGCGGTCAACCGCGGGGTGCCGTGGTTCGCGTCGAACACCGACCTGACGATCCCGGGGGCGCGGGGGATCGCGCCCGGCAACGGGGCCGCCGTGGAGGTCGTACGGATCGCGACGGGAGCGGAGCCGCAGGTGGCGGGGAAGCCGCTGCCCCCGATGCACCGGGAGACGGTGCTGCGGACCGGGGCGGAGCGGCCGCTGGTGGTGGGGGACCGGCTGGACACCGACATCGAGGGCGCCTTCAACGGGGAGGTGGACTCGCTGCTGGTGCTGACCGGGGTGACGGACGCGGCGCAGCTGCTGCGGGCCGTGCCGAAGCACCGGCCGACGTACGTGGACCGGGACCTGCGCGGGCTGCTGACCGGGCAGCCGGAGGTGGAGCCGGCCGGGGACGGCTTCCGCTGCGGCGGGTGGACGGCGGTCGCGCTGGACGACGTACTGGAGCTGCGGGGCGAGGGGGAGGCCCTGGACGGGCTGCGGGCGCTGTGCGCGGCGGCGTGGACGCGGGCGGGGGAGGGCTCTTGCGCGCTGGACGCGGGGAAGGCCCTGGACCTGCTGGGGCTCCAGGGGTTCCAGGGGCTTGAGGGGGCATAGCGCCGCAGGACCGTCGGGCACGGCCGGCGGCGGTGCCGGGAGCGTTCGGCCGTTCGAGGGAATCATTTCGACCGGAGGGTAGGCTAACCTAACCTCCGTGTTGGTCGAGAGTCCCCCCGAACAGAGCGTGGCGCCGCCCGCCGCCGCCCGTACGCGCCACGGCGCCCGTGCGGCCGGTCTGCTGGCCGCCCTCGTCGTACTGGCCCTGGTGGTGGTGGCGAGCATCGCCGTCGGCGCCAGGGCGATGCCCCTGGAACAGGTCTGGCACGGCCTCTTCCACTTCACGGGGACCACCGAGGACGTGGTCGTACGGGACCTGCGGATCCCGCGCACCCTCCTGGGCGTGATGGTCGGACTGGCCCTCGGCCTCTCCGGAGCGGTGATGCAGGCGCTGACCCGCAACCCGCTGGCCGAGCCCGGCATCCTCGGCGTCAACGCGGGCGCCGCGGCGGCCGTCGTCTCGGCGATCAGCTTCCTCGGGGCGGACTCCCTGGACGAGTTCGTCTGGTGGGCCTTCCTCGGCGCCGCGCTCGTCTCGGTCCTCGTCTACGTGCTCGGCGGCAGCCGCAGCGCGACGCCGGTGCGGCTCGCGCTCGCGGGTACGGCGGCCAGCGCGGCGCTCGTCGGCTACATCAACGCGGTCCAGCTGATGGACAGCAAGGCCCTGGACAAGCTGCGCTTCTGGACGGTGGGTTCCCTCGCCTCCGCCACCATGGACACCGTCACGCAGGTGGCGCCCTTCCTGCTGGCCGGGGCCGTGCTCGCGCTCGCGCTCGGCCGGCCGCTCAACGCGATGGCCCTGGGCGACGACACCGCGCGGGCGCTCGGCGCGCACCTGACCCGGACCCGCGTCGCGGCCATGGTCGCCATCACCCTGCTGTGCGGGGCCGCGACCGCCGCGTGCGGGCCGATCGTCTTCGTCGGGCTGATGATCCCGCACCTGGTGCGCCTGGTCACCGGGCCCGACATGCGCTGGGTGCTCGCGTACTCGGCGGTGCTGTCGCCCGTGCTGCTGCTGGGCGCCGACGTGGTCGGACGGGTCGTCACCCGGCCCGGCGAGCTCCAGGTCGGCATCGTCACCGCGCTCATCGGCGGTCCCGTCTTCATCTACCTGGTTCGGCGCAAGAGGATGGCCCAGCTGTGACCGCGACCCCCCTCGCCCCGGCGGACACGACCGCGCAGGCGCCGGCGAAGGGCGCCCGGCTGCGCGCGCTGCGCGGACCCGGCGGCGTCTCGCTGCGCGTCGAGGGCCGCGCCCTGGTGACCGGGGTGGTGCTGGCCGCCGTGGCGCTGGCCCTGGCGGTCGTGCTCATCGGCACCGGCGACTTCGAGATAGCCCCGGCGGACGTCGTACGGACGCTGCTGGGCAACGGCAGTCCCGCCGACGACTTCATCGTCAACGACCTGAGGCTGCCGCGGGTGCTGGTCGCGGTGCTGGTCGGCGCGGCCCTCGGGATGGCCGGGGCGGTCTTCCAGTCCGTCTCGCGCAATCCGCTCGGCTCCCCCGACCTGCTCGGCTTCGGGTACGGCTCGGCGGTCGGCGCGCTCGCCGTCATCATCCTGTTCAAGGGCGGTGCGGCCGAGGTCGCGGCGGGCGCGGTGGCGGGCGGGGTGCTCGCCGGCGCCGCCGTCTACCTGCTCGCGTACAAGCAGGGGGTCCACGGCTACCGGCTGGTGCTCGTCGGCATCGGGTCCTCCGCCGTCCTCGTCGCCGTCATCCAGTACCTGATCGCCAAGGCGCAGCTCGTCGACGCCACCCGGGCCATGGTCTGGCTGACCGGCTCGCTGGCCGGCCGCGACTGGTCCCAGGTCTGGCCGCTGCTGGCGACCTGCGCACTGCTGTTCCCGCTGGTCCTCGGGCAGAACCGGGCCCTGCGGATGATCGAGATGGGCGACGACTGCGCGTACGCGCTGGGCGTGCCGGTGGAACGGACCCGGATGCTGCTGATGCTCGCCGCGGTCCTGCTGACCACCGCGGCGGCCGCCGCGGCCGGCCCGATCAGCTTCGTCGCCCTGGCCGCGCCCCAGCTGGCCCGGCGGCTGACGCGCTCGCCCGGCCCGAACCTGCTCACCGGCGCGCTGATGGGTGCCGTCCTGCTGCTGGCCTCCGACCTGGCCTCGCAGCGGGCCTTCGGCGCCGACCAGCTGCCGGTGGGCGTGGTGACCGGCCTGGTGGGCGGCGTCTACCTGCTCTGGCTGCTCGTCACAGAGCGCAGGGCGGGACGCATATGAGCGCGCGGGGCGCCAGGCTCCCCGCGCCCGGCAACGAGCCCGGCACGGCGCCGGGCCACACGAGGAGTACCCAAGTGCAGCGGCTGACCGCGGAGAACGTCACCCTCGGCTATGACCGGCGGGTCATCGCCGAGAACCTGTCGGTGGAGATCCCCGACCACTCCTTCACCGTGATCGTCGGCCCCAACGCCTGCGGCAAGTCCACGCTGCTGCGGGCCCTGTCGCGGATGCTGAAGCCGTCCGCCGGGCGGGTGCTGCTGGACGGTCAGGCCATCTCCTCGATGCCGGCGAAGAAGGTGGCCAGGATGCTGGGGCTGCTCCCGCAGTCCTCGATCGCGCCCGACGGGATCACCGTCGCCGACCTGGTCTCGCGCGGCCGGTACCCGCACCAGGGGCTGCTGCGCCAGTGGTCGGAGCAGGACGAGCGGATCGTCGCCGAGTCGATGGCCTCGACCGGGGTCGCCGAACTGGCCGACCGGGCCGTGGACGAGCTGTCGGGCGGGCAGCGCCAGCGGGTGTGGATCGCGATGGCGCTGGCCCAGCAGACCCCGCTGCTGCTCCTGGACGAGCCGACGACCTACCTGGACATCCAGCACCAGCTCGACGTGCTCGACCTGTGCGCGGAGCTCCACGAGAACGAGGGCCGGACCCTGGTGGCGGTGCTGCACGACCTCAACCACGCGGCCCGCTACGCCACCCACCTGATCGCCCTGCGCGGCGGCGTCGTCGTCGCCGAGGGGCCGCCCGCGGAGGTGGTCACCGCCGAGCTGGTGGAGGAGGTCTTCGGGGTGCGCTGCCAGATCATCGACGACCCGGAGACCGGGACGCCGCTGGTGGTCCCGGCCGCCCGTCAGGCCCGCGCCAGGGCGGCCGTCTGAGTCCACCGCGGGCCCGCCGGTCCGGCGGGCCCGGCGCCTCAGAGCAGGCTCTTGAGCCGCAGCAGGTCACGGAAGCCGGCCTCCAGGCGGACCCGGCCCGAGGCCCAGGCCTTGGCGAACTTCAGTTCGCCGGCGACCAGCGCGAGCAGGTCGTCACCCGACATCGCGAGCCGGATTTCGGCCTTGGCGCGCGGCGGCCCCGGGGCGACGGCGTCCACCCGGATCCGGCCGTTGTCGAGGCGGCCGGAGAAGGTCTGGTCGAGGTCGGTGACGTGACAGCTCAGGGACCGGTCGAAGGCGGCCGCGCCGCGCACGCCGTCATCGGCCCGCGCCAGGTTGTCGGAGAGTCGGTCGAGTGCGTCGCGGCACTCCTGGATCGTAGCCATGGTGATCACGACCGTACCGCAGAGCCCTGCGTGGCCGGACCCGCGCTTCGGGGTAGCGTCGGGGCATGACCGACGACGTGTCCGGGGGCCTTCCGGACGTCCCCGAGGAGCCCGGGGCAGAGCCCGCCGGGGAGCCCGCGGGCCCCGCCGCGCTGGGCCTCGTACGCACCCCCACCGGCCACGCCGGGGTCGACGCGCACCTGGAGCGGCTGGCGGACGCCGACCACCTGCCTGCGGACGAGCACGCCGCGGTGTACGAGGATGTCCACGGGGGACTGCGCGAGGCGCTGACCGCGCTGGACGCACCGCCCGTCCCCGGACCTTACGAAAACAGGAGCTGAACCGAACGTGGCAGGAGTGGCACGCCGCCGCCTGGACGCCGAACTGGTACGCCGCAGCATGGCCCGCTCGCGAGAGCACGCGGCCCAGCTGATCGCCGCGGGACGGGTCACCGTGGGAGGCACCACCGCGACGAAACCGGCCACGCAGGTCGAGACCAGCGCGGCCCTCGTCGTCCTCAAGGACGACAGCGACCCCGACTACGTCTCCAGGGGCGGCCACAAGCTGGCCGGCGCCCTCGCCGCGTTCCGTCCGCGGGGGCTGGAGGTCGAGGGCCGGCGGGCGCTGGACGCGGGGGCGTCGACCGGGGGCTTCACCGACGTGCTGCTGCGCGCGGGCGTGGCCCACGTCGTCGCCGTGGACGTCGGCTACGGGCAGCTCGCCTGGTCGCTGCAGAGCGACGAGCGGGTCACCGTCAAGGACCGTACGAACGTCCGCGAGCTGACGGTCGAGCTGATCGACGGGACCCCCGTCGACCTGGTCGTCGGCGACCTGTCCTTCATCTCCATCGGGCTGGTGCTGCCGGCGCTGGTGCGCTGCACGGCGCCCGGCGCGGACCTGGTGCTGATGGTCAAGCCGCAGTTCGAGGTCGGCAAGGAGCGCCTGGGCAGCGGCGGAGTGGTGCGCAGCCCCGAGTTGCGGGCGGAGGCCGTGCGGGAGGTCGCGGCGCAGGCCTGGAAGCTGGGGCTGGGCGTGCTCGGGGTGACGGCGAGCCCGCTGCCGGGGCCGTCGGGGAACGTCGAGTACTTTCTGTGGCTCCGGGCGGGGGCACCCGCGCTCGACCCGGGGGATGTCGATCGTGCAGTGGCGGAGGGGCCGCAGTGACAGACGCGTCAGCAGGTTCAGCAGGTTCAGCAGGTTCAGCAGGTTCAGCAGGTTCAGCAGGTTCAGCAGGTTCAGCAGGTTCGGGGGGCCCGGGGGACCGGGAGGGGGAGGTGCGGACCGTCTTCCTGCTCGCGCACACCGGGCGGCCGGCGGCCATCCGCAGCGCGGAGCTGGTCGTGCTCGGTCTGCTGCGCTCGGGCCTGCGGGTCAGGGTGCTGGAGCAGGAGGCGCGGGATCTGCCGCTGCCGCCCGAGGTGGAGCTCGTCGCCGAGTGCACGCCGAAGGTGTTCGACGGGTGCGAGCTGCTGATCGTGCTGGGCGGGGACGGGACCCTGCTGCGCGGGGCTGAGTTCGCGCGCGGTTCGGGGGTGCCGATGCTGGGCGTCAACCTGGGCCGGGTGGGCTTCCTCGCCGAGGCCGAGCGCGACGACCTGGACAAGGTCGTGGACCGGGTGGTGTCGAAGTCGTACGAGGTCGAGGAGCGCATGACCCTCGACGTCCTGGTGCGGACCAACGGTGACGTGGTCCACCGGGACTGGGCGCTGAACGAGGCCGCCGTCCAGAAGGTCTCCGCTGAGCGGATGCTGGAGGTGGTCCTGGAGATCGACGGGCGCCCGGTGACCGGCTTCGGCTGCGACGGGATCGTCTGCGCGACGCCGACGGGCTCGACGGCGTACGCCTTCTCGGCGGGCGGGCCGGTGGTCTGGCCGGAGGTGGAGGCGCTGCTGATGGTGCCGATCAGCGCGCACGCCCTGTTCGCGAAGCCGCTGGTGACCTCGCCCACCTCGGTGCTGGCGGTGGAGGTGCAGAACGGCACCCCGCACGGGGCCCTGTGGTGCGACGGGCGCCGGACGCTGGAGCTGCCGTCGGGGGCGCGGGTCGAGGTGCGCCGGGGCACGGTGCCGGTGCGGCTCGCCCGCCTGCACCACGCGTCGTTCACGGACCGGCTGGTCGCGAAGTTCGCGTTGCCGGTGTCGGGCTGGCGGGGCGCCCCGCACGAGACCAGCTGATCATGTAATAGCACATGCGTTCGGAGAACTCCGGGCGGGTGACGTCACATGGCACCCGGGAAACCTCGGTATCGTCGTCCCGTGCTTGAGGAGATGCGGATACGGTCGCTCGGGGTCATCGACGACGCGGTGGTCGAGCTGTCGCCCGGTTTCACCGCGGTGACCGGCGAGACCGGCGCGGGCAAGACGATGGTCGTCACCAGCCTCGGGCTGCTGCTCGGCGGTCGCGCCGACCCCGCCCTGGTGCGGATCGGTGCCAAGGCGGCGGTCGTGGAGGGGCGCGTCGTGCTGCGCCCCGACGCGCCCGCCGCGCTGCGCGCGCAGGAGGCCGGCGCCGAACTCGACGAGGGTGCCCTGCTGATCAGCCGGACGGTGTCCGCCGAGGGGCGTTCGCGCGCCCACGTCGGCGGCCGCTCCGTCCCCGTGGGCCTGCTCGCCGAGCTCGCCGACGACCTGGTCGCCGTCCACGGACAGACCGACCAGCAGGGGCTGCTGAGGCCCGCCCGGCAGCGGCAGGCCCTCGACCGGTACGCCGGGGACGCGGTCGCCGTCCCCCTGGAGAAGTACGCGGGCGCCTACCGGCGGCTGCGGGCCGTCGCCGTCGAGCTGGACGAGATCACCACCCGGGCCCGGGAGCGGGCTCAGGAGGCGGACCTGCTGCGCTTCGGACTCGACGAGATCGCCGCCCTGGAACCCCTGCCCGGCGAGGACGCCGAGCTGGCCGCGGAGGCGGAGCGGCTCGGGCACGCCGAATCGCTGGCCTCCGCCGCGCAGGCGGCGCACGGGGCGCTCGCCGGAGACGTGGAGGACCCGGAGGGCGTCGACGCCAACACGCTCGTCGCCGGTGCCCACCGCGCCCTGGAATCCGTACGCTCCCACGACCCGGTGCTCGGCGGGCTCGCCGACCGGATCGGGGAGCTCGGGATCCTGCTGGCCGACGTGGCCGGGGAACTCGCCGGGTACGCCGACGACCTCGACGCCGACCCGCTGCGGCTCGCCGCCGTGGAGGAGCGGCGGGCGGCGCTGACCCAGCTGGTGCGCAAGTACGGCGACGCCGACGGCGGGCTGGGAGCCGTACTGGAGTGGGCCGAGCGGGGATCGAAGCGGCTGCTGGAACTGGACGGCGACGACGAGCGGATCGGCGAGCTCACCGCCGAACGCGACGGGCTGCGCGGCGAACTGTCCGCCCTGGCCCAGGCCCTGACGGACGCCCGGACGGAGGCCGCCGCGCGGTTCGCCGCGGACGTGACCGCCGAGCTCGCCTCCCTCGCCATGCCGCACGCGCGGGTGACCTTCGACATCCGCCAGACGCAGGACGCCGAGGGCGTCGAGGTCGGCGGCCGCCCGGTCGCGTACGGGCCCTCGGGCGCGGACGAGGTCGAACTGCTGCTGGCACCGCACCCCGGTGCCCAGCCGCGGCCGATCGCCAAGGGCGCCTCGGGCGGTGAGCTGTCGCGGGTCATGCTGGCGGTGGAGGTCGTCTTCGCCGGCTCCGACCCGGTGCCCACGTACCTCTTCGACGAGGTCGACGCGGGCGTCGGCGGCAAGGCGGCCGTCGAGGTCGGGCGACGGCTGGCCAAGCTGGCCAAGTCGGCCCAGGTCGTCGTCGTCACCCACCTCCCGCAGGTGGCGGCCTTCGCGGACCGGCAGCTGCTCGTGGAGAAGACCGTCGACGGATCGGTGACCCGCTCCGGCGTGACCGTCCTGGAAGGCGAGGACCGCATCCGCGAGCTGTCGCGGATGCTCGCCGGCCAGGAGGACTCGCAGACGGCCCGCGCCCATGCGGAGGAACTCCTGGAGGCGGCGCGCGCGGACGCGTGAGCCAACGCGCGCCCGCACGGGGACGGACGCCGACGGGGGTCCGGAACGCAGGGCGTTCCGGACCCCCGTCGGCGTCCGAAAGGGCATCGGGGTGACGCGAAACTAGCCCGTGTGGGTGAGGCTGGGGGGCGTGCGGCGGTATCTCGCACGGGATCCGCACCCGTATGGTCCCGGAACGCGCGTGCGGACTGGCATCCTGGGCGACGTCTCTGACCCCTCACCCTGGAGCCTCGGCCCGTGAGCAGCTCCCCGGTCTCCCTTCCGGTCCCCGCACAGCCGTACGGGCGGCCCCCGCTGCGTACCGTCCAGGTCCTCGGCGGCGCCGGCGCGGGCAGCTGCGCGCACGTGCGGTCCCTCGCGACCGGGCTCGCCGCCCGGGGCGTGCGGGTGACCGTGTGCGCCCCCGTCGCGGCCGAAGGCGAGTACGACTTCACCGGCGCGGGCGCGCAGTTCACCCCGGACGCGGTGAGCGCCCTGCGGGCCGCCTGCGCCGGGGCCGACGTGGTGCACGCGCACGGCCTGCGGGCCGGGATGCGGGCCGCGCTGGCGCTGCGCGGCGGCGCGCGGCGGGTACCGCTCGTGGTGACCTGGCACGGGGGCGCCCCGGAGCCCGCGGGCGCGCTCGGGCGGCTGAGCCGGCTGCTGGAGCGGCGCGTGGCACGGGCCGCCGCCGTGGTGCTGGGCGCCTCCACCGACCAGGTCGACCTGGCGCGGCGGCGCGGGGCCAGGGACGCCCGGCTGGCCGCCCCGGCCGTACCCGTCGCGGCGGCCGTCTCCCTCGCCCCGGTCGGGGAACCGGCCGCCGAAGCCGGCAAGACCCGGGCGGAACTGGGGGCCGTGGAGCGGCCCTTGGTGATCGCCGTGGGCAGTCTCGTGGCGCGCCGCGGCTACTCCCTGCTGCTCGACGCGGCCCGCGCCTGGCGGGTGCTGGACCCGCTCCCGCTGCTGGTGATCGCGGGGGAGGGGCCGCTGCGGGCCGAACTCGCCCGGCGGATCGAGGCGGAGGGCCTCCCCGTACGGCTGCTGGGCCGCCGCCGGGACGCGGACCGGCTGCTGGCCGCGGCCGACGTGGCGGTGCTGCCGAGCCGCTGGGAGGGCCGCTCGCTGCTGGCCCAGGAGGCGCTGCGGGCCGGGGTGGCGCTGGTGGCCACGGAGGTCGGCGGAGTACCGGAGCTGGTGGGCGACGCGGCGGTACTGGTGCCGTACGGGGACCCGGGTGCGCTGGCCGGCGCGGTGGCCGGGCTGCTGGACGACCCGGGGAAGCGGGCGGAACTCGCCGCCGCGGGCCGGGCCCAGGCCGCGACCTGGCCCTCGGAGGACGACACGGTGGCGCAGGTGCTGTCGGTGTACGACGAGCTGATGGAACGGCTGCGGGGCTAGGGGGTGTCTGACGGATCCTGCCCGACCCGCGCCGCCCGGCGGAGGAGAGTCAGGAAGGCGTGGCGTGGCGGCGGGCGCGGAGGGCGAGGCTGAGGGACAGGACCGTCTCCGGGTCGTCGAGGTCGGTGCCCAGCAGCTCCGAGATGCGGGCCAGGCGGTTGTACAGGGTCTGGCGGTTCAGGTGGAGCTCCCGGGCCGTCTCCGCCTTGCGGCCCGCGTGGGCCAGGTACGTCTCCAGGGTCGGGAGGAGCGGCGGCCGCGAGTTCGCGTCGTGGACCCGCAGCGCCCCGATCGCACGGTCCACGAACGCCGCCAGGTCGGGGTGCTCGCGCAGCCGCCACAGCAGCAGGTCGATGTCGAGTCGCCGGGCGTCGTACCAGGGGCGGGCCGGCAGCCCGTGCGCGGCCGTGGCCGTCTCGGCGGCGTGCCGCAGCCCGGCCGAGGCCGCCGCCCAGCTGCCCGAGACGCCGACGACCACCGCCGGCGGGGCCCCGGCCCGGTCGAGGCCGGCCCGCTCCACCCCGGCCCGCAGCGCGGCCGCGACCCGGTCGGCGACCGCCGCGCGTTCCGACTCCGCGCGCAGCGAGACCAGCAGCGGGACCCGCCCCTCCACCGGGCGGACGCCCAGCAGCACCGGGACCCCGACCGACGACAGCTCCTCCAGGACCGCACGGGCCAGCACGGCCCAGTTCCCCGAGGCCCCCAGGTCGGTGGAGAGCCTCATGACGATCGGCAGCAGCGGGCCCGTCCCGGGCCGGAAACCCAGGACCCGGGCCTGCGCCGGGGCGTCCTCCGCCGAGATGCGGCCCTCCGCCAGGTCCGTCAGGAAGTCGCCCCGGCCGCGCGCGGCCAGTTCCTCCTCCTGACGGGCCTGCATGAGGACGACCGCCAGGACCCCGGCCGTGCGTTCCGCCGCCATCCGGTGGACCGGCAGCAGCGGCGCCGACACCCCGGCCAGGACGACCCGGGCCCGCACCGACCCCGTGCCGTGGCCACCGCCGGGCACGTCGACCACGACCGCGGTCGCCGAGGGTTCGGCGGCGCGCTGACCGCGCAGGCCCTCCCACACCTGGAGGGGGTCGGCGGCGGCGTCCCCGGTCCCCGGCCCGGCGGCGTACAGCAGCTGGCCGTCCGCGGTCTCCAGGAAGACGGGGTTCGCGGTGAAGTCGGCCAGGACGCGCAGCACCTGCGGGATCCCGCCGCCCCCCAGCAGGGCCTCGGTGCAGCGCCGGTGGACCTCCTCGGCCCGCTGGAGCAGCGCGTAGTGCCCGTTGACGATCTCGGTGTGGACCTCTTCGGTGACGGCCACGAACGGGACCTCGCGGTGCAGCTGCACCAGCGGCAGTCCCGCGGCCTTCGCGGTCTCCACGATGGTGGCCGGCAGCCGCGTGAACCGCGGGCCGAGTTCCACCACCAGCGCGGCGATGCCCCGGTCCGCGAGACGGCGTACGAAGGCCCGCTGCTCGGCGGGCCGGGTGCCCAGCCCCAGTCCGGTGGTCAGCAGCAGCTCCCCGCCCTTGAGCAGCGAGGCGATGTTGGGGACCTCGCCGGCGTGCACCCAGCGGACGGTCCGGCCGAGCCGGTCGGCGCAGGCCACCACCTCCGGGAGACCGCCGCGCAGCCCCGGCAGCTCCAGTGCCCGCTGAACCGTGATCCCGCCCTGATTGTCCATATCGCGGACGCTACCAAAGGGTCAGGCGGGCCTGATGTTGTGGTTGAAGCGGAAGACGTTGTCGGGGTCGTAGTGCCGCTTCACCGCGCGGAGCCGGCGCAGGTTGTCCGCGCCGAACCCGGCCGCCACCCGCTCCTCGCCCTCGTCGCCGGTGAAGTTGAGGTAGACCGCCCCGCTGCTCCAGGGCCGTATGTCGGCCCGTACGCCCTTCACCCACTGCCGGCACCGCTCGTCGTCGGCCGGGTCCTCCCAGATCGCGAACGGGTGCACCGCCCACGGCGAGTCCCGGTACGGGACGGGGTACCCGTCCGGCGCGTCGGCGATGGCCCCGCCCAGCGGGAACAGGATGTGCTGGGTGCCGGTGGGGACCGGCATGGAACCGGCCCGGGAGCAGAAGACGTCCACCGCCTCGTCGGGCAGGCCCGTCAGGTACTCGGCGGACCAGTAGTTCCGCAGGCCCGGAGGGTCGTCGAGCATGCACTGGAGGTCGGCGTACGGGATGGCCGTGACGACCTCGGCCTCGTGCGGCACGGCCAGCAGGGGCGCGGCGAGCCGGCGCATGGCCTCCTCCGGGCCGGCGTAGGTCAGCAGGACCGCGCAGAGCAGGCTGCCGACCAGGTGGGGCGGGACGAACGGTTCGGGAGGGGCGGTCAGGAAGATCACGCCGCCGCTCGCCTCGCGCGGCCCGGACGCGATGAGTTCCCGGTACGCGCCCGTGACCTCGGCTCCCCGCTCGGGCGCGTACAGCAGCATCGCGATCGACATCGCGGGCAGCTCGTGCAGCCGCAGGGTCAGCGAGGTGACGACCCCGAAGTTGCCGCCGCCGCCGTGCAGTGCCCAGAACAGCTCCGGGTGGTCGGCGGCGGTCGCCGTCACGCACGTGCCGTCGGCGGTGACCACGTCCGCCCCGACGAGGTTGTCCACGGCCAGCCCGAACGTCCGGTCCAGCCAGCCCGAGCCCCCGCCGAGCACGAACCCGCCGATGCCGGTGGTGGAGGCCCGGCCGCCGGTGGTGGCGAGGTCGTACGGCTGGCAGGCCCGGTCCAGATGGCTCATGGTGGCGCCCCCGCCGACCCGGACGGCCTTCGCCGCCGGATGCACCGTCACCTCGTGCATCCGGCGCAGGTCCACGACCAGCGCCCCGTCGCCCAGGGCCATGCCGGCCACGCTGTGACCGCCGCCGCGGACCGCTACCGGCAGGTCCAGCTCACGGGCGAAGCGGACCGCCGTGACCACGTCCGCCTCGTCCTCGCACTGGGCGATGACGGCCGGACGCCGGTCGACCATGCCGTTGAACACCCTGCGGACCTCGTCGTACCCGCCGTCGTCCGGGGTGAAGACCGCGCCGGCCAGATCCTCGCGGAGCGCGGCAAGAGCCGTGCCCGCCTTCGAGAGGGGTGCCATGGCCACCCCCCCTTCCCGAGAGGGGCGTTGGATCCTTCCACACTAGGCGGGCACGTACGGGACCGCGCGTCAGCCTCCGTAGGCCCCGCTCGCCGTCAGCCGCAGGGCCGTGTCGATCAGCGGGACGTGGCTGAAGGCCTGCGGGAAGTTCCCGACCTGGCGCTGGAGCTTGGGGTCCCACTCCTCGGCGAGCAGTCCCAGGTCGTTGCGCAGGGCCAGCAGCTTCTCGAACAGGCGGCGGGCCTCGTCGACCCGGCCGATCATCGCCAGGTCGTCCGCCATCCAGAACGAGCAGGCGAGGAAGGCGCCCTCGTCCCCCTCCAGGCCGTCGACACCGGCCTCCTCGCCGGCGGTCGGGTAGCGCAGGATGAAGCCGTCCGGGGTCGAGAGCTCGCGCTGGATCGCCTCGATCGTGCCGATGACCCGCTTGTCGTCCGGGGGCAGGAAGCCCATCTGCGGGATCAGCAGCAGCGAGGCGTCCAGCTCCCGCGAGCCGTAGGACTGGGTGAAGGTGTTGCGTTCCGGGTCGTAGCCCTTCTCGCAGACGTCCGCGTGGATCTCGTCGCGCAGCTCGCGCCAGCGCTCCAGAGGTCCGTCCGCGTCCCCGCTCTCGATCAGCTTGATCGTGCGGTCCACCGCCACCCACGCCATCACCTTGGAGTGCACGAAGTGGCGGCGCGGGCCGCGCACCTCCCAGATGCCCTCGTCCGGCTCGTTCCAGTGGACCTCCAGGTAGCGGATCAGCTTCAGCTGGAGGACCGAGGCGTAGTCGTTGCGGGCCAGGCCGGTCATGTGGCCCAGGTGCAGGGCCTCGGTGACCTCGCCGTACACGTCCAGCTGCAGCTGGTGCGCGGCGCCGTTGCCGACGCGTACGGGGGCCGAGTTCTCGTACCCGGGCAGCCAGTCCAGCTCGGTCTCACCCAGCTCCCGCTCGCCCGCGATCCCGTACATGATCTGCAGGTTCTCCGGGTCGCCGGCCACCGCGCGCAGCAGCCAGTCCCGCCAGGCCGAGGCCTCCTCGCGGTAGCCGGTGCGCAGCAGCGAGGACAGGGTGATCGCCGCGTCGCGCAGCCAGGTGTAGCGGTAGTCCCAGTTGCGGCTGCCGCCGATCTCCTCCGGGAGGGAGGTGGTCGGCGCGGCGACGATCCCGCCCGTGGGGGCGTACGTCAGCGCCTTGAGGGTGATCAGGGAGCGGATCACGGCCTCCCGGTAGGGGCCGTGGTACGTGCAGTGGTAGACCCACTCCCGCCAGAAGTCGCTGGTGGCCTCAAGGGCCGCCTCGGCGTCGGGCGTCTCCGGGGCCCCCTTGTGGGAGGGCTGCCAGCTGATGGCGAAGGCCACCCGGTCGCCGGGGCCGACGGTGAAGTCGGAGTACGTCGTCAGGTTCTTGCCGTACGTCTCCGTACCGGAGTCCAGCCACACGGAGTCCGGTCCGGCGACGGCCACGGTGCGCCCGTCGACCTTGTGCACCCAGGGCACGACCCGGCCGTAGCTGAAGCGCATCCGCAGGGCCGAACGCATCGGGACGCGTCCGCTGACCCCCTCCACGATGCGGATCAGCTGCGGCGCGTGGTCCTCGCGGGGCGGCATGAAGTCGATGACGCGGACGGTCCCCCGGGGGGTGTCCCACTCCGACTCCAGCACCAGCGAATCGCCCCGGTAGCGGCGGCGGGCGGCCCGCGGGGGCTCCGTGCCCGGCGCGAAGGCCGGGCCGATGCGCCAGAACCCGTGTTCCTCGGTGCCCAGAATGCTCGCGAAGACGGCATGGGAGTCGAAGCGTGGCAGGCACAGCCAGTCCACCGCCCCGTCCCGGCAGACCAGCGCCGCGGTCTGCATGTCCCCGATCAGTGCGTAATCCTCGATGCGCCCGGACACGTTGCTCTCCAGTCGAACGGCCACGTCCGCCCCGTAGGGCGCTTGCAATGCGCTGTTGCGCGGTCTCCTGTGCGCAGGGATCCCCGCGTTGAGCCCTAGATTGCCGGAAGTGGCGCGGTTACGCCGTTTGCCGGGCTGCTCGGCGGCGATGTGCAGCGGTATCCGAGCAGGGTATGACGGCACCCTAGTGATCTCCTGAAGTCTTGGGACAATGTGACTCGGCTGAACGGGTGAGCTGGGGTAATGCGCAGGTCAGGGCGGTCTTGAGGCGGTAATGGGGGAGTCGTGGGAGGCGCTCGCGCCGCGCGCCCGGAGGCAGACCCGTCGAGGCGCTGATAGGCTGGTACCCCGTGGACCGGTGGTCTGCCTGTGCGAATCAGGAGCCCCGAAACCGCAGCTTCGGCGCCCCCTGAGACCCTCCCGGGATCTCCGCGGAACGGCGCCGGACGCACCTCACCTCGCGACCACGGGAGCCCCCTCTTGGCGATGCCGCCCAAATCCATGACGACCAAGCACATCTTCGTCACCGGGGGTGTCGCTTCGTCCCTCGGCAAGGGGCTGACGGCCTCCAGCCTGGGTGCGCTGCTGAAGGCGCGCGGCCTGCGGGTCACGATGCAGAAGCTCGACCCGTACCTGAACGTCGACCCCGGCACGATGAACCCGTTCCAGCACGGCGAGGTGTTCGTCACCAACGACGGCGCCGAGACCGACCTGGACATCGGCCACTACGAGCGCTTCCTCGACGTCGACCTCGACGGCTCGGCCAACGTCACCACCGGCCAGGTCTACTCGCAGGTCATCGCCAAGGAGCGGCGCGGCGAGTACCTCGGTGACACCGTGCAGGTCATCCCGCACATCACCAACGAGATCAAGCACCGCATCCGCCGCATGGCGACCGCGGACGTCGACGTGGTCATCACCGAGGTCGGCGGAACCGTCGGCGACATCGAGTCGCTGCCGTTCCTGGAGACCGTCCGCCAGGTCCGCCACGAGGTCGGCCGCGACAACGTCTTCGTCGTGCACATCTCGCTGCTGCCCTACATCGGCCCGTCCGGCGAGCTGAAGACCAAGCCCACCCAGCACTCGGTCGCGGCCCTGCGCAACATCGGCATCCAGCCCGACGCCATCGTGCTGCGCGCCGACCGCGAGGTCCCGACCTCGATCAAGCGCAAGATCTCGCTGATGTGCGACGTCGACGAGGCGGCCGTGGTCGCCGCGATCGACGCCAAGTCGATCTACGACATCCCCAAGGTGCTGCACACCGAGGGCCTGGACGCCTACGTCGTGCGCAAGCTCGACCTGCCGTTCCGCGACGTCAACTGGACGGTGTGGGAGGACCTGCTGGACCGGGTCCACAACCCCGACCACGAGGTCAAGGTCGCGCTCGTCGGCAAGTACATCGACCTGCCCGACGCCTACCTGTCGGTGACCGAGGCGCTGCGCGCCGGCGGTTTCGCCAACCGGGCCCGCGTCCAGATCAAGTGGGTCACCTCCGACGACTGCAAGACCCCGGCCGGCGCGGCGGCGGTCCTCGGCGACGTGGACGCGATCTGCGTCCCCGGCGGCTTCGGCGACCGCGGTGTCAACGGCAAGGTCGGCGCGATCACGTACGCCCGCGAGAACAAGATCCCGCTGCTCGGTCTGTGCCTGGGCCTGCAGTGCGTGGTCATCGAGGCCGCGCGCAACCTGGCGGGCATCGAGGAGGCGAACTCCACCGAGTTCGACGCCTCCACCCCGCACCCGGTCATCTCGACCATGGAGGAGCAGCTGGCCTTCGTCGAGGGCGCGGGCGACCTGGGCGGCACCATGCGTCTGGGCATGTACACGGCCAAGCTGGCCGAGGGTTCCATCGTCCGCGAGGTCTACGGCGACGCGTACGTCGACGAGCGCCACCGCCACCGCTACGAGGTCAACAACGCCTACCGCGGCGAGCTGGAGAAGAAGGCCGGCCTGGTCTTCTCCGGCACCTCCCCGGACAACAAGCTCGTCGAGTACGTCGAGTACCCGCGCGAGGTCCACCCCTACCTGGTGGCCACCCAGGCCCACCCGGAGCTCCGCTCCCGCCCGACCCGGCCGCACCCGCTCTTCGCGGGCCTGGTCAAGGCCGCGGTGGAGCGCCAGCAGAAGGCCTGACGCTCGGTAACGTAGGCAGCCGGGGTACGAAGATCCGTACCCCGGCTGTCGTGCGTTGTGGAGGGCATTCGGCATGGGCAACGTCATCAAGGACACGTCCGAGACCTGGGAGACGCTGGCGACCCGGCGGCCGTTCGAGGGGGCGAAGACGGCGGTCGCCTCGGACCAGGTGCGGATGCCGGACGGCTCGGTGGTGCGCCGCGACTACCAGGTGCACCCGGGCTCGGTGTGCGTGCTGGCGCTGGACGAGGACGGGCGGGTGCTGGTCATCCGCCAGTACCGCCACCCGGTGCGGCACCGGCTGTGGGAACTGCCGGCGGGCCTGCTGGACGTCCCCGGCGAGAACCCGCTGCACGCGGCGCAGCGCGAGCTGTACGAGGAGGCGCACGTCAAGGCGGAGGACTGGCGGGTGCTGGCCGACTTCTTCGCCTCGCCCGGCGGCTCCGACGAGGCGATCCGGATCTTCGTGGCACGCGGGGTCGCGGAAGCGGAGGGGGAGCGGTACCAGGAGTCCTCCTCGGAGGAGGCCGACATGGAGGTCGCCTGGGTGCCGCTCGCGGACCTGGTCCGGGGGATCCTGGCGGGCGAGCTCGGCAACCCGGGACTGGTGACGGGGGTCCTCGCGGCCTCCGCCGCCCTCGCCTCCGAGGGCGGCCTGGACTCGCTGCGCCCGGCCCTGTCCCCGTGGCCCGCCCGCCCGTACACGGCGTAGCCCCCCGTCGCGCCCGGCCGGGGCGCCCCCCGCAAAGGGGCAGGTCGGAAAATAGGCCCATCCGCTGATCCGATCGGGCGATCTGTCAGCCGCGCTCCCCACGGGTCGTCGCTCTGCGTGAACTACGCTCGCAACCCGAAGGCAGGGAGAGGAGCGGATCCGTGGCGGATTTCGTCGGGCGGCGGCGTGAGCTCAAGGAGCTGCGCGAGGACATCGCACGGACCGGGCTCGACACCCTCTCGGGCCGCAAGGCCAAGGCGCCCCGCGCGCGGGTGCTGCTCGTCGCGGGGCGGCCCGGGTCCGGGCGGACGGCCCTCGCCGAGGCGTTCGTGCGCGAGGTCGCCCCCCAGTACCCCGACGGTCTGCTCCGGGTACGGCTCACCACCCCCGGCGGGGAGACCGTCGCCACCGAGCGGGCGGTGCGGACCCTGCTGGAGGGGCTCGGACACGCCACCCCGCCCGGGGCCGGGGAGGACGATCTGAGCGCGGTCCTGCGGGAGGCGCTCGCCGGGCGGCGGGTGATCCTCCTGGTCGACGACGCCGCCGACCCGCACCAGGTCGACGCCCTGCTCCCGGACACCCCCGAGTGCCTGGTGGTGGTCACCGCCGAAGGGCCGCTCACGGGAATCCCCGACGTCCGCCCCTGCACCCTGGGCGGCCTGGAGACCCCCTCCGCCGTCGAGCTGCTGTCCCGGCTCATCGGGGACACCCGGGTCACCGTCGACCCGCGCGCCGCCGAGGGCCTCGCCGAGGAGTGCGGCGGGCAGCCCGCGGCGCTGGCCCTCGCGGGGGGCTGGCTCGCCGCGCACCCGAAGGCCGCCGTCGCCGACGTGGCCAAGCAGCTCCACGACATGCCCGTCGGCACCGCCGGGCCGCTGGCCCGTTCCTTCCGGCTGGTCTACGAGTCCCTTCCGCAGCCCGCCCAGCGCACCCTGAGGCTGCTGCCGCTCGCGCCGGCCGGGATCCTCGACTCGCACACCGCCTCGGCCCTCGCCGGCTGCTCGGTGGCCGCGGCGCAGTCCACCCTGGAGGACTTCGTCGGGCTGGGCCTCGTACGGCACGCACCCGACGGCATGTTCCTGCTGCCGGGCTGCCTCACCCCCCTCATCCAGGCCCTGCTGGAGGCCAAGGAGCGCCCCGCCGAGGTGCAGCTGGCCCGGGCCCGGATGCTGGAGCGGACCGTACGGCTGCTGACCTCCTGCCGGGCCACGGCCGAAGAGGACGAGGACCTGCTGCGCGAGCACCTCGACGGGCTGCCGCGCGCCCTGCGCTTCCCCGACCGGCGCTCCGCCGCCACCTGGCTGGACACCCGGCTGCCCGCGCTGACCGCCGCCGCCCACCTGGCGGTGGCCGACGGCGGGCTGGACACGCTGGCCCGCAGGCTGGTCGCCGCGCTGGTGCGGGCGCTGGCCGAGCACCGCGGCACGGGGGCCGCCGCCCCCGAGCTCTACGGCCTGCACCGGCTGGTCCTGGACGTGGCCGAGCGGCGCGGCCTGCACCGGGAGCGGGCCGCCGCGCTGCTGAACCTGGCCGATCTGGACGCGGCGACCGGGCGGACCGAGGAGGCCCTGGAGCGGTACCGGTCCGCGCTGGACGCGGGAAAGGCCGCGGCGGACCCGTACGCGACGGGCCGCGCGATGGAATCCGTAGGCGGCGCGTACCAGGAGCTGGCGGACTGGCCGCGGGCCTCCGACTGGTTCGGCCGGGCCCTGTCCCACGCCCTCGCGCGCGGGGAGCGCGCGGACGAGGCCAGGCTGTACGGGCGGCTCGGCAACGTGCACACCTACGCCGGCCGCTACGGGGAGGCGCTGCGCAGCTGGCGGGCGGCCGCCGCGGGGTACCGCAGGCTCGCCGATGTCCCGGGCCAGGCAAAGGCGTTGAGCGAGATGGCGCGGGTCCAGGAGTACGCCGGACGGCCCTCGGAATCGCTGCACACCTGCCGCGACGCGATCGAGCTCGCGCGCCGGGCCGGGGACCTGCGGCTTCAGGCCGCGCTCCAGGTCAGGCTGGCCGACACGCTGGACCGGCTGGGCGACCCGGCGGCCGCCAGGCTGCACCGGTCGGCGGCCGACAGATTGCTGGGAGATGACCCCGCAGCCTGCGAAATCCGTAGTGCTTCCGACTGAGATTATTGGTTTGCAAGGCTAGACAGCGACTCATCCTTCATTAGACTGGGTTCACCGCGGCTTCCCGTGGTGCATCCCGTTGCGCGTTCTTGTGGGCGGGTATGTATGGAAGTGACCCGTAATATCCCCTGAGCCAAGGACCGTGATCGACGATGAAGGTCGGCATCCCCCGCGAGGTCAAGAACAACGAGTTCCGGGTCGCCATCACGCCCGCCGGCGTGCATGAGCTGGTCCGCAACGGCCACCAGGTCTTCATCGAGCAGAACGCCGGTGTGGGCTCCTCGATCACGGACGCCGAGTACGTCTCGGCCGGCGCCGAGATCCTCGGCACCGCCGACGAGGTCTGGGCGACCGCGGACCTGCTGCTGAAGGTCAAGGAGCCCATCGCGGAGGAGTACCACCGCCTCCGCAAGGACCAGACGCTCTTCACCTACCTGCACCTCGCGGCCTCCCGCGAGTGCACGGACGCCCTGCTGGAGTCCGGCACCACCGCCATCGCGTACGAGACGGTCGAGACGGCCAACCGCGCCCTCCCGCTGCTCGCCCCGATGTCCGAGGTCGCGGGCCGTCTGGCCCCGCAGGTCGGCGCCTACCACCTGATGCGCTCGGCCGGCGGCCGCGGTGTCCTCCCCGGCGGCGTCCCCGGCACCCACGCCGGCGAGTGCGTGGTCATCGGCGGCGGCGTCTCCGGCTGGAACGCCGCGCAGATCGCCATCGGCATGGGCTTCCACGTGACCCTGCTGGACCGCGACATCAACAAGCTCCGCGAGGCCGACAAGATCTTCGGTACGAAGATCAAGACGATCGTCTCCAACGCCTACGAGCTGGAGAAGGCCGTCGTCGAGGCCGACCTCGTCATCGGCGCGGTGCTGATCCCGGGTGCGAAGGCCCCGAAGCTGGTCACCAACGAGCTCGTCGCCAAGATGAAGCCCGGAAGTGTCCTTGTCGACATTGCGATCGACCAGGGCGGCTGCTTCGAGGACTCCCGCGCGACCACCCACGCCGAGCCGACCTTCCAGGTCCACAACTCGGTCTTCTACTGCGTCGCCAACATGCCGGGCGCGGTGCCGAACACCTCCACCTACGCGCTGACGAACGCGACCCTGCCCTACATCGTGCAGCTCGCGAACCTCGGCTGGGTCGAGGCGCTGCGTCGTGACCCGGCGCTCGCGCTGGGTCTCAACACCCATGACGGCCAGGTCGTTTACGGTCCGGTCGCCGAGGCCCACGGCCTGCAGACCCTTGAGCTGGGCACGCTGCTCGGCTGAGTCGTCAACGACTGACGTCAATCTCACGTATCCGGCCGGACCTTGCTCGCAAGGTCCGGCCGGAGGCGTTTGCGGGGTCGCCCACGACCCGGCTCAACTCGCCTCGAACGTAACCCTTTAACCCTTTCGCACACCCGCGAAACTTCGCAGCGACAGCTCGCACGCCCTTGACAGAGTGGTGTTCGGTTGCCGACACATCGTGCCGGGTCCGGCGGATTGTGTTGCCGCTGGGCGGTGACACGCCATAGAGTCGCCAACCGTCGGCATGGTGCAACGCTGACCTATCGATAAGTGTCCTGGTCACGTCCGAGGAGGTAAGACGACTTGTGAATGAGTCGACATTTGCTCCTGGGGGTGGTCGAGCAACCGTGCCCGAGCGGGGCCAGGGTCCTGCCGGGCTCGAAGCTGTCGGCTCCGTCGCAGTCCGCACCTTCGCAAACCACCAGCACATGACGACGCCCCAAAAGAGCATGGACGGCCTAGACGTGAACTCCAGGGCCGGCGACCTGAGCGGCGCAAAGCCCACTGGTTTCGCCGACTACGAAAACGTGCCCGAAGGGCACTTCTACGACCCCGACGCGGAGTACGAACCGGACCCCGAGTACGCGGCCACCCTCGCCCCCGACGCTGCCCGCCAGCGCCGTGAGCGGATCGGCCCGACCGGACGCCCGCTGCCGTACTTCCCGATCCCGGGTCCGCTGACCGACCACGGTCCCGCGAAGATCATCGCGATGTGCAACCAGAAGGGCGGCGTGGGAAAGACCACGTCGACCATCAACCTGGGTGCCGCGCTCGCCGAGTACGGGCGCCGCGTGCTGCTCGTCGATTTCGACCCGCAGGGTGCGCTGTCCGTGGGTCTCGGCGTGAACCCGATGGAACTCGACCTGACGGTCTACAACCTGCTCATGGAGCGGGGCATGTCGGCCGACGAGGTGCTGCTCAAGACCGCGGTCCCCAACATGGACCTGCTGCCGAGCAACATCGACCTGTCCGCCGCCGAAGTGCAGTTGGTCAGCGAGGTCGCGCGCGAGTCGACGCTCCAGCGGGCGCTCAAGCCCCTGATGGCCGACTACGACTACATCGTGATCGACTGTCAGCCCTCGCTCGGCCTGCTGACCGTGAACGCCCTGACGGCGGCTCACAAGGTCATCGTGCCGCTGGAATGCGAGTTCTTCGCCCTCCGCGGTGTCGCGCTGCTGACCGAGACGATCGAGAAGGTGCAGGAGCGGCTCAACCCGGAGCTGGAGCTCGACGGCATCCTCGCCACGATGTACGACTCCCGCACGGTGCACAGCCGCGAGGTGCTCGCGCGCGTCGTCGAGGCCTTCGACGACCACGTCTACCACACGGTCATCGGCCGCACGGTGCGCTTCCCGGAGACCACGGTCGCCGGTGAGCCGATCACCACGTACGCCTCCAACTCCGTCGGCGCCGCCGCCTACCGCCAGCTGGCCAGGGAGGTGCTCGCCCGGTGTCCCGCCGAGTGAGTCTGCCCGGAGCGGACGAACTGTTCCGTACGACCGGGGGGATGGCCCTCCAGTCGTCCTCGCCGCGGCGGGGCGCCGAGGAGGCGCCCGCGGCCGGAGGGACGGAGCACGCGGCACCGGCGGACGGCACGACGAGGACGACGGGCGACGGACGCGGCGGCCGGGAGGCCGGCGATCCGGCGGTGGGCGCGCAGCGCAGGCCGCAGGAAGGTTCTGCCACCGCCGCCGGGGCGTCCTCGCCCCGGCCCGGCAAGGGGCAGGGCCGGGGAGCGAACCGGCGGCCCAGCGGACGTGAACGGCACGACGAGAAGATCACGGTCTACGTCTCCGCCGAGGAGCTCATGGACCTGGAGCACGCCCGGCTGGTGCTGCGCGGGGAGCACGGGCTCGCCGTCGACCGCGGGCGCATCGTGCGCGAGGCGGTGGCGGTGGTCCTCGCTGACCTGGAGTCCCGCGGCGACGCGAGCATCCTGGTCCGCCGCCTGCGCGGCCGCTGACCCTCCGCGCCGCCCGGTCCGGGTGCCGGTGCCACCCGCCCGGCGTCCCCGGCCCGGGAACGCGGGTGGCCGGGTGACCGCGGCCCTCGCACGCTCCGCCCCGACGGTGTTCCGTCCCGTCGGCCGGACCGGGGGGCCGGACGCCCTCGGGGGCGGTTGGTGATCACCCCCGCGTTCCGGCGGGCGTCCGCGCCGCCGCCGCCGGGCCGTGCGGGAAGGGGGCCTCGCGGGAACCCCCGGGCGCGGGTGCGCCCGTACAGCCGCCCGTCACGGCGTGCCCCGTGCGTCCGCCCCGACGGGCGTGGCCCGTACCCCGTACAACCGCCCGGACCGGGCACCCCGTGGATCCGTCGTCCGCACGGACCCGGCGTACCCGTACATCCGCCCGGACAGGGCCTAGGCTGCTCGTGGCCGCCCGGCCGTCCTCCGTACCACCCTGGACCGCGATGCCCCCGAACCACCCCGCCGCCCGCCCCGCCCGCCGGAGCCTGGGGCGCGGCCCAGGAGCGGCCGAGGAGCCGGAGCCGGCGGAAACCGCCGAGGAGTCCGCTGAGGGCCCCGGGCGGACCGTGGGCGGGGACGGGGCCGTAGGGGCCCCGGGGGCCGCTGACGGGCCCGCCACGCTCCCGGAGGAGGCCGAGGGGGACGGTGCCGACGGACCGCCGCGCCGGCCGGCCGGCGCGGACGCCCCCGCGGGCGGCGACGGGCGGTTCACGCTGCGGCTCGCGAACTTCGAGGGCCCCTTCGACCTGCTGCTGCAGCTGATCTCCCGGCACAAGCTGGACGTGACCGAGGTCGCGCTGTCCAAGGTCACCGACGAGTTCATGGCGCACCTCCGCGCCATGGGACCCGAAGGCGACCTCGACCAGACCACCGAGTTCCTCGTGGTCGCGGCCACCCTGCTCGACCTCAAGGCCGCCCGCCTGCTGCCCGCCGCCGAGGTGGAGGACGAGGCCGACCTCGCCCTGCTGGAGGCGCGGGACCTGCTCTTCGCCCGGCTGCTCCAGTACCGGGCGTACAAGCAGATCGCCGCGATCTTCGAGACCCGTGCCGAGGACGAGGGCAGGCGCTATCCCCGCACCGTGGGGCTGGAGCCGCACCACGCCGAGCTGCTGCCCGACGTGGTCATCGCCATCGGCGCCGAGGGCTTCGCCCGCCTCGCGGTGCGCGCCATGCAGCCGAAGGCGAAGCCCGAGGTCTACGTCGACCACATCCACGCCCCCCTCGTCAGCGTGCGGGAACAGGCGGGGCTCGTCGTGCGCCTGCTCAAGGCGCGCGGCGAGGCCACCTTCCAGGAGCTGACCGAGGACGCCCCGGACACCCTCACGGTCGTCGCCCGCTTCCTGGCCCTCCTGGAGCTCTACCGGGAGAAGGCCGTGGTCCTCGACCAGGAGGACGCCCTGCTCACGCTCACGGTCCGGTGGAGCGGCGGGGACGGCGACGGGATGCCGACGGTGACCGACGAGTTCGACCAGGTCGTGGAGGTACGCGAATGACGACGACGCAGGAGCTGGACCTGAGGGGGGCCCTGGAGGCCGTCCTGATGGTGGTCGACGAGCCCGCGACGGTGGCGCACCTGGCCAAGGTGCTGGAGCGCGCCCCGCGCGAGGTCGCCTCGGCCCTCGTGGCACTGGCCGACGAGTACACGGCGCAGCGGCGCGGGTTCGAGCTGCGCGAGGTCGCCGGGGGCTGGCGCTTCTACACCCGGCCCGCCTACGCCGCCGCCGTCGAGGCCTTCGTCCTGGACGGCCAGCAGGCCCGGCTCACCCAGGCGGCCCTGGAGACCCTGGCGGTCGTCTCGTACCGCCAGCCGGTCAGCCGCTCGCGGGTCTCGGCGGTCCGCGGGGTCAACTGTGACGGGGTCATGAGGACCCTCCTGCAGCGGGGTCTGGTGGCCGAGGCGGGCACGGAACCCGAAACAGGTGCGATCCTGTACAGGACGACGAACTACTTTCTGGAGCGGATGGGCCTGCGCGGCCTGGACGAGCTCCCGGAGCTCGCGCCCTTCCTCCCCGAGGCGGACGCGATCGAAGCAGAGACGCAAGAGGGTGTTCCGTCGTTCGATCCGGACGCACCGGATACCGATGAAGACGACAAGACGACGGAACTTTGATGCGAAGCAGCGGCAACGGCAACGGCGGCGGCAACAGGAACAGCGGCGGCGGTGGTGGCGGACGCGGTAACTCCCGCGGCGGCTCCTCCTCCGGCGGCGGTGGCTACCGCGGCGGCTCCTCCTCCGGCGGCAACTCCCGCGGTGGCTCCTCCTCCGGTGGGGGTGGCTACCGCGGTGGCTCCTCCTCCGGCGGTGGCGGCTACCGCGGCGGCTCCTCCTCCGGCGGTGGTGGCTACCGCGGCGGCTCCTCCTCCGGCGGGTCCCAGGGTGGCGGCTACGACCGCGACCGTGACCAGGCGCCCCAGCGCCCCCGCAACCCCCGCCCCGAGGAGCGCCGCTACGACGTCGGCCCCGAGGGCGAGCGCAGCGGCCGCAGCGGCCCCCGCGCCGGTGGCGGCGGCGCCCGTGGCGCGGCGGCGCGCGGCGGTGCCAAGGGCGGCCCCAAGACCTCCAGGACCCCCGGCATCGGCGGGGCCGGCGGCCCGCGCAGCGGCCCCGGCAGCCGCAGCGGCCAATCCCGTCCCCGCGAGCTGGACGCGCGGATCGAGGAGCGCGTGCGCGACCGGTACGCCGACAAGCCCGTGATCAAGACCCCGAAGACCTTCCCGGGTGCCGAGGCGGAGGGCGAGCGCCTGCAGAAGGTGCTCGCCCGGGCCGGCATGGGCTCGCGCCGCGCGTGCGAGGAGCTCATCGAGCAGGCCCGCGTCGAGGTCAACGGCGAGATCGTGCTGGAGCAGGGCAAGCGCGTCCAGCCGTCGGACGAGATCAAGGTGGACGGCCTGACCGTGGCCACCCAGTCGTACCTGTTCTTCGCGCTGAACAAGCCCGCGGGCGTCGTCTCCACGATGGAGGACCCGGACGGCCGCCAGTGCCTCGGCGACTACGTCACCAACCGTGAGACCCGTCTCTTCCACGTCGGCCGGCTCGACACCGAGACGGAGGGCATCATCCTGCTCACCAACCACGGTGAGCTGGCCCACCGCCTCACGCACCCGAAGTACGGCGTCAAGAAGACCTACGTCGCCGCGATCACCGGCGCGCTGCCGCGCGACATCGGCAAGCGCCTCAAGGACGGCATCGAGCTGGAGGACGGCTACGCCCGCGCCGACCACTTCCGCGTCGTCGACCAGGTCGGCAAGAACTACCTGGTCGAGGTGACCCTCCACGAGGGCCGCAAGCACATCGTCCGCCGCATGCTGGCCGAGGCCGGCTTCCCGGTGGACAAGCTCGTGCGCACCTCGTTCGGCCCGATCGAGCTGGGCGACCAGAAGTCGGGCTGGCTGCGCCGCCTGACCAACACCGAGGTCGGAATGCTGATGCGCGAGGTCGGTCTGTAGGACCCCCGCAGTACCCCCGCAGTACTCCGGAAGCCCGCGGCGCCCCAGGCGCCGCGGGCTTCCGTCTTGTCCGGGCCCCCCGAACCTGTTTATAGTCAGAGTGACTATTAAAGGAAGTGGGGCAACCGCCATGGGGTGGAGTACCAGCTGGACCGAGGTGCTCGGCTTCGTCACCGGAGCCGTGTGCGTCGTCCTGGTGGCCCGGCAGCACATCGCGAACTGGCCGGTCGGCATCGCCAACAACGTCTTCTTCATCGTGCTCTTCGTGCAGTCCGGCCTCTACGCCGACGCCGGGCTGCAGGTCGTCTTCATCGCCCTCGCCGCGTACGGCTGGTGGTCCTGGACCCACGGGGGTGGACCAGGAACCGCCGGAGCCCTGCCGGTGCGCCGCACGACGGCCACCGAATGGGCCTGGCTGCTCGCGGCGGGGGCGGTGGGGGTCGCCGGGCTGACCCTGCTGCTGGGCGGGGTCAGCGACTCCACCGTCCCCTTCTCCGACGCCCTCACCACCGGGCTCTCGCTCATGGCCACCTACGGGCAGTGCCGCAAGCTCCTGGAGTCCTGGTGGCTGTGGATCGCCGCCGACCTCGTCTACATCCCGCTCTACGCCTACAAGGGCCTGTACCTGACCTCGGTCCTGTACGTCGCCTTCCTCGCCCTGTGCGTGGCCGGCCTCGTCGGCTGGCGGCGCAGCCTCCCGGCGACCGGCGCCCGTACGGCAGTGGGGGCGGCGGCGTGAGCGGCGGCAAGCGCTACCGGCACGGGCTGGTGCTGGGCAAGTTCTACCCGCCGCACGCCGGACACCACCACCTGGTGCGCACCGCCCAGGACCAGTGCGAGCGGCTCACCGTGCTGGTGTGCGCCGCCTCGGTGGAGTCGGTGCCGCTCGCCGACCGGGTGGCCTGGATGCGCGAGGCGCACCCTGGCGCCGAGGTGGTCGGCGCGGTGGACGACATCCCCGTGGACCTGCACGACCCGGCGGTCTGGGAGGCGCACATGGCGATCTTCCGCGGCGCGGTGGGCCGGCGCGTGGACGCCGTCTTCACCTCCGAGGCCTACGGGACCGAGCTCGCGCGGAGGTTCGGCGCCGAGGAGGTCTGCGTGGACCCGGCGCGCACCCTGTTCCCGGTCTCGGGGACGGCCGTGCGCGCGGACCCGGCCGGATGCTGGGAGTTCCTGGGGCCGGCCGTACGGGCCGCCCTGACCCGGCGGGTCGTGGTCCTCGGCGCCGAGTCCACCGGGACGACGACCCTCTCCCGCGAACTGGCCGCGCACTACCGGCGGCGCGGCGGGGTGTGGGCGAAGACCGGATGGGTCGCCGAGTACGGGCGCGAGTACAGCGAGGAGAAGCTCGCGGCCGCCCGCGCGGCGGACCCGGCCGCCTCCTGGGCGGACGTGACCTTCGCCTCGGAGGAGTTCCCGGTGATCGCCCGCCGCCAGGACGCGGCCGAGGAAGGGGCGGCCCGGCTGGGCTCGCCCGTGCTGTTCTGCGACACCGACTCCTTCGCGACCGGTATCTGGCACGAGCGGTACACGGGCGGCCGCAGCCGGGAGGTCGAGAAGATCGCCGAGCTGACCCGGCGCGACCTGTACCTGCTGACGGACGACGCCGGGGTGCCCTTCGAGGACGACGGGCTGCGCGACGGACCGCAGCTGAGACCGTGGATGACCGGCCGGTTCCGGCAGGAACTCGCGCGCACCGGAAGGCGTTTCCTGGTCGTGAGCGGGGACCGGCGCACCCGGCTGGAGACGGCCGTGGCGGCGGTGGACGCCCTGCTGGAGGAAGGCTGGCAGTTCGCGGCCCCCCTCCCGGAGCGGCGATGAGCGCGGGCGCGGCGGGCCGCGGGAGCGGCGGTGCCGGTGATCCGGGCGCCGCGGGTGCGGGCATCGGGGGCACGGGCACGGGGGGTGAGGGTGGCACCGGGGAGCCGGGGCCGGACGGGTCCGCGCCCTACGACCCGTACGCCTTCGAGCCGTTCGCGGTGACCGTCGACCTCGCCGTCCTCACCGTGCGCGGCGGCGTCCTGCACGTCCTGCTGATCCGGCGCGGGCAGGAACCGTACGCGGGCGCCTGGGCCCTGCCCGGCGGCTTCGTCCTGCCGCGCGAGTCCGCCGAGACCGCGGCCCGCCGCGAACTCGCCGAGGAGACGGGCCTGGACCCCTCCCTGGTCGCCTCCCTCCACCTGGAACAGCTGCGCACCTACAGCGAACCCGACCGGGACCCCCGCATGCGGGTCGTCTCGGTGGCCTTCACGGCGCTGGTCCCCGACATGCCCGAACCGGCCGCGGAGGGCGGCGGGGACGCCGACCGGGCGAGCTGGATCCCCGTCGGGGAGGTGACGGAGCCGGCCTTCGACCACGCGCGGATCCTGGCGGACGCGCGGGAGCGGGTGGGCTCCAAGCTGGAGTACACCTGCCTGGCCACCGCCTTCTGCCCGCCCGAGTTCACCCTCGGGGAGCTCCGGGCCGTGTACGAGACCGTCTGGGGCACCGCCCTGGACCGCCCCAACTTCCGCCGCAAGGTCCTCGCCACGCCCGGCTTCGTCGAGGCCGTCCCCGGAGCCGCCCGCCTGACCGGCGGCCGCGGCAAACCCGCCGCGCTCTACCGGGCGGGACCGGCGACCGCCCTCCACCCGCCCCTGCTCCGCCCCACGGAAGGTCCTGCCCGATGACCAGCCCGACGCCGCCCCGCCCGATAGCCGGCAAGCGCCCCGCCACCGGCGCCCTGATCGGCCTCGCCCTCGGCGACGCCCTCGGCTTCCCGACCGAGTTCAACGACGTGCCGTCCATCCTGGCCAAGACCGGGCCGTGGCGGGAGATGGCCCTGCCCCGCCCCGCCCTCGTCACCGACGACACCCAGATGACCCTGGCGCTGGCACGGGGCATGCGCACCGCCGCCGAACGCGGCCCGGTCGGCCCGCTGCGGCTCACCCGGCCGGTCCGCGAGGAGTTCGTCGACTGGTACCACTCCCCGGAGAACAACCGGGCCCCCGGCCGCACCTGCCTGGTGGCCTGCGGCCTCCTCGACCACCCGGAGCGGGACTGGCGCGACGCCAGCCAGACCGGCTCCAAGGGCTGCGGCGCGAACATGCGCGTGGTGCCGGTCGGGCTGGTCCCCGGCTGGACGGAGGAGGAACGGGCGGGCGCCGCCCAGCTCCAGTCCGCCCTCACGCACGGCCACCCCACCGCCCTCGCCGCCTCCGACCTGACCGCGCGGGCCGTGTACCTGCTCGCGCAGGGCACCGAGGTGACCGGCCTGGTCGGACGGCTGCGCTCGTACGCCCTGGAGAACCGCACCCGCTACCACGAGCGCTGGCTCGGCGACCTCTGGATGCGCACCGCCTCCGACGCCTCGCCGGAGTCCTTCATGGCCCGCGGCTGGGACGAGTGCCTGGCCGTCCTGGACCGCCTCGCGGCGGCCCTGCGCACCCCCTCCCCGGAAACCGACCCCTGCCTGGCCACCGGCGAGGGCTGGATCGCCGAGGAGGCCCTGGCCACCGCCCTGCACTGCTTCCTCCTCTTCCCCGACGAACCCCTCCTCGCGCTGCGCCGCGCCGCCTGCACGGCGGGCGACTCCGACTCGATCGCCTGCCTGGCCGGCGCCTTCGCGGGCGCCCACCTCGGCGCGGACGTCTGGCCCCGGGACTGGGAGGGCCGCATCGAGTACCGCGCCGAACTCCTGTCCTTCGGCACCCTCTGGGACGCGTGATCCGTGCTCGACGCGATGACCCTCGACCTGACGCCCGTCGTGACCCGTCAGCCCGACCCGCTGCTCTTCGCCACGGTCTCGGGCGCCCACGTGTACGGCTTCCCCTCCCGTGACTCGGACGTCGACCTGCGCGGCGCGCACCTGCTGCCGGCGGCCGCGCTGCTCGGCCTGCGCGAGCCGGAGGAGACCCGGACCCGGATGTGGGACCACGACGGGGTGGAGATGGACCTCGTCACCCACGACCTGCGCAAGTTCGTCCGCCTGATGCTCAAGCGCAACGGCTACGTACTGGAGCAGCTGCTCTCCCCGCTCGTGGTCCACACGACACCCGAGCACGAGGAGCTGGTGGCGCTGGCGCCGGGCGTGCTCACCTCGCACCACGCCCACCACTACCGCGGGTTCGCCGCCACCCAGTGGCGGCTGTTCGAGAGGAGCGGGGAACTGAAGCCGCTCCTCTACGCCTTCCGCGCCCTGCTCACCGGCATCCACCTGATGCGCTCGGGCGAGGTGCAGGCGCACCTGCCCACGCTGCTCGGGGAGGTGGCCGAGGCCCCCGCGTGGCTGGCCGGGCTGGTCGAGGCCAAGGTGGCCGCCGAGCACGGCGGGTACGACGGCCCCGCCGTGGCGGCGCCCTACGAGGCGCTGCACGCGGTGCTCGACGCGGCGCAGGCGGCGACGGGGCTGCCGGGGGAGGCGGGCGCGTACGGGGCGCTCGACGCGTTCGTGGTGCGGTGCCGGGAGCCGCTGGCGGTGTGAGCGGCGGGCCCCCGGGGGCCGGGTCCTAGCCCCTCGGAGGCAGGTCCCGGGCGGCCGAGGCGCGGCGGATGCGGTGGAGGTAGTCCGCCACGCGGGGGAGGTCCGGTTCCGCGGGGAGCGGGGTCGTGGCGAGGGCGGTGTCGGTCTCCTCCGTGAGGCGGGCCATCCAGGCGTCGACCTCCTCCCAGGTCCGCTCGCCGCGCTTGACCGCGAGGAGGCTCTCGCGGTCCGGGCCCGCCCCGATCGTCAGGCGGCCGGTGCGCAGCAGGTCGCGGCAGGAGATCAGCAGGCGCAGCAGGTGCATGGCGTGCTTCCAGCGCGGGGCGCCGTGCAGACGGACGTCCGCGAGGAGCTTGCCGTGCTGGGAGGCGGCATAGCGGCTGAAGCTGGTGTGGGCCCGGCGGGAGAGGAACGCCCCGCGCAGGGAGAGGAGTTCCTCGCCGGCCGGGGTGAGCCGTTCGACCAGGGGGGAGTGCAGGCACTCCAGGATGTTCGGGTTGGCGCGCAGGGCCAGTTCGCAGAAGCGTTCCAGCTCCCAGGAGAACTCCTCCTCCCGGGGCCCCTCCACGTGCGTCGGCGGTTTCTCGAACCGCCAGAACAGCGGGGTGGGGGCGAGGAAGACACCGCGCCGGTCGGTGTCGCTCGCCTCCGTCGCCAGCCCGAAGGCACGGGAGCCCATCACGCAGGCGTAGATCGTGTGGTCCCGTACCAGGGTGAGGTCGTCCATCCGGGGAGGTTAGGCGCCCCGGCCCGCGCTAGGCGAGCGAGATTGCGCCGTCGGGCGCCACGGTGATCTTCTTCTCCGGGAGCGGCTTCGTGGCCGGACCCTTGATCGCCGCGCCGTCCGAGGCCTGGAACTCGCTGCCGTGGCAGGGGCAGTGCATCACGCCGTTCTCGGGCTTGTTCACGAGGCAGCCCTGGTGCGTGCACACCGCGGAGAAGCAGCGGAAGGACCCGGCCGTAGGCTGGGTCACCACCAGCTTCTGCTCCTTGAGCACGACGCCACCGCCGACCGGGACCTCCGACGAGGACTTCATCAGGATCTTGCCCGTGGCGGAGCCGGAGGCCTCGCCGGGGGACCGGTCGGCGTTCGGCGCGCTGCCGGTGTCCTGGGCGGGCTTCTCCGTGCCGCCGCCGCCACCGCCGCAGGCGGCGAGCGTGCCGCCGGCGAGGGCGGCCGCGCCGGCCGCCAGTACCGTGCGGCGTGCGGCGGACGCGGTGTCGCTCATCGGATGCGTGTCGGTCATGGGGACTCCTCGATGGGGGGCGGGGACGGCGATGGCGAGCAGCATCCTGGCGCGTGCCGGGCTCCGGGAGAAGCCCGCCACACGCTCCGGTCCCGCTTCATCCCGCCGACTGCCACGGGCGAAGGTCCGCAGGGCCGTCCGGGACGCGTACCACCTCCCACACGCGTACCACGGCCTCCCGGTTCAACGGCCCGTACACGTGGGGGTAGCGGCCGTCGGAACCGGACTCCCTGCGGACCTCGGCGCTCAGGGCCGCCTCGTCGAGCTCCACGGCGAGCAGGGTGCCGGGCGTGTTCCGGTAGTGGGCCTCCACGATGGCGAGGGCGGTGGGGCGGTCGGCCGAACAGTGCACGAACCCCTCCGAGGCCAGGGAGGGCGGGGCGTACGGGAGCCCGGGCGCGGCGCTCCAGTCGGCGAGCGGGACGATGTGGAAGATCATGCCGGTGGTTCTACCGCAAGGGGCGCCGAAGGGTGTGCGCCAGGTGGCGACATGCCCTGATACGGGTGACATTGTCCGTGTCTCGAAGCCGGGTGTGACGCCTGAGTGCGGCCCGGTCCCTCTGCGAAAGGCGTGACCATGGCGGGTAATGACCTCGGTTCCCTTCTCGGCGGCCTGCTCGGCGGCGGCGGTCAGGGCGGTCAAGGCGGCCAGGGCGGCGGCGCGGGCAACATCCTCGGCGCGCTGCTCGGGGCCCTAAGCGGCAACGGCCAGGGCGCGGCGGGAGCAACCCGCTCGGCGGGCTCATGGACATGCTGACCAAGTCCGGCCTCGCCGACCAGGCGCAGTCCTGGATCGGTACCGGGGAGAACCAGCCGGTCAGCGGCTCGCAGATGGCCGACGCACTGCCGGACGGGGCCCTGCGGCAGGCAGCCGAACAGGCCGGCGTCAGCCCCGAACAGGCCGCCGACCAGATCGCGCGGTCCCTGCCGCAGGCCGTGGACAAGCTGAGCCCCGGCGGGTCGATCCCGCCCGGTTCGCTGGAGGACATCATCAGGGCGCAGAACCTCTAGCGAGACCCGCCAGGGCCCGGTGGTCGTCCCACGGGGTGGCCGCCGGGCCCTCGCCGTGCACCGGGTGGCTACCCTGAGTCAGGACCCGCCGTCACGCGATCACCCTGGAGCGCCCCGTGAGAACCGCCGTCGTCATCGGAACCGGACTGATCGGCACCTCCGCGGCGCTCGCCCTGACCGCCCGGGGCATCGCCGTCCACCTGGTCGACCACGACCCGGCGCAGGCCCGTACCGCGGCCGCCCTCGGCGCCGGCAGCGACGACGCCCCCGAGGGGCAGGTCGACCTCGCGATCGTCGCCGTCCCCCCGGCCCACGTCGCCGCGGCCCTGGCCGACGCGATCGGACGCGGGCTCGCCCGTGCCTACGTGGACGTGGCCAGCGTCAAGGGCGGGCCCCGCCGGGAGCTGGCCGCCCTCGGCGCCGACACCTCCGCGTACATCGGCACCCACCCCATGGCCGGCAAGGAACGCTCCGGGCCGCTCGCCGCCACCGCCGACCTCTTCGAGGGGCGCCCCTGGGTGCTCACGCCCACCCGCGACACCGACCACGAGGTGCTGAACCTGGCCCTGGAACTGGTCGCGCTGTGCCGGGCGGTCCCCGTCGTGATGGACGCCGACGCGCACGACCGGGCGGTCGCCCTGGTCTCCCACACCCCGCAGCTCGTGTCCAGCATGGTGGCCGCGCGCCTGGAGGAGGCGGACGAGACCGCCGTGCGCCTGTGCGGCCAGGGCATCCGCGACGTGACCCGGATCGCGGCCTCCGACCCCCGCATGTGGGTGGAGATCCTCTCGGCGAACCCGGGGCCGGTGGCCGACGTCCTGGCCGGGATCGCCGCCGACCTGGAGGAGACCGTCGAGGCCCTGCGCGGACTCCAGTCGGCCGACGAGGCCAAGCGCCGGGGCGGGGCCGAGGGCATCGAGGACGTCCTGCGGCGCGGGAACGCCGGCCGGGTCCGGGTCCCCGGCAAGCACGGCGCCGCCCCCACGGCCTACGAGACGGTCGGGGTGTTCATCAGCGACCAGCCCGGCGAGCTGGCACGGATCTTCGCCGACGCGGGCCGGGCCGGGGTCAACATCGAGGACGTGCGGATCGAGCACGCCACGGGCCAGCAGGCCGGTCTGGTGCAGCTCATGGTGGAGCCCCGCGCCGTCGCCGGCCTGACCGCCGAGCTGCGCGAGCGGGGCTGGGCCCTGCGCCAGCAGTAGCCGGACCGCGCCCCCGGCACCCGCCGTCGGTCCCGCCCCCGCACGGGGCGGGGACGCGGCGGAGTCAGGGGGCGCCGGGGGCCGGTAACCTGGGGGAGGGGCGCTCTTGGCGCGCCCGGACACGTACGCGCAACCAGGAAGGTGCCCGCACCGTGGAAACCGCCGCTCAGTCCGCCGTGATCGTCGCCATCGACGGTCCCTCCGGCACGGGCAAGTCCAGCACCTCCAAGGCCGTGGCCGCCAAGCTCGGGCTGCGCTACCTGGACACCGGCGCCCAGTACCGGGCCATCACCTGGTGGATGATCACCAACGGCGTCGACACCGACGACCCGCAGGCCATCGCCGTAGCGGCGGGCAAGCCCGCCCTCGTGTCCGGTACGGATCCGGCCGCGCCCACCATCACCGTCGACGGCCTGGACGCCTCCGGCCCGATCCGCACCCGGGAGGTCACCTCCAAGGTCAGCGCCGTCAGCGCCGTCCCCGAGGTGCGCACCCTGATCACCGAGCTCCAGCGCTCCATCGCCGCCGAGGCGGCCCGGGAGGCCGAGGGCATCGTGGTCGAGGGCCGGGACATCGGCACCACCGTCCTGCCCGACGCCGACCTCAAGATCTTCCTGACGGCCTCCGCCGAGGCCCGCGCGGCCCGCCGCAGCGGCGAGCTGCGCGGCAAGGAGGCCACGGACCTCGCGGCCACCAAGGAAGCCCTGATCAAGCGCGACGCGGCCGACTCCGGCCGCAAGACCTCCCCGCTGGCCAAGGCCGGCGACGCCGTGGAGGTGGACACCACCGAGCTCACCCTCGACCAGGTCATCGAGTGCGTCGTGACCCTGGTCGAAGAGCGGCGGAGCGCGACCGGCGGCACAGAGCGGCGGCCCAGGTGAGCGGTACGCCCTCCCTCAAGGGTGCGGCGGTCGGCAGGCGCATCGGCATCGGGCTCATGTACGGCCTGTGGAAGCCGCGCGTGCTCGGCGCCTGGAAGGTGCCCGCCTCCGGCCCCGTCATCCTGGCCGTGAACCACGCCCACAACATAGACGGCCCCATGGTCATGGGCACCGCGCCCCGGCCCCTGCACTTCCTGATCAAGAAGGAGGCCTACGTAGGCCCCCTCGGCCCCTTCCTGGAGGGGATCGGCCAGGTGAAGGTGGACCGGACCGGCACGGACCGCACCGCCATCACCCACGCCCTCGGGGTGCTGGAGCGGGGTGGCGCCCTGGGGATCTTCCCGGAGGGAACCCGTGGCGAGGGCGACTTCGCCTCCCTGCGCGCCGGGCTCGCGTACTTCGCGGTCCGCAGCGGCGCCCCGATCGTGCCCGTCGCGGTCCTCGGCAGCACCGAGGCCCGGGGGCGGCTCGTCAAGGGCCTGCCGCCGCTGAAGAGCCGGGTGGACGTCGTCTTCGGCTCCGCCTTCGACGCCGGGGACGGCACCGGCCGGCGTACGCGCACCGCGCTGGACCAGGCCACCGAACGCATCCAGGGACGGCTGACCGCCCACCTGGCCGACGCCAAGCGCCTCACCGGCCGCTGAGCGAGACTTGACCTAGTAGTGGACCCGCGCTGCGCGGATGCCACCGATCACCACGAACGACGAGGAACGGACTTCATGAACGACCAGCACGACCACGGAGCACTTGGCGACGCCGAGTACGCGGAGTTCATGGAGCTCGCCGCGGAGGAAGGCTTCGACATCGAGGATGTCGAAGGCGCGATCGAGGAGGCCGGACACGGCCCGCTGCCCGTCCTCGCCGTCGTGGGCCGCCCGAACGTGGGCAAGTCGACCCTGGTGAACCGCATCATCGGCCGCCGTGAGGCCGTCGTGGAGGACAAGCCGGGCGTCACCCGCGACCGCGTGACCTACGAGGCCGAGTGGGCCGGGCGCCGCTTCAAGGTCGTCGACACCGGCGGCTGGGAGCAGGACGTCCTCGGCATCGACGCCTCCGTCGCCGCCCAGGCCGAGTACGCCATCGAGGCCGCGGACGCGGTCGTCTTCGTCGTCGACGCCAAGGTCGGCGCCACCGACACCGACGAGGCCGTCGTCAAGCTGCTGCGCCGGGCCGGCAAGCCCGTCGTGCTGTGCGCCAACAAGGTCGACGGCCAGAGCGGCGAGGCCGACGCGGCCTCCCTGTGGTCGCTGGGCCTCGGCCAGCCGCACCCGGTCTCCTCCCTGCACGGCCGCGGTACGGGTGACATGCTCGACGCCGTCCTGGAGGCCCTGCCGGAGGCCCCCGAGCAGACCTTCGGCGGCGCCGCCCTCGGGGGCCCCCGCCGCATCGCCCTGATCGGCCGCCCGAACGTCGGCAAGTCCTCGCTCCTGAACAAGGTCGCCCGCGAGGACCGCGTCGTCGTCAACGAGCTCGCCGGCACCACCCGCGACCCGGTCGACGAGCTGATCGAGCTCGGCGGCGTCACCTGGAAGTTCGTGGACACCGCGGGCATCCGCAAGAAGGTGCACCTGCAGCAGGGCGCCGACTACTACGCCTCCCTGCGCACGGCCGCCGCCGTGGAGAAGGCGGAGGTCGCGGTCATCCTGATCGACACGACCGAGCAGATCAGCGTCCAGGACCAGCGCATCATCACCATGGCCGTCGAGGCGGGCCGCGCGATCGTGATCGCGTACAACAAGTGGGACGAGCTGGACGAGGAGCGCCGCTACTACCTCGAACGCGAGATCGAGACCGAGATGCAGCAGGTCTCCTGGGCGCCCCGGGTCAACGTCTCCGCGCTGACCGGCCGCCACATGGAGAAGCTGGTCCCCGCGATCGAGACCGCCCTCGCGGGCTGGGAGACGCGCGTCCCCACCGGTCGGCTGAACGCCTTCCTCGGTGAGGTCGTCGCGGCGCACCCGCACCCGATCCGCGGCGGAAAGCAGCCCCGCATCCTGTTCGGTACCCAGGCGGGCAGCAAGCCGCCGCGGTTCGTCCTCTTCGCCTCCGGCTTCCTGGAGCACGGCTACCGGCGCTTCATCGAGCGCCGTCTGCGCGAGGAGTTCGGCTTCGAGGGCACCCCGATCCACATCTCGGTGCGGGTGCGCGAGAAGCGCGGCGCTCAGTACAAGAAGAAGAAGTAGCGGGTCGCCGCCGGGGTCAGTAACCCCGGCGCGGAGCGGGCGGCAGGGCCGCCGGGATGTGCTGCATCCCGGTCTGGTGCTGCCGCCCGCCGGCGTATCCGGACCCGGCGGCGGCGTGTGCGTAGGAGGGCTGCGGGGCCGGCGCGGGCGGGTACGAGGACTGCCAGGGCTCGCTCTGCTGCCATGCGGAACCGTTCCAGCCGCTGCCGTACGAGCTGCCGGTGTAGGAACCGCCGTACGGGACCATCGGGTACGAGGAACCGTACGAGAACGCGGTGAAGCCGAGGTTCTCCTCGCCGCTGCGGTCGCCCGGCAGCGCCCGGAAGGCGCGCAGGTACTCCGAGCAGAGCGTGTCGTAGATCGGGGTGTGCGAAGCGGCCGGGGGGACGTCCCGGTCCCGTGCGGGGCGCATCGGGGGGACGCTGCTCGGATAGGACGGGGCGCGGGAGGGGTCGTATGAATGCACGTATCAGCCAACGAACCCGGGGCCCTGCGGATGCGGGGTGACGGGACGGAAAACGCAGATCGCCGGGGGTGCGCGGGACGGACCGCGCACCCCCGGCGCATACCGCCCGGCCCCAGCGGGTGGGGCGGGCGGTCGTTCCGGGGTGGGGAGGGAAGGGCGGGTCAGGCGCCCGGAGCACCGGCGAGCGGCATCGCGGCGGCGACCAGCTTGCCGTTGCTCGCGGCCTTGTCCAGGGCGTCGCGGAGCAGGTCCTCGCGGGGCTGCTGGCCGATGGAGCCGACCGGGGCGGCGTAGACGAGCACGCGCTGGGTCTTGTTGACGGCGGCCCGCCAGCCGTCGGTGACGCTCAGGGCCTGGTGCGCCTGCCACCACGCCACCTGCGGGCCGCCCTCGGCACCGGGCTGGAGCACGGCGTGCAGCTGGCCGCCGGCCAGGAGCACGGACCAGCCCGGGAGCAGGGACGGGACCTCGTTGGTGTCCATGACGGGGATGAAGCCCTGCTCGATGAGGAGCGGCAGGAAGTCGTCGCCGGGGCCGGTGGTGCCGGGGCGGGCGATCGGCGCGGTCGGCTCGACGACCAGGGCCGGGTGCAGCTCGCCGCGGATCAGGACCAGGCCACTGGTGATCCCGAGGACGGCCTGGCCGCCGGGGACGGCCTGCGGGGCGCCGGCGCCGGAGCCGGCGGCCTCCGGGGCGGGGCTGTCGCCGGTGATGCTGCGGACGGCGCCCTGGAGCTGCTCCTCGGAGACCGTGACCACCTGGGAGGGGATGCAGCCGGCGTGGGCGAAGGCCAGCACCGCGGTCTCCTCGCCGACGAACAGCACCGTGCTCGTGGGGTCGGTCTCGGGGTCGCCGGGGGTGCGGCAGGAGGTGCAGTCGTAACTGCGCGGGGCGTCGTCGCCGGTGAGCAGCCTGTCGGCTTCTTCGTCACCGATCTCGGCACGTACCTCAAGACTGACGTCGAGCATGCGCGGCACGGGGTGGCTCCTCATTCGTGCGGAGGCCGGGGGGTTCCCGGCTCGCCGGGCTCAACGGAGGAGCGGTCGCCGGGGTCACGCCGTTTGAGGGAACGGAATCGAACCGGCCACCCGAAGGAGTGAACCCGGCGAGCGGCACTTCCGCTTGGTGTCAACTGTTGCTTGTTTGTGCGCAGTTGCTGGTCGCGGCTGGTCGTTTCCGGGAGGGGCCGGCGGTCGGCCGTCCGGGTGGGGCGCGGGGGAGCGCCGCGTGGCGGGCCGGGCGCGGGGAGGGGGCTGCGTAGCGTGACCCGATGCCCGAACTCCGCCTCCGGCGTGCCGTGTCGGCTGCCGCCGCCGTGGCCGTGCTGGTGCTCGTACCCGTGCCGGCCGGTGCCGTGGGCGCCGCCGGTGCCGGTGGTGCCGGTGGTGCCGTCCGGGCCGGTGCCGCCGTCGTGCCGCCGCCCCCGGCGCCCGGACCGCCGGGCGTCGCCGCCGGGTACCGGGCGGGGGACTGCGGGCCGGGCGGGCAGTGGCCGTGGGACTGCGTCGCCGACTGCGAGAGCGGCGGTCGGTGGGCGGTGAACACCGGGAACGGGTTCTACGGGGGGCTGCAGTTCCGGCAGCCGACATGGGAGGAGTACGGGGGCCTCGCCCACGCGCCGCGGGCGGACCTGGCGAGCCGGGGCCAGCAGATCCTGGTGGCCGAGGAACTGCTCGGCGCCCAGGGGTGGGGGGCGTGGCCGGTGTGCGCGAAGCGGTACGGGCTGGCGGGGCGGGCGCACGTGGTGCGGGCCGGGGAGACGCTGGACGGGATCGCGCGCAAGAGGCGGGTGCGGGGCGGGTGGCGGCCCCTCTACGAGGCGAACCGCGGGGCGATCGGGGACCGGCCGGAGCGTCTGAGGACGGGCCTCTTCCTGACCCTCCCGGCGGACCCGCCGCCGCCTCCGGGCCCGACCCCGACCGGTCCGCCGCCTCCCGGTCAGACCCCGGCCGGTCCGCCGACCCCCGCGGTGCCCGCGCCGGCCGGCCCCGCGCCGGCCACGGCCCCGACGGGTCCCGCGGCGGCGCCCCCGCCGGCCGTGGAGCCGGTCCCGGTGCGGCCGGCGCCGGGCCGCGGGGCGCCTTCCCGAGGTCCGGCCGCGCCGGGCAGCTGAGGCCGGGCGGGGGCGGGGCGGGCAGCCGCGCCGGGCCCTTCCCCCGACCCGCCCCCACCCGGACCCCGGCCGCGCCTCACCCCAGGTGGCCGTCACGGGGGAGACTGCGGGCATGCTCGATACCTCCGCGCGGCTGCTGCGCCTGTTGTCCCTGTTGCAGGCCCACCGCGAATGGACCGGCGCCGATCTCGCCGAACGGCTCGGGGTCACGCCGCGCACCGTGCGCCGGGACGTCGACCGGCTGCGGGGGCTCGGCTACCCCGTGAACGCCAGTCCGGGCACCGGCGGCGGCTACCAGCTCGGGGCGGGGGCCGAACTGCCGCCGCTGCTGCTGGACGACGACGAGGCCGTCGCGGTGGCGGTCGGGCTGCGGACGGCCGCCGGGAACGGCGTCGAGGGGATCGGGGAGGCCTCCGTACGGGCCCTGGCCAAGCTGGAGCAGGTGCTGCCGGCCCGGCTGCGCGGACGGGTGTCGGCGCTGAACGAGTTCACCGTGCCCATGCTGCGCGGGCCCGCGCGGGACACCGTCGACCCCGCGGTGCTGACGGAACTGGCGGCGGTGTGCCGCGACTCCGAGCGGCTGCGCTTCGGGTACCGCGACCACGGGGGCGACGTCAGCCGCCGCACCGTGGAGCCCCACCGGCTGGTCTGCAGCGAGCGGCGCTGGTACCTCGTCGCCTGGGACCGCGACCGCGAGGACTGGCGCACCTTCCGCGCGGACCGCATCGAGCCCCGCCCCCCGCACGGCCCGCGCTTCGTCCCGCGTCCGCCGCCCGCCGAGGACCTCGCCGCGTACGTCTCGCGGGGCGTGGCGCAGGGCGCCTACGCGGCCCGTGCCGTGGTGCGGCTGCGGATGCCGGCCGAGGAGGCGGCGCGGATCATCGGGCCCTCCGACGGGGCGCTGGAGCCGCTCGACGGGCAGGGCTGCCTGCTGCGCACCGGGGCGGTGAGTCTGGACGTTCTGGTCATTCACCTCATGCTGCTCGGGTGCGAGTTCGAGGTGGTGGAGCCGCCCGAGCTGACGGAACGGATCCGCAGTGCGCGCGACCTTCTCGGCCGTGCCCTGGAGCCCACGGCGGAGTGAGAGCGGAGCGGGGGGAACGAGAATGCCCGGTCGGAATTCGACGGTTCTCCGGCGGAAATGCGAACGGGTTCCGGGGCTGCTCCGGACGGGGGACGCGGAGAATGCCGATCGGGAGCCCGGCTGTCGACAACCCGTGACACAAGCGTGACCCGGTACGGAGGAACCTCCGGTCGTCCGGCTGACGCGCCGTGCATATCAACGGCGACGGCGGGCCGGTTCGGTGAACCGGCCCGCCGTCGCGGGGGTGCGGGGTGGGGGTGTGCGTACCGTCCCCGCGGGAGTGCCGATCAGCCGGCCGGGCGGGCCGAGGCCCCCCGGGCGGCGGCCCGTTCCGTGTGCGCCGGCCGGCGGCTGCCGGCCGGGGTGACCGGCGTCCGCTCGGAGCGGATGACGTGCTGGCGGGCGACTGGGTGGCCGGCGGGGCGCAGCGCCGGGGAGTGCCCGGCCGCCGCGCCGCCCGGCACGGTGACCGGGGCGGCCGACTCCTCGTCGGAGCGCCTCGGCTGCCACTTGCCGCCCGCGGAGAGCAGCGGGGTGAGCGCGGCGGCGACCGGCTCGGAGAGCCTGCCGTCCTCCAGGCGGCGGCGCCACAGCTCGCGCAGCTCGAAGACGTAGGCCTCGGCGCGGGCGATGAGCGGCTCGAACCAGGGCAGCGCCAGCATGATCAGCAGACCTGCGAGCCAGCCCAGCAGGACGTCGCTCACCCAGTGGGTGCCGAGGTAGACGGTCGTGGCCCCGACGCTCAGCGAGACGACGGCGGAGAACACGGACAGCACCCGCCGGGTGACGGTGGTGGAGGCCAGATAGGCCAGGATCCCCCAGGTCACGACGGCGTTGGCGGTGTGGCCGGAAGGAAATATATCGCCGCCCGCGAAGAGCTCGGCGGAGCCGATCTGGGTGGCGTAGTGCGGACCGAGCCGGCCGAGGCCGAGCTTCACGGAGCCGACGGTGATGTTGAGCAGCAGCAGCGCGACGCCGAGGGTGATCAGCGGGCGGAGGGTGTGCTGGCGCCAGGAGCGCCATCCGAGCCAGGCCGCGACCATGACGGCGGTGGGTCCGCGCTGGCCGAGTACGACGAGGTAGTCGAGGAAGGCGTGCAGCTGCGGCCACTGCTCGTAGGGCCGGAAGAACATGATCTGCCAGTCCAGCCGGACGAGCCAGGACGTCGTCAGCACGGCCACGACGATCGCGAGGTAGCACGCGAGCAGGGCGGCGAGGAGCACGACGCGGTGCCGGCTCATCCGCGGTGTTTGCAGATGAGCCGGTCGCTCTGGTTCCCGGTCCAGCCGGGCGAACACCGGCTCCAGACGGGTCAGCATTTGGTCGGTACGCACTCAATCGACGTTACCGCGCGACGACGGGCGGCCCGGTCGAATCGCGGGCTTTGTGATGACCATGTGATGTGGAGTGCGTCTCACGCAGAACTTAATTGCCGCTATTCCGGCGCTTGTTGGAACTCCGCCGATTCAACTCCGGGACTGCCGCCCCGGTAATTATCCGCATACGCGCCTCGGATTTATTGCTTTCGTTCAATTCCTTTACGCAATCATGGATTGGAATGATCCATTCCGTGATCACGGAGGCCCCGAACCGTTCAGCCAGAACGCTCCGTACACCGCCGACGCCAGGGCCGCCGTCCCCAGCACCGCCACCGCCCGGCCGGTCCGCCACCGGGCCAGGGCCACCGCCACGGGCAGCAGCAACGGGAACGCGGGCAGCAGCAGCCGCGGCTTGGACCCGAAGTACCCGGAGGCGCACAGGGCGAGGGCCACCACGACCCCGGCGTACACGAGCAGCGCGGCGGGCTGCCGCTGCCGCACGCACAGCCGGTACAGCCACAGCACCAGCAGCACCCCGGCGATCAGGCCGAGCCCGGCCGCGAAGGCGGAGGACGCCAGACGTGCCCCGACGAAGCGGGCGAAGGCCCAGCCCCCGTCGAAGCCGTTGCCCCAGCCGGCCTGTACGTCCAGGTACCCCAGCAGTCCGCCGCCGGTCCGCCGCCCCACCCACAGCACGTACGCGGCCGCGCCCAGCGGAGCCAGCAGCACCCCGGCCGCCGTCCGCCACGACCGCTCCCCGCGCCGCCACGCCAGGGCCGCGGCCACCCACACCGCCGCGACCACGGCCGCGCCGACCGGCCGGGTCAGCCCCGCGCCGGCCGCGAGCAGGCCCGCCGTGATCCAGCGCCCGCGCAGGACCGCGTACAGGGCCCAGGCCGCCAGGGCGGTGAACAGCGACTCGCTGTACGCCATGGACTGCACGATCCCGACCGGCAGCGCCGCCCACAGCGCCGCCGCCAGCACCCCGGCGCGGCGCCCGTACAGCAGGTCCGCGACGGCGAAGATCCCCCACGCGGCGGCGAGCCCCGCCACCGCCGAGACCACCAGGCCCGCGGAACCGTACGAGAGCCCGGTGGGCGCCGCCAGCAGCCGCTCCAGCCACGGCAGCAACGGGAAGAAGGCCAGGCTGGAATGGACGGCCCCGTTCGGCAGGACCACCTCGTACCCGTACCCGCCGCCGGCGACCCGGGCGTACCAGAGCGAGTCCCAGCGGGCCGACAGCAGTGTGTGCGGGCTGCTGCCGGCCACCGCGCCCCACACGCCGAGGACGCCCAGGCCGAGCATGCGGACCGCGGCGAAGGCGGCGAGCGCGGGCGCGGCCCGGCGGGGTCCGGGTTCCTTCACGGGCACCTCGTGGGTGGGGTCGGTTCTCACGCAGACGAGTATCGACGCCCCGGCCCCGGGCCCCGAACGAGAACCACGGGCCGTGGCCGGGCGTGTACGGGGGAGTGAGGACACAGCGGGGCGAGTGGCGCACACCACACCGGGGCCGCCGTCGCGATGAGAGCTTGACCACGTGTCGGACACGCGAACTCGCGTACGCTGACCGTTCACTCGCGAGTCGATGCCGGACCCCGTTGGACGCCGCCCAGCGCACCACCTGCGGCGCCACAACGACGCTGGTCCGCCGAGTGCGAGGGATCACCTGGGAGGTACACGCATGTCGGGGACGCACACGACCGGCGACGGGAACCCTTCCCTCTGGCAGCGGGTCAGCGCCGCCTCCGGCGGCGCCAACCGCTGGGTCGTCCTGGCCGTCCTGTGCGTCAGCCTCGTGCTCGTCGCGCTCGACGCGACGATCCTGCACGTGGCCGTCCCCTCCGTCACCGAGGACCTGCGCCCCGGTGCCGTGGAACTCCTGTGGATCGTCGACGCCTACCCGCTGGTCTGCGCCTCGCTGCTGATCCTCTTCGGCACCCTCGGAGACCGGGTCGGCCGCCGCCGGATCCTGCTCCTCGGCTACGGCCTCTTCGGCGTCGCCTCCGCCATCGCCGCCCTCGCCCACGACGCCCAGGTCCTGATCGCCGCGCGCGCCCTGCTCGGCATCGGCGGGGCGATGATCATGCCCGCCACCCTGTCGATCCTGCGCCAGGTCTTCCCCGACCGGCGCGAACGGGCGCTCGCCATCGGCATCTGGACCGCCGTCGCCGCGATCGGCGCGGCCAGCGGCCCCGTCCTCGGCGGCTTCCTCGTCCAGCACTACTGGTGGGGTTCCGTCTTCCTCATCAACATCCCGCTGATGGCCCTGATCCTGCCGCTCGGCCGCTGGCTGCTGCCCGAATCCCGGGGCGCGGCGGACGGACCCTGGGACGTGCTGGGCGCCCTCATGGCCGCGGGCGGGGTCCTCGGCGTGGTCCTCGGGGTCAAGCGGTTCGGCGCCGAACGGCACCTCCTGGACCCCGAGGCGCTGGTGCCCCTGGTGCTCGGCGCGGCCCTGCTGATCCTCTTCGTACGCCGCCAGAGGCGCCGCGAGCACCCGCTGATCGACATGCGGATGTTCTCCCGTGCCGCGTTCTCCACCTCCGTCGGCTGCATCGTGCTCGCCATGCTGGCCCTGGTCGGCCTGGAGCTGATCGCCGTCCAGTACCTCCAGCTGGTGCTGCGCCTGAGTCCGCTGGAGACCGGGCTGCGGCTGCTGCCGCTCACCTTCGCCGCCATGGCCGCCGGCGCCACCGGTTCGTACACCCTCCAGCGGGTCGGCCCGCGCAGGATGGTCTCCTTCGGCTTCGTCCTGACCGCCGCCGCCGTGCTGCTGCTGACGCTGATGGGCCAGCAGGACCGGCCCGTGCTGCTCACCGTCGGGTTCGTCCTGCTCGGCTTCGGCCTGCAGACGACCCTGTTCGCGGCCTACGAGTCCATGCTCAGCGAGGCCCCGGCGGACACCGCCGGCGGCGCGGCCTCCATAGGCGAGACCTCGTACCAGCTCGGCGCGGGTATGGGCATCGCCCTGCTCGGCAGCGTGATGAACGCCGCCTACGCGCCCGGCCTGACCGACCTCCCCGGCGTCCCGGCCGACGCGGCGCGCGACGCCGCGCACTCGCTCGGCGAGGCCTACCAGGTCGCCGCCCACCTCGGCGGCGCGGCGGGGGACTCCCTGCACGCCGCCGCCCGGCACGCCTTCGTGCACGGGCTGCACGTCACGCTCGTGGTCAGCGCGGGCCTGCTGCTCGCGGGCGCCGTGATGGCGCTGAAACTGCCCCGCACCATGGACGGCGCCGAGCCGGCCGAGTGCGGCGACCCGGCCGCCGACGCCCTGCCCGCGGGTACCGTACGCCTCCCCGCGCAGGCCGACGGCGCCGCGCGGACCCCCGCGCCGGGCGGTCCGGAACACGACACGGCCGTCGGCGGGCGGCCCGGCCGCACGGCCTGACCCCGCGCCGGCCCGGCCCGGCCGGGCAGGGCGGAAATCCGGGGGTGGACCAGGGGCGGGACCGACGACAAACTTGCACCGCTAGGTTTCGCCCCACGTGCCTGCCGGGAGGCCCCTCTTGTCCGCGTCGAAGACCCCCTTCGTCCCCACCGACCCGCTCGGGCTGGACGAGCTGCTCAGCCCCGAGGACCTCGCCGTCCGCGACACGGTCCGCACCTGGGCCGCCGACCGGGTCCTGCCGCACATCGCCCAGTGGTACGAGGACGGGGAGCTCCCCGGCATCCGCGAGCTGGCCCGCGAACTCGGCTCCATCGGCGCGCTCGGCATGTCCCTGACCGGCTACGGCTGTGCGGGCGCGAGCGCCGTCCAGTACGGACTGGCCTGCCTGGAGCTGGAGGCCGCCGACTCGGGGATCCGCTCGCTGGTCTCCGTACAGGGCTCGCTGGCCATGTACGCGATCTGGAAGTACGGCTCCGAGGAGCAGAAGGAGCGCTGGCTGCCCGGCATGGCGGCCGGCGAGCTGATCGGCTGCTTCGGCCTGACCGAGCCCGACGTGGGCTCCGATCCGGCCGCGATGCGCACGTACGCGAAGCGCGACGGCGGCGACTGGGTGCTCAACGGGCGCAAGATGTGGATCACCAACGGCTCGGTGGCCGCCGTCGCGGTGGTCTGGGCGCAGACGGACGAGGGGATCCGCGGCTTCGCCGTCCCCACCGACGCGGCGGGCTTCTCGGCGCCGGAGATCAAGCACAAGTGGTCGCTGCGCGCCTCGGTGACGAGCGAGCTGGTCATGGACGACGTGCGGCTGCCGGCGGACGCGGTGCTGCCGGGAGTCACCGGGCTCAAGGGACCGCTGGGCTGCCTCAGCCACGCGCGGTACGGGATCGTCTGGGGCTCCATGGGCGCGGCGCGCTCCGCCTTCGAGACGGCGCTCGACTACGCGAGGACGCGGGAGCAGTTCGGCAAGCCGATCGGCGGCTTCCAGCTCACCCAGGCCAAACTCGCCGACATGGCGCTCGAACTCCACAAGGGCATCCTGCTCGCCCACCACCTGGGCCGGCGGATGGACGCGGGCACCCTGCGGGCGGAGCAGATCAGTTTCGGCAAGCTCAACAACGTCCGCGAGGCCATCGACATCTGCCGTACCGCGCGGACGATCCTCGGGGCCAACGGGATCTCCCTGGAGTACCCCGTCATGCGACACGCCACCAACCTCGAATCGGTCCTCACCTACGAGGGCACCGTCGAGATGCACCAGCTCGTCCTGGGCAAGGCGCTCACCGGGCTCGACGCCTTCCGGTGAGGGGCCCCCAGCCGGCGCCGGGAGGAGCCCCCGGGCTCAGCTCTGGTTGAAGAAGTCGCGGGTCCGCCCGCCCGCCTCACCGCTGACGATCTGGGTGTCGGCCGGGGTCAGGAGGAAGACCCTGGTCGCCACCCGCTCGATCGAACCGCGCAGCCCGAAGGTCAGGCCGGCCGCGAAGTCGACCACGCGCTTGGCGTCGCCCGGGTCCATCGAGGAGAGGTTCACGATCACCGGGACGCCCTCGCGGAACAGCTCGCCGATGCCGCGCGCGTCACGGAAGCCGTCGGGGGTGACGGTCGCGATGCGCCGGCCCTGCTCGACCGCGGAGTCCGAGGCCACCTTCACCCGCGGGTCGGTGACCCACTGGTCGCCGGGTCCCGAGACGGAACCCTGCTGGCGCTCCACCGCCTCCGCGTAGTCGTCGTCGTAGTACCGCTCGTCGTCGCTGTCCTCCACGAGACCCAACCAGGCACTCGCCTTGCGTACCGAACCCATGGACGCCTCCTTTCACCGTGGCCAGTCTGTCTTCTTCTCCGCTGCCCCTATGGTCGTCCATGATGCTGACAACGCGCCAAGTGGATAGCCGCCGCGCAGGGGTTTCGTGACGCGACTGGTGCAGAACATCCGTTGCACGGTCAAGGTTCCCGGTGGCTACCGCTGCTGACTGAGTGAAAATACGACCACTGGCGCCGACCGGGTGAGCCACTGGGACGGACGAGTGAACGACCAGGCTCGATACGATGCCCCCGAAACACGCGTATGACACACGGGGGAACCGAATTTGTTCGGCATTGTCAGACCTTGCACACACCGGCTCGGTGAGCGGTTCAAATCGGAGTGGATGGCTCATCTGTGCGGTCTCTGCCTGGCACTTCGCGGTGACCACGGGCAGTTCGCCAGGATCGTCACGAACTACGACGGCCTGCTGGTCTCCGTTCTGACGGAGGCTCAGTCCGGACCGCTGCCCGGCGCCCGCCGCACCGCCGGCCCCTGCCCGCTGCGCGGCATGCGCACCGCCCCGGTGGCCAACGGCGAGGGCGCGCGGCTGGCCGCCGCCGTGTCCCTCGTGCTGGCCTCCGCGAAGGTGCGGGACCACGTGGCCGACCGGGACGGGCTGTTGGCGCGGGCGCCGATAGCCGCCGCGGCGCGCACGGTGGCCCGCGGCTGGGACCGGGCGGGCGCCCGCACCGGGGCCTCGCTCGGCTTCGACACCGCCGTGCTCGTCGACGCCGTGGACCGGCAGGGCGGCATCGAGACCCTGGCCGGGCCGGGCACGTCCGTCCTCGTGGTCACCGAGCCCACCGAGACCGCCACCGCCGCCGCCTTCGCCCATACCGCGGTCCTCGCGGGACGGCCGGGCAACGCCGTGCCCCTGGCCGAGGCGGGCCGGTACTTCGGTCGGCTCGCACACCTGCTGGACGCCGTCGAGGACCAGGCCGCCGACGCCGCCTCGGGCGCCTGGAACCCGCTCACCGCCACCGGAACCACCCTCGCCGAGGCCCGCCGCCTGTGCGACGACGCCCTGCACGGGATCCGGCTGGCGCTGCGCGAGACGGAGTTCGCCGACGCGGGGCTGGCCCACCGGCTGCTGGTGCACGAGCTGCGCACCTCGGTGGACCGGGCCTTCGGCACCGGCAGCTGCGGCCACGTCGCCACCGACTCCGTCGGGCAGGGCCACGGCGCTCCGCCGCAGGGCTACGGCCCGTACGCCGGGCAGGCGTACGGGGCACCCTACGGCGGCGGCCCGTACGGGAACGGCAACGCGAACCCCTACGCCCCCGGTGGCCCCGGAGCCCCGCCGATGGGCCCCGGCGGCCCCGGCTGGGGCGGTGGCGGTGGTGGTGGCGGGTTCGGCGGTCCTCCGCCGCCCCCGCAGAAGCCGCGCCGCGGGCTGCTGGCCGGCTGCGCCGTGTCCATCGGGCTCTTCTGCACCTGCCAGCTGTGCTGTACGGAGCACGACGGCCCCTGGTCCCGGCGCAAGCGGGACCCCTGGTGCGACGCGTGCCCGGACTGCAGCGGATGCGACGGCTGCGGCAGCTGCTGTGACTGCTGCAGCTGCTGCGAGGACGGCGGCTGCTGCGACGGCTGCGGCTGCGACGGGTGCGACTGCGGCTGCAGCTGATCCCGCGTCAGGGTCCGCGCGCGGTACGGCCCACAGGCCCGGACGGGGTACCGGGGGATTCCCGCACGGGCCCGCGTGGAAGGTTTGTCCGGCATGGATGACGAACGGGAAACCAACGCCTGGCGGGAGTGGCACGAGCATCGCGTGGCCACCGTCTCCGCCCCTTACGGACCCCTCGCGCTGACCGGTACCCGCTGGCTCGGCAACTACCCGGAAGGTCGAATTCCGGCCGTTCCGGGGCAGTGGCGCGCCACCGGGTCCGGGGTCGCGCTGAGCGCCGCCCCCGAGGACGGCCTCGAACTCGACGGCCGCCCCTTCGCCGGGGAGGCCGCCCTCGGCGCCGACGAGGGGCCGCCGGCGCGGGCCCGGCTCGCCTCCGGGCGGCGCCGGTTCGCGGTGATCCTGCGCGAGGGGGAGTGGGCGGTCCGCGTCTTCGACCCCGACTTCCCGGCCCGCAGCGCCTTCCGGGGCATCGAGGCCACCGCGTACGACCCGGCGTACGCCCTGCCGGGCCGCTTCCGCCCGTACCCCGAGCGGCACACCGTCCAGGTGGAGAACGCCGACGGGCGCTCCCGCGGGCTCGGCCTCGGGGGCGAGCTGCTCTTCTCCCACGGAGGACGGGAGCACGCCCTCCAGGTCGCCGTCGACGAGGGGGACGGCAGTCTGTGGGCCGTCTTCGCCGACGCCACGTCGGGCCGCTCCAGCTACCGCTTCCGATTCCTGCGGCCCGGGATCCCGGGGCCGGACGGCGCCGTCACCGTGGACCTCAACCGGGCCCTGCTCCCGCCCTGCGCCTTCGCCGACCACTTCGTCTGCCCCTTCCCGCCACCCGGGAACACGCTGCCCTTCGAGGTCGCCGCGGGGGAGCGGAGGCTGAAAGGAGCCCTTGCCGCCGGTGACTGACGCCAGGACACTCCCGTCAGCGTCATCCGGCGGACTTGTCAGGGGCACGGCGAAAACGTGCGGGGCCACCCGTACGTCCGCCCCCACCCCACCGCCGCTCACGGGCTCCGGCGCCCCCCACCTCTGCCGGGCCCCCGACCCCCTTCCGGGAGGACGTGAAGTGAGGAACAAGAAGATGAGCCGCATCCGCCTGCTCGCCGTCGCCGCCGGCCTGGCCGCCGTCGCCGGACTCGCCACGCCCGCCGTCGCCGGCGCGCACCCCGCCGACGAGGGCTTCAGCGCGGCCCGCCTCGACGCCGCCGGGGCCTCGGTCCTGCGCGCCGACGTCGCGGGCACCGCCTGGCACACCGACCCCGCCACCGGAACCCTCGTGGTCACGGTCGATTCCACGGTCACCAAGGCCGATCTGGCCAGAATCCGCCACGAGGCCGGCCCCGACGCCGGCGCCCTGCGCATCGAACGCACCCCCGGCAAGCTGCGCAAGCTGATCTCCGGCGGCGACGCCATCTACGCGACGAGCTGGCGCTGTTCGCTCGGCTTCAACGTCCGCAGCGGCAGCAACTACTACGTCCTCACCGCCGGACACTGCACCGACGGCGCGGGCACCTGGTGGACCAGTTCCTCCCACACCACCACCATCGGATCCACCGTCGGCTCCAGCTTCCCCACCAATGACTACGGCCTCATCAAGTACGCCAGCAACTCCCCGGTCCCGCCCGGCACCGTAGGCAGCCAGGACATCACCAGCGCCGTCGACGCCACCAACGGCATGTCCGTCACCCGCCGCGGCTCCACCACCGGCGTCCACGGCGGCACCGTGACCGGCCTCAACGCCACCGTCAACTACGGCGGAGGCGACGTCGTCTACGGAATGATCAGGACCAACGTGTGCGCCGAACCCGGCGACAGCGGCGGCCCGCTCTACTCCGGCAGCCGGGCGGTCGGCCTCACCTCCGGCGGCAGCGGCAACTGCTCCTCGGGCGGAACCACCTTCTTCCAGCCCGTCGTCGAAGCGCTGAACGCCTACGGCGTCAGCGTCTACTGACCCGCGGGATCCCCCCCGGTCCACGCGGTCCGGCCGGCCCACGCGCCCCGGTCGGCCCCCTGGACGTCCTCCCTCCTTCTGGGAGGATGTCCAGGGCATCCGGTCCACGGGGAGGCAGGTCTCCGCATGCAGGTTCCCTCATGAAGCGCATCGGCGTGACCGGACACCGGTCGATCCCCGACGAGCTGCTGGGCCACGTCCGCGATGCCCTGCGCACCGTGCTCGGCGGCCACCAGGGCCCGCTGGAGGCCCTCTCCAGCCTCGCCGACGGCGCCGACCAGCTCTTCGCCGACATCGCCCTCGAATGCGGAGCCGACCTCACCGTCGTGATCCCCAGCGGGGACTACGAGGACACCTTCGAGGACCCGGACGCCCTCGCCGGCTACCGCAGGCTCAAGCACCGCGCCACCCAGGAGGTCCGCATGGCCTTCGCCCGCTCCACCGACGAGGCCTACTACGCGGCGGGCACCTACATCGCCGACGCCTGCGACCGGCTCGTCGCCGTCTGGGACGGCCTCCCCGCACGCGGGCACGGCGGCACGGCCGAGATCGTCTCCTACGCCCGGGCCCTCGGAAAACCCGTCACCGTCATCTGGCGCGCGGGCGTGACCCGGGACTGAGCCACGCCCCGCCCGCCCCTCAACTGCTGTGCCGGGCCAGCCAGTCCGTGTGCTGCGGAGAGACGTACCGCTCCGTCTCGTACACCGACGACGGCCACTGCGACTCCGTGATCGTCGTCTGCATCACGACCATCATCGCCGCCAGGTCCTGCTCGATCAGCGTGTGCGCCTCGATCAGCGGATGGTGGCGCCGCACCTCGTTCCAGGCGATCGCCGCCGCCGCGGCCGCGCTCAGCAGCCCCGCCGGCACCGGACCCGAGCCCGGACCGAACGCCCCGGCCAGCGCGAACAGCAGGGCCAGACAGGTCAGCAGCACGATCGTCCACGACCACAGCGCCGTCGCCCGCCGCGACCCCTCCGTCTTGCGCCGGTACCAGTTGCGCTGCTCGATCAGCCGGTCCCGCACGTACGTCTCCCGGCGCACCGCGTACTCCATCCCGCGCAGCCGGTTCATCGCCCCGGTGACCTCCCCGCCCTCCGGCACCAGGCCCGCCGTCCGCGGATCCTCCCAGCCCATCTTGCGGAGCTCGTCCAGCCCCTTCTCCAGCCGCGCCCGGTACGCCCCCTCCGCCCCGGCCACCTCGCTGCCGAAGGGCGCCCCGTGCACGGCGTAGCGCCACGCCAGGGACTTGATGAACTCCGCCGCGCTGCGGTTGAGCTGCCACTGCGGACGGGCCCGCCGCCGGGTCGCCCGTACGCCCACGGCCAGCACCCCCGCGTACGCCAGCGCGCTGAGCGCCCCGAACACGTGCAGCGAGCCCACGGCGGGACCGGACGGCAGGGCGGCGGCACCGGCGGCCGCGACCAGCAGCAGCAGTTGCGCGCGGGTCGCCTGGGTGGACTCCCGCTGCCGCGAGACCGCCGCCTGGTCGGTGTGGTGGAAGAGGGCCGGCAGGTCCTCGTTGCGAAAGGTCATGCTGTCGGTCACAGCGCCCCCCTGATGTCGGGTGGCGGGCGGCCGGGACCCCGCGTCCGCGGGGCCCCCGCCGCCCTCCGTCGGATCACACCGCGAGCGGCTCCAGGTCCCGGTGGACCCGCCGCTCGTCCCGGGCGTACCGGGTCAGACCGTGGTCCTCCCCGAGGAGGCGCGTCAGCTCCGCCACCGCCTCCGCCCGCACCCGGGCCGCCTCCTCCTTGCGGCCCATCATGTCCAGGCTGACCGCCATGTTCGACGCGCTCGCCAGGGTCTCCGGGTGGTGTGCCCCCAGGGCCTCGCGCAGCCGCATCACCGCGATCCGCTCCAGCTCCAGCGCACCCTCCGGGTCACCCAGGTCGGCCCGCGCGTTCGCCAGGTTCAGGTGCGCGAACACCGTGTGCGGGTGGTTGTCGCCCAGCACCTCGCGCATGCTGCGGATCGTCTGGCGCAGCATCGGCTCCGCCGTCTCCGCCGCCCCCGTGCCCCAGTGGAAGACCGCCAGGTTGTTGAGCGCGGCCAGGGTGTACGGGTGCTTCTCGCCCGGCACCTTCATGTACTCGTCCACCACCTCCTGCGCCAGGTCCCGCGCCGCGCCCGGGTCGCCCGTCGCGAACAGGTCCGAGGCCAGGTTCAGCTCACAGGCCAGCAGGTCCGGATTGACCGAGGTGTACTTGGCCCGGTACCGGTTGCGCGTGGCCGTCGTCAGCCGCAGCGCGTCCTCCAGCTCGCCCGCCCGCCGCAGCGACACCGCCAGGTTCTTCGCCGCCGACAGCGTGCCGGGGAACGCCCGCCCCAGCGTCCGCTTGTAGATGTCGTACGTCCGGCTCAGCAGCTGCACCGAATCGTCGTAGCGGCCCACCTCGCGCAGGTCCCGGGCCAGGTTCTGCGCCGAGGACAGGGTGTACGGGTGGTCCGGGCCCAGCACCTCGGTGCGCCGGTCGAAGACCTCCTGGTCGATCTCCCTGGCCCGCGCGTACTGCCCCACCATCCGCAGGTTCAGCGCCAGGTTGTTCGCGGCGGCCAGGGTGCGCGGGTGCGCCTCGTGGAAGATCTGCCCGAAGCCCTCGTGCGCCGCCGTCGCCAGCTCCATCGCCTCCCCGTACCGGCCCAGCGCGCCCAGGTCCATCGCCAGGCCGCTCGTGGTCATGTACGTGTGCGGGTGCGAGGGACCCAGCGCGGTGCGCTGCCGCTCCAGCGTGACCTCGTCCAGCTCCTTCGCCTCCACGAACCGGCCCTGCGACCGCAGGATGTTGGAGAGGTGGAAACGCAGGTACAGGTACTGGAGGTCGTCGCTGCCGAGCATCTCCCGCCACGACTCGCGCAGTTCCTCGCCCAGCGCGTACGCGGCCTTGAAGTCACCGCGCTTCCACAGGTAGCGCACCCGGTCGATCAGCAGCCGCCGGGTCTCCGGCTCCTTGCAGAACCGCGCCTCGGACGGGCTCAGGTGCGGCCAGATCGTGTTGAACCGCGGCCAGGTAGCCGGGTTGTCTATCGGCTCGTCGTCATCGGGCCGCGCACCCGCCAGGATCCGGTGCACCGCGTGCCGGGCCTCGCGCTGCTCCTCCTCCGACAGCTGCGCCCGGATCACCGCCTGCACCAGCCGGTGCACCTGGATGCTGTTGCTGACCTGGTCGACCTTGGCCATCGCGAACCGGCCGATCTCCCGGATCACCCGGCCCAGCACCAGCTTCTCCTGGAGCGAGGAGTCGTACGGCTTGAGCGCGTCGATCATCTCCTTGCTGTACAGGAGGTTCGCCGAGATCGGCTCCGGCGCGAAGAAGGCGCACAGCTGCAGCAGCCGCACGGCGGCGGGGGAGCGGGACTGCAGCCGCTCGATCGACACGTTCCAGGTGGCCGCCACCGGCTCCGGGTACCCGGGCGGCTGGTTCAGGCCCAGCACCCGCGCGGCCTGCTGCGCCAGCTGCTCCAGGTACTCGGACACCGGCGTCGCCGTCTCCGCGATCCACGCGCCCGCCTGCTCGACGGCCAGGGGCAGGTCGCCCACCGCGACGGCCACCTGCTCGGCGTCGTCCTTGGTCAGCCCCGGCGCCCGGCGCTGGAGGTGCTCGATGGACTCCTCGCGCAGGAACACGTCCACCGGCAGCGCGTCCCCGTACTGCGACCAGGACTGGTTGCGCGAGGTGACCAGCACGTGCCCGGGGCCGCCCGGCGGGAAGAACCGCTTGAGCGTCTCGGGATCGTCGGCGTTGTCGAAGACCAGCAGCCACCGCGAGGACGGCACCCCGCGCCGCAGCAGGTCGATCGCCTCCTGGGAGGCGGCCGACATGTCCTCGCCGGTCTGCGCGCCCAGGCGTACGGCCAGCTCCGCGAGGGCCGCCACCACGTCGTCGGTCTGCTCGGAGGATATCCACCAGACCAGGTCGTAGTCGGCCATGAACCGGTGCACGTACTCCAGCGCCACCTGCGTCTTGCCGACGCCGCCGAGCCCGTACAGGGTCTGCGGCTGCGGCAGCACCACGGCCATGCCGCCGCCGAGCTGGTCGCGCATCCGCTCCAGGACGATGCTGCGCCCGGTGAAGCCGGGGTTGCGGGGCGGGGCGTTCCAGATCTTCGGGACCGTCCCCGGGAAGCGGGGGCCGGGCTGGGAGGCGCTCGCGACGCTCTCCGGCAGCGCCATGGGGCGTTCCACGGCCCGCAGCAGGGCGGTGGTCGCGTGCACCTCGTCGAGGCGGAAGAGGTCCACCGGATTGCGGTCGATGTAGGGCGTCGCCAGGCGTACGTCGCCCACCCGCAGCGGCACCAGCTGGCGGCGGCCCCCGGTCGGGTCCTCGGCGGCGGCCCGGTTCCACACGTCCACGGCCCGCGCCGACTTCAGGTAGGCGCTGGAGAGCAGCACCACGGTCCGGGCCGCGGTGTCGACGCTGATGCCCGCGCCCAGGGTGTCGCCGGGCGCACCCGCGGCGGCCGCGTCGGGCACCCGCTCGGCGGACACGTCCCGGGGGACGACCCGGAAGCCGGCCCGGGTCAGGACCGACTCGATCCAGTCGGCCCACATTCGGTTCTCGGCGACGTAGGAGAGGAACAGGTCGGCGGGCAGTGCCGGGCGGCGGCGGGTGAAGGCGTCCCGGATCCGCAGCCGGACCTCCTCGCCGATGGCCGGCATGGAGGTGACCTCGCCCCCGGTGACCACCGTGGTGAGCCGTTCGAAGGCGGAGAGCAGGGAGTTGGTGAGCCCGGCCTCGTCGCCGAAGGTGGCCAGGGTCTCCTCGTAGGCGTAGTAGGGCCGGTAGGGGATCTCCACCGCGCCCCAGTAGGAGGTGAGTTCGTCCCCGACCAGGCCGTTCGGGAAGCGGTCGAACTTGATCCGGGCCAGGGCGCGGCCCGCGTCGGCCTTCTCCTTCTCGCCCTCGTCGATCCGCATCGGGACCGGGTAGATCTTGATGCCGCGGTCGTTGAACCGCTCGTCGATCTGCCGGGCGACGGAGGCGGCGCCGTCGATGGACTGGTCGGAGAGGGTGAAGCAGTCGACCAGGACGTCGGGCAGGTGGACGGTGCAGATGTCGGCGATGTCGGACAGCCCGGTGCGGCTGTCGATCAGGACGTAGTCGTAGTTCTTCTTCATGTCGGCCCGCAGCGCGTCGAAGAAGAGGCCGCCGCCGAGCCGGTCGTAGAAGTTGTCCCAGTCGAAGGTGGAGACGGTCGCCGAGTACTCGCGGTTCTGCCTGCCCGCCGAGACGAAGTCCAGGGTGCCGCCGTCGGGGAACTCCCAGCCCAGGTTCTCGGGGGTGAGGGAGACGGCGTGCGGCTGGATCCGGGCGTAGTCCCTGTGCCAGTCGTCGGCGCGCTGCACGGGGCTGGTGGCCGCCCAGGCGTACTCGCTGATCAGGTCGATGACCCCGGTGGTGGCCCCGAGCGTGGAGGGATCGAGGAAGGGGTGGAAGAACCGGTGCAGGCCCGGGGCCTCCAGGTCCCAGTCCACGGCGAGGACCCGCTTGCCGTTGGCGGCGAGGATCCACGCGGTGTTGGCCAGAGCCATCGTGCGGCCGGTTCCGCCCTTGTAGGAATAGAAGGTGACGATGCGTCCGTCTCGGCTGTCACGACTGGCTGTCATCCGCGTCCCCCCGGTCGGTGTCGGTGCTGTCGTTGTCTGCGTCGGACCCGTCCGCCCCGGCGGGTCCGTCCGCCCCGTCGGGCCCGCGTTGCACGGTGGGCGGGAAGGGCGCCGGAGGCGGTACGGGCGGTCCGCCCATGCCCATCGGCCCCAGCAGGCGGGGGCGTTCGGTGTGGGTGTTCCCGGCCGGCAGGTACACCTGGGCGTGTCTGAGGAACTGCTGGGCGGCGGCTTCGACCACCTGCGGCAGGATCTGCCCGAGGGTCTCCATGTTGGCCACGCCGTTCGCGGCGGCCCGGCAGGCGGCCCGGCCCTGGCCCATCTTGACGGGCAGGGTCTCCTCCAGCCGCCGTGCCAGCTCGGTCTCCTTCGCGCGGCTCTGGTGGTCGTACCGGTTCCACGGCACGACCACGTTGATCCACGGCCGGTGCTCCTGGTCGAAGGCGGCGAGCCGCTGGCGCCGGTGCTCGTCCTCCACCGCCCAGCGGTCGACGATCAGGATCTCCGGCCGGGTGGGCGGCTGCTTGCTGTCGAAGTGTCCGGCCTCGTCGTCGAAGGAGGACATCGTGGTCTGGTAGTTGAGGTTCTTGACGAGGTCCTCGGCCACGTACGCGATCGGCATCCGGGCCACCGGGTGGTACGGGTTCCACTCCAGGGCGCTCTCCCCGTAGTACTCGGGGCTGCGCCCCGCCGGCAGGTCGTGCCGGGAGGCGGCGGCGACGGTCACGTGCAGGGTGCGGGCGGGGCCGCCGCCCGGGCCGGCGGCGTGCCGCCCCCCGGCGGGTCCGAAGGCGCTGGGCACCAGCCGGTAGTCGAGCGGGCGGACGGGGTCGAGGCGGACGGTCTCGGCGACCCGCACGATCCGCCGGGCCAGCTCGTAGACGGCCTGCTCGTACTGCTCGGCGTACCCGCGGAGTTTGATCAGCCCGTACAGCCCGTCGGTGACGTAGCGTTCGCCGAAGGTGTTGTGGTTGAACTGCAGCCGTTCGGCCGGGCCCGGGAGCTGTGAGGGGGGGACGGGAACCCACAGGGCGGGGACGATGGCCTCGGCCCGCTGGTTGCTGAGCGCGCCGTGCTGGATGGCGCGCTGCGCGAAGGCGAACCACTCCTTCCCGCACATCTCACTGGCGAAGTACCGCGGCGAGAACAGGGGAACGAAGACCCGGCAGGTGGCGAGTGCCGCCCCGAGCCGCTCCGACCAGCCCTCGCCGCTGCGTATCTCCCGGTCCATGAAGCCGGCCTCGGATCCCGCGGGCAGATCGGTCAGCGCCATGATGTGGTTGCAGAGGTCACGGAACAGGCGCTCCACCCACATGTCGGGATCGGGTCCTCCCGGCCCGAACCTCGGTGTATGCGCATAACTGAGAAAAAAGTACGGCTGCACTGATGCGGGCACACGACCCCCGTCCCGAAGATGCGAGCGAAGAAACATCATTCCGGAGCTGCTTCGCCACATCCCCTCATCGTTCAGTCAATCAGCGTCTGTTTTCGGTCATCCAGTCCAGGGCGTGATCGACGGCCTCCGGAATCGAGAAGAGCGCGGCGGGTGCCCCTCCCACCCGGCCGCGGCGCACCCGGGAATCGGGGAATGCCCCGCCGATCTCCGCGAAATCACCGTCGTCCAGCCTGACGTCCTCGTACGAGGTCCACGCCCCCTCACGTCCTCCCCCGTGCGGACCCCCCGGCAGGTTCACCTTCACCACACAGTCGTACATGCGCAAGGGGGGCTTCGGAATTCGATACTCCGCGAGATGGAAAGCGGTACAGGCGGAAAATCCCACATTGATCATGAGTACCTGCCCTCCCTCCCAGCACAGCTTTCCCAGGGGGGAGTCCTCGCCCAGATGGCTTTCCAGCCGGTGTTCCGCACAGAGCCGGTGCGCGTCGGCCCCGAGCGCCGCGAAGGAGGTCTGCGGATGGGCGCTGCGGGCGGCCCCCGGGGTGGTGCGGACCGTCTCGGCCAGGACGCCCACGCCCTCGCTGGGCGTGCGCTCCGGATCGAAGGCGGGCATGCGGGAGCGGAACTCCTTCACCTCCCGCTCGCCCAGGCCCGCGATCCGGGCCAGGTGGGAGGTGGAGGTGAGGGAGTTCGAGGCGGTGAAGGCGGGGACCACCAGGGTGCCGCCGGGGCCGAGCACCCCCCGCAGGGCGTCCCGCAGGGCCTCGGCGCGCAGACCGGTCCCGCGCAGGGCGGCGTGCACCAGCAGCCGCTGACGGGGGCGCACCCCGAGGAGGCGGAGCTGCACGGCCAGTGCGAGGGCCCCCACGGGCGGGGCCGCCGGTAACGACCGCTCGGGCGGGGGCGGTCCGGACGGGGGCGGTCCGGGCGGTCCGCTCCGGCCGGACGGGCCGTGGGTCGGGCCGGGCGGTCCGTCGGTCCGGCGGGGCGGTCCGTCGGTCCGGCGGGGCGGTCCGTCGGTCCGGCCGGGCGGTCCGTCGGTCCGGCGGGGGCCGGGGCCGGGGGCCGTCACGCGTCCACCGCCTTCAGCTCCCAGCGCAGCTCCTCCACGAGCCGCTTGCCGGTCACCGTCAGCTCGGCCGCCCCCGACAGCCGGTCGAGGGCCCGGTGGATGCGGTCCGCCCCGTCGGGCTCGTGCGTGGTGGTGGCCCGCCGGTACGCCTCCACCGCGACCCGCTCGTGCACGTCGGCCAGCAGCCGCGACACGGGGACCGGGCGGGTCCGCCACGGCGACGGGTGCTGCCAGGCCCCGTCCAGCGCGTACAGGTCGGCCACCTCCGTCAGCGCCCGCAACCGGGCCCGTCGCCGCCCGGTCAGCAGGGCCATCGCGGTCTCCCGCACCCCGGCGCCGTACGGCACCCCGAGCGCGCCCGGCCCGTGCCGACCGGCCTCGCCCCAGCCACCGGCCCGCGGGCCGCCCGCCAGCGGGGTCAGGGTGCTCAGCCCCACCGCCGCCGCGCGGGCGAACACGGGGACGGTGCGGTGCAGGAGCGCCCAGGCCGCGTCGAGCCGGCCGCCCCACTCCCGCGCCTCGCCGGCGCCGAGCCGCAGCCGCGGCGGCCGGGCGAAGCAGTTGCGGTACGGGTCCAGGTCCTCCAGGGCCACCGGGTCGGCCCCGGGCCCCGGCGACCAGGTCCGTACGGGCAGCCAGCGCGCGTCCCCCGCCTCCGGGCCGAAGCGGTGCTCGGTGCGCCCGTCCCGTACGGCGTACCCCTCGCCGGTGTGGTGCAGTGAGGCCCGCCCGTCCGTGCCGGGCTCCCCGAGCCGCAGCAGGCCCAGCGTCGGCAGGTACACCTCGCCGTCCCGGTAGGTCACCTCCGCCGGCAGCTCCAGCCCGCCCCGCAGCACCGCCGCGGCGGCCAGCGCGGCCAGCCGGCGGGCCGCGCCGGGCCCGTCCGCCCGCCCCTCCCGGAGGGCCTCCAGGGCCTCCAGCACCCAGGTCCGGGTGAACGGGTGGTCCAGTACGGCGTCCAGCGCGTCCGCGCCCGGCCGCCCGGCCGCCTCCACCGCGGCCAGCAGCTCCCAGGCCCGCGCCCGGTCGGGGTCCGGCGCGAGGTCGGCGTGCAGCCGGGCCAGCAGGACCCGGGTCAGCTCCTCCTGCGACCGGGCGAGCGCGCCCGCGTCGGCCAGCTCCGGGGCCGTCTCCCGGGCGGCGGTGCGGCCCTCCACGCCGTCCACCAGCTCGCGCAGGTCGGAGCAGTACACGGAGGGGTTGTCGAAGCCGCCCGGCTCCGCGTAGCGGTGGGTGTAGAGCCCGCCGCCGCACGAACGTACGACGGGGCAGCGCCGGCACGTACCGCTGACGCCCGCCAGGCCCAGTTGCCGGGCCCGTACCCCGGGATGGGCCGCGACCAGGTCGAAGGGGTGGTCGAAGACGTTGAAGCCGGTGGCGGCGGCTCCCTCGAAGGCGGTCTTGAGGGAGTCGACCTGCTCCAGGGACCCGTCGGTCTCGACGACCACGAGGTCGGTCGGGGCCAGCCCCAGGGACTCCGTCAGGCTGGGACCGCCGCGCAGGGTGGACAGCAGGGACTCGAAGAGCCGTACGGGCACCGGCCGGTCCAGCCGGTCCCAGCGGTCGAAGACCCGCAGCAGCCAGCGCGCGTACGCGTCGGGCGCGCCGTCGGGCCGGACCGGCGGGGTCTGCCAGGTGGCGTGCGGGAGCAGGAAGTCGATCCGGGGCGGCTCCAGTTCGACCAGGGCGTCCAGGACGGCGCCGGGGTCGTTGGCCACGTCCACCGTGCACAGGATGCCCTGGTAGAGGTGGCGGTAGGGCGCGGAGCGGAGCAGGTCGACCGCGGCCAGCACCAGGGGGTGGCTCGTACGGCCGTCCGCGAAGCGGCGGTGGCGGTCGTTGGCCGCGCGGTCCCCGTCGAGGGAGATGCCCACCCGGACGCCGTACTCGGCGAAGAGGTCCAGGTACCGGGGGCTCAGCTGGAGGCCGTTGGTGTGGATCCGCAGATCGAGGGCGGCCGTACCGGCGAGCGCACGGGTGAACTCCTCGCACACGAGCCGTAGTCGGCCGGGACCCGCCAACAGGGGTTCCCCTCCGTGGAGGATCACCGTGACGGAGGGGAGTTCATGGTCACGGGCATGTTCGGCGAGCCGCGACGCGGTCTGGGAAACGACCCCGGGGGAGATCACTTTCGGCCGGGCTCGCCAGCTCTGATCTGCGTGTTCGTAGACATAGCAATGATCACAAGCGAGATCGCATCTGCTGTGAACCTTCAGGACGATCTCGCGGAATGCGATCAGGCCGGTCATTCCACCAGTCTAGAGCGCGGACTTCTCCGTCAGAGCGCAGAGTTGAAGATCGGTGTCTGAACGTGACGGCCGGATTCCGAGGGGAGGACCCGGCCGACCGCCGCGGCGGCGGAAGCGCTGCGCGCGTCGATCCGCGTGAGCGGGACCCGGCGGTCCTTGTCCGTGCTGGTCGGGGGGGTTGCGGAAGTGTTCACGACACCGTCCTCGGGGAGGCCATCTGAAATGGGGGGAAATGACACCAGTGCGTCACTGCTGTCAAGCGTGGACTTTACTCGCCCACACCCCATTGGCAACCGAGACATGACGCCTGGTCAAGCGTTCTATAGAAAGCGTGGCGCAATTCTCAAGAGGGCGCATTCGGCCGTTCGCCGGAATGCAAGATCCAATTTTCGGGCGGGGGCGTCCGGGGGCCGCCGGGGGCGCCCGGGGTCCGCGTCACCGCAGGTCGGTAGGTTGGGCGGATGCCCACACCCCCCGTGATCCTGCTGCTGTCCGGAAGTCTGCGCGCCGGGTCCTCCAACGACCGTGTGCTGCGCACCGCCCGCGAGGTGGCCGCGCTGGCCCCGGAGCCGATGGAGGCGGTCCTCTACGAAGGCCTCGGCGGGCTCCCGCACTTCAACCCCGACGACGACCACGACCCGCTGCCCGCCCCGGTGGCCGCACTGCGCGCCGCGATCGCCGGGGCGGCGGCGCTGCTGATCTGCGCCCCGGAGTACGCGGGCACCCTGCCCGGCTCCTTCAAGAACCTGCTGGACTGGACGGTCGGCGGCACCGAGATCTGCGACAAGCCCGTCGCCTGGGTGAACGCGGCGGCGCCCGGCCGGGGCGAGGGAGCGGCGGCCACCCTCCGGACGGTGCTCGGCTACACCGGCGCCGCCGTCGTGGACGAGGCCTGCGTCCGCGTCCCCGTCGGCGGTGGGGAGCCCGCCGCCGACGGCCTCCTGACGGACCCGGCGGCCCGGGAACGCCTCGCCGGGGTCCTCGCCCTGCTGGCCGCGGCCGCACGGGAGGCGGGCGACGCCTGAGGGCGGTCCGGGGACGGCGCCGCGCCCGCCCCCAGCGCCCCCGCCGCGCCCCGACGGGGCCCGGCTAGGCCGCACCGGCGCCCGCACCCGTACCGGATTCCGCACCCGCACCCGTACCCGTACCGGCGGCCGTAGCCGTGCCCGTACCGGCGGCCGGGTCGGACCGGTCCCGCCTGACCTCCCGCAGGTACGCCAGCGCCTGCCGGCGGGACACCTCGCCCAGGAGCCGGTGTTCGTGGAGGCCCCGGCGGGCCTCGTTGCGGGCGTTGACGAGGGCCTCGGCCCGCAGGACCAGCAGGCCGGCGAACGCCGTCGCCGCGGCCGCCCACCAGGGGGCCCCGTCCAGTGCCACCGGGCCGGCCGCCAACAGGCCGCCGAGGGGGGCGAGAAGGCGTGTGACGGTCATGTGCGTGCTCCTCGAACGAACGGACGACGGATGGTGGCGGGGCGCGCCGGGGTCCGACGGATCCGTCAAGAAATCCTCCGGACCTGACGGTTGGCCGTACAAGCGACGTTCCGATGGCCAATATGAGTGCTCCGGGGCGGACTTGGCGCCCCGGAACAGGCCGCGCAGGCTCCGGCCGACGCGTCCCACCGACCACCGTTCTATGCCCGCCGCACCCCCGCTGACCAGGGACGTCCGGCACCTGTGAACGAGTGAACGCCAATGAACGGCTCGTGAACGAGGAGAGCTGATGGCAGCATCTGCCGGCTTTCGGCCACGGGGGCCCCAGCGCCCCGATCCGGCGGCGGCCCCACCGGAGATACGGCCCTGGGTGACGCTCATGCGCCGGGTCCACGACGAGCTCTACGAAGGGCTGGACCCGGCCGAACGCCCCACCGTCACCGCACTGGCCGAGGCCGCCCACTGCAGCCGGTCCTATGTCTCGGAGTCCTTCTCGGGCAAGAGGCCCCCCTCGCTGTCCCTGTTCCTGTCCATGGTGACGGCGCTGAGCGGGGACCCCGCCGAGTGGGAGCCGCGGTGGCACCGGGCCGTCGCCGAGCGGGAGTCGGCCGTGGAGGCGGGCGCCGGATCGGCCGTCGAGGAGGACGAGCCCCTTCCGCCGCTGCCCGGGGTCGGGGACGCCGACGCGGACGGGACCGCGGGGCCCGCCGAGGCCGCCCCGCCGTCCGCTCCCGGTCCCGCCCCGGACGTCCGCCGCTACCCCGTCCGCAGGCTGCTGCGGAACGCCGTCGCCTGGGTGGTCATGGCGTTCACCTGGCCGGCGCGGACCCGCCGGGACAGACAGGCGGGACGCCTGCGCCGCAAGCTGGTCAAGCAGGTCAGGGACAGGACCGCCGACGAACTCGCGCGGGCCGAGGCCCACCACTACCTCCAGCCGCGGTTCGCGGTCCTGACCGCGCGCCGGGAGGAGTACGCCGGGCGCGGCCGCCGCGACAGGAGGGCCCGCAGGAGCGAACCCGTACCGGTGCCGACCCGCGTGACGAGCATCCGCGCGCTCTACGAGGAAACCGACGACCTGGTCGTGCTGGGCAAGCCGGGCATGGGCAAGACCACCCAACTCGCCCGGCTCGCACACCGCCTGGCCGTCGAGGAGCTGGAGGGCGGCGCGGACGGAGAGCCCCTGCGGGTCCCGGTCTACCTGCGCCTGGACACCTACCGGGGCGAACCCCTGGAGGAGTGGCTGGCCGAGGCGATCGTCCGTCAGTACGGCGACGTGTCCCGCCTGCTGGTGCGGACCTGGCTGAGCGAACACCGGCTGCTCCCGGTGCTGGACGGCCTGGACGAGGTGCCGGAGGGGGACCGGTCCAAGTGCGTCGCGGAACTGCGGCGCCTGCGCCGCGTCTGCCCGGGGATGGCCGTCGGCTGCCGGACGGACGAGGCCGACCTGCGCCGTCTCGCCTTCGCCCTCCGCTCCCGGCACTACGTCGAGATCCAGCCCCCGGGCCGGCAGGACGTCCAGGACTTCCTCGCCGCCGACCGGGAGGCCCTCGCGGACGTGCACGCCGCGCTGGAGGAGGACGCGGACCTCTGGCCGCTGCTCCAGTCGCCGATGATGCTCGGCTTCATCCGCGTCACGTACCGCAACAGGCCCGCCACCGACCTGCGCCGGCCCGGCAGCCTCGCCGAACGGCGCGGCCGGATCTTCGACGCCTACGTGGGGGAGTGCCTGCGGCGCGAGCGCCCGCGGCCGGACGGGGCCCCCGAGCGGACCCTGACCTGGCTGACCTGGCTGGCCCGGACCCTGACCGAGCGCGGTGAGCACGTGCTCTACCTGGACCGCCTCGACCTCGGCTGGCTGTCGCGCACGGAGCAGATGCTCCCGCGGATCGTCCCGAACCTGGTCATGTCGGTCTGCGCGCTCGGGCTGCCCGTCCTGTGGGTGGCGGCGGCGGTGCGCGCCGGGGTGGTGCACACCAGTGTCTCCGGCGCGGCGGCCCTCGCCGCCACCATGGCGGTCACCTGCGCCGTGACGGCGTACAAGTCGGAGAAGCGGTTCGCGGAGGCCGGCGAGGACGGCGGCGACCGGAAGCGGGGGGCCATCGCGGGCCCCGTCGCGGCCACCGGGCCCCTGATGGTCGTCATGGTGTACTGGCTGGTCTACGTGGCGCACGTCGACCTGATGGCACCGGGAGCCGTGGTGGTGGCCCTCGCCTACATGTGGGTCGCCGCGACCCAGATGGAGGCCTCCTTCACCGATGTCTTCGATCCGGTGGAGCAGATGCGGTGGACCTGGCGGCGGGGTGATCGGATGATCTATTCGAAGACCAAGTTCCACATCGTGCGCGGTGCGTTGTCGCTGTTCATGTGGCTCGCCATCGAGTTCCTCCTCGGTTACGTCGTCCACCTGCTCTGCCCGGAGCCCTCGTGGATCGGCCCGGCCGCGGCCGCGCTGCTGGGCCTCGTCTACATCGTCGGCAACCAGTTCGAGCCCTCGCTCCAGGACCGCCGGCCGCGCCCCAACGAGGGGGTGCGCCGCACGGTGCGCTTCTCCCTGGTCCACGGGTTCGCCGGGCTGGCCGTGGGGGCACTCGGCCTGATCGCGCTGATCGGCCTGGCGGTGCCCGGTCACGACCTGCGGCGGGCCGGCTTCGTGGCCGCCCTGCTGGGTCTCCTGTTCGCCGTGGTGCGGGGCTTCCGGTTCGGGGGCCTGGCGGTCCTGCGGCACTGGACGATCCGGGCGGTCCTGGCGTACCGGGGGCACACCCCTTACCGGTACCGGCGGTTCCTGCACACCGCGGAGGAGCGGGTGCTGCTCTTCCGTACGGACAGCGGGTTCTTCTTCCCGCACCGCCTGCTGCAACTGCACCTGGACACGCCGGTGGAGCGGCTGCTGCCCCGCGTCACGCCCGGCCCGGCGGTTCCCGCCGCACGGAGCCGGACGTAACGGGTCACGCGACTAGGCGTCGGCCGGCCGGCGCGGCTCGCGCCACATTCCCCACAGCACGGGCCCGCCGCCCGGCAGCGGCACCTCCGCGCGCACCCGGAAGCCGAAGTGCTCGTAGAGGGGGAGGTTGGACGGCTTGGAGGACTCCAGGTAGGCGGGCAGGCCCGCCGCGTCGGCCTTGGCCAGCCCCGAGCGCAGCAGGGCCGCGCCGTGGCCCTGGCCCTGGGCGGCCGGGTCGGCGCCGATGAGCGCGAGGTACCAGTGCGGTTCCCGCGGGGTGTGCGCGGAGGCCGCTCCGACGGCTTCCCCGAACAGGCCGGCCCGGTCGCCGAGGATGGTGCGCAGCTCGTCGATGGTCCCGGCGTCGGGGACGGCCTTGTCCCCCGCCTCCGGGGCCACCCAGAAGGAGGCGGCCGACCCGGTGCGCTCGCACACGCCGTGGTGGACGTACTGCCGGGTGAAGAGCGTGGTGAAGTAACGGCCCAGCGACTCCTCGCGGGAGGCGTCGTCGGGGAAGAACCAGCGCATCATCGGGTCGTCGTCGAAGGCGCGGGTCAGGATGCGGCTGACGAGGGGGGCGTCTTCGATCGCTGCCGTTTCGGGCGTGTTCGTTATCGACATACGGGTCATTCTGCACCCGATGATCTTGAACGCCGGGCCGGGGTCCCCCTCCCCGCGCACCGGCCGGGGACCGGGACCGCCTAGGCGGGCTGTTCCTCGCCCAGGGCCGGGGCCGGGAGTTCGCGCAGCAGCCAGTTGAGGACGTCGGGCAGGGCGCGGAAGGCCGCGAAGTGGGCGGCGTCCGGGTCGATGGTGGTGGTGGCGCCGGGGATGCGGCGGCCCAGCCAGCGGGAGTGGCCGACCGGGGAGAACACGTCCAGCTCCCCGTGCCAGATCAGGACCGGGGAGCGGATGTCGGCGGGGTCGAAACCCCAGGGGCGGCTGAAGGCCAGGATGTCGTCGATCCAGCCCCAGGCCGAAGTCCGGACCCCCTCGCGGTAGTTGCGCAGCAGCATCGACCGCAGGCCCGCATCGGAGACGATCATGCGGTCGTTGAGGGTCAGCTCCCGGCGCAGCTCCTCCAGGAGCCGCCCCGGGTCCCGGCGGATCCCGGCGGCGCGGGGGATCAGCCGGGCGGCGAGCTCCTCGGGGTCGTCGGTGGCGGTGGTGTACTCCCGCACGTTCGAGGCGGCCATCCCGGCGAACCAGTCCAGGTCCTCGGCGTCCCGGGGGGCGAGGGGGACCAGGGCGGCGGTCCGGGTCACCCGGTCGGGCAGCAGGGCGGCGCAGGCCAGGGCGCCGGGGCCGCCGCCGGACCGGCCGGCCACGGCGAAGGCGTCCAGGCCGAAGGAGTCGGCGACGGCGGCCACGTCGTGGGCCACGTCGGCGACGGTGCGGCCGGGGTGGCGGTCGGAGGCTCCGTAGCCGGGCCGGTCGTACGCGATGAGCTGCACCCGCCGCTGGTAGAGCACCATGCCCCGGGGCGCCGGGCCCAGGCGGCTGCCGGGCATGCCGTGCAGCAGGAGGACGGGCTTGCCGTCCGGATCGCCCCAGCGTTCGGCCACCAGAGTGCGTCCGTCCGCGGTGCGCACTTCTTTGCGCACGCGTTCCCTCCCTCACGTTCGACGCGAGCAGTCAGGGTGATTGTGCTCTTCGGCCGGGGAGTGCGGTAGGCCGCATCCCCGGGAAATTCTCGTGAACGATTTCGCGAGCGCGCGAAGGCCTTTGGTCCTCTGGCATATGCGCAGGTCAAGCCGGTGATCGAAAGGATGTGAACGGCGCTGAACGGCCCTCGCCCTGTCCTTGGAGGGCTTTTTCGGTGCGGTTGCTTCCGGTTTTGGGTGCCGAATTGACGCACCGGGAAAACAGTTCGAAAAAGAAGGGTTCCCGCAGGGCCCGCCGTGGAGGAACGGCCCTGATGGCGGGGCCTACGCCTCCGGGACCCGCGGAAGGGCCGGGACCAGCAGGGACGCCGCCGAGCGGGCCCGCTCCAGGGCCCGGGCGCGGTCCGCGCCGCGCTGGCCGAGGACGACCCGGGTGCTCAGCCCGTCCAGCAGGGCCAGCAGCTCCGAGGCGCGGGCGGGCACGTCCAGGGGCGCGAACCGGCCCTGGTCCACCCCCTTGGCGAGGAGCGCCTCCAGGTCCCGCTGCCAGCCCTCGTCGATCTCCTCCTGGGCGGCCTTCAGTGGTTCGTTGGAGGCGGTACGGGCCCACAGCTCGATCCAGAGCGTCCAGCGCGGGTCGCGCGGCCCCTCGGGGAGGTAGAGCTCCAGGAAGAGGTCCAGCTTGCGGGAGGCTGTCACCCGCCGGCCCAGCAGTGCCCGGCGCTCCCCGGCGAGCTGCTCCTCGCTCCAGCGCAGGGCCTCCAGCAGGAGCCGGTCCTTGCTGCCGAAGTAGTACAGGATGTGGCCGCCGCTGGTGCCGAGCCGCTCCGCCAGCGCGGACATCGTGAGCGTCGCGAGGCCGTCCTCGGCGATCGCGGCCATGGCTTCTTCCAGCATCCGCTCCTGGGCGATCCGCCCGTCGCGCCGCCGCGCCGCTCCCGCCACCGGTCCCCCTTCCCGATCTTCCCTGGCCAGACCTTATCCCGGACAGGGTCTTGACGTGGCCGTACCCCGCACCGCATCTTGAATGCCATTCAAGAACCTAGAACGTCATTCAAGGTTCATGGCCGGCGTCAGCCAGAGTCAGGGGTCCGTCATGGCACAGCAGGAGACACAGGGGAGAGCCGACGTCGACGAGGTGTTCCGCGTCGAGACGCACGGCATCGACCCCATTCCCGACGCCGAACGCCACGGCGGCGCCAAGGACCTCTTCTGGCTCTGGTTCGGCTCCAACCTCACCTTCACCTACGTGATCAACGGCGCCCTCGCCGTCGCCTTCGGGCTCTCCTTCTGGCAGGCCACCGCCGTGGTCGTGCTCAGCGCCCTGTCCTTCTTCGCGATCAGCGCCGCCGGACTCAGCGGCATCCGCACCGGCACCGCCACGCTCGTCATCTCCCGCGCCGCCTTCGGGACCCGCGGCAACTTTCCCGCCGGGGTCCTGAACTGGGTGGTGAGCATCGGCTACACCATCGTCAACACCGTCGTCGGCACCCTGGCGCTGGAACTGCTCCTCGCCCAGACCGGCCTCGCCGACGGGAAGACGGCCCGCGCCCTCGCGCTCGCCGTCACCCTCGTACTCACCTTCGCCGTCACCCTGTGGGGCCACGCCACCGTGCAGTTCGCCGAGCGCTGGGCGGCGTACGTGCTGGCCGCCGGCTTCGGCGCGCTGCTCGTCTTCGTCCTGCCCGGCGCCGACACCTCCGCCGCCCCGGCCGCCGCACCCGGACTCTCCGGCTGGAGCCTGGCCTTCGTGGTGATGCTCGCCGGGCCGTTCTCGTACCTGCCGATGCCCGCCGACTACACCCGCTACCTGCCCCGCACCACCTCGCTGAAGTCGATCACCTGGACCGGGGCCCTCGGCGGCATCGTCTCCTCCGTGGCCCTCGGCGTCGCCGGGGTGGCCGCCGCGACCCAGACCGACATGACGGACGCCGTCGCCGGAGCCGAGGGCCTGCTGCCCGGGTGGTTCCGGCCGCTGTTCCTGTTCCTGGTCCTCGGCGGCTCCGTCACCAACTCGATCATCACCCTCTACTCCTCCGGCCTGAACCTCCAGGTCCTCGGCATCCCGTGGAGCCGCGCCCGCGCCCTCGGCATCAGCGGCGCCGTCACCGCCGCCGGCTCGCTCGCCGCGCTCTTCCTCGCCGACTTCACCACCTCGCTGCTCTCCTTCCTCTCCCTGCTGATCATCGTGTTCGCCCCCTGGGGCGGGGTCTTCCTCGCCGACATGCTGATGCGCCGCTGCCACTACGACGCCGAAGCCCTGCACGCCGGGCGCCGGGGCGCCTACTGGTACCGCTCCGGCTACCACCCCGCCGGGATGACCGCCCTCCTCGCCGGTCTGGTCTTCGCCGCCCTGACCTGCGACTCCGAGCTGTGGACGGGACCGCTCGTGGCCCCGCTCGGCGGAGCCGACCTGACCCTGTTCGGCTCGGTGGTCTCCGGGCTCGTCTACTGGGCCCTCGCCCGCCGCCGCCTTCCGGCGTACGCCTCCGCGGCCTGATCTCTCCCCCCCGTACGTCCACGCACCCTGGAGCACCCATGTCCCGTCCCCTCCCCGCCGACCTGCTGCTGACCGGAGCCCGGATCCACACCGTGGACCCGGACCTGCCCGAGGCCGAGGCCCTCGCCGTCCGCGACGGGGTGATCGTCTGGGTCGGCCCCGATGCCGGGGCGGATGCCTGGGCCGGGCCGGACACCGAGCGGATCGACGCGGGCGGCCGGCTGGTCCTGCCCGGGTTCGTCGACGCCCACAACCACGTCCGGCTCGGATCCGACGCGGACTGCGTCCAGCTCGCGGGGGTGCGCACCCTGGAGGGCATCCGGGAGCGGATACGGGCCTGGCGGGCGGAGCACCCCGACGCCGAGTGGATCGAGGCCGAGGCCTTCGACTACTCCGCGATCCCGGGCGGCCGGATGCCCACCGCCGCGGACCTGGACCCGGTCACCGGGGACGTCCCGGCGATCGTGCTCTCGTACGACGTCCACACGGCCTGGCTGAACACCGCCGCCCTGCACCGGCTGGGCGTCACCCGGGACCGTACGGACCTGGCCTTCGGCACGGCCGCCGTGGACCCGGTGACCGGCGAACCCACCGGCTTCGTCAAGGACTTCGCCGTCAAGGGCCTGTCCCGGGACGGTCACCGGGCGCTGCGCGAACTGGGCGTGCCGTGGGCCTCGCCCGACCGGCAGTACGGACGCCTCGCCAGGAGCCTCGACGACGCCATCGGCTTCGGCATCACCACCGTCGTCGAACCGCAGAACTCCCTCGACGACCTCGAACTGTACGAACGGGCCCGCGCCGAGGGCCGGCTGCGCTCGCGGATCGTCGCCGCCCTGTTCCACCCGCGCGGCACCGGCGACGCCGACCTGGACGAGTTCGCCGAAGCCGCCCGGCGGTTCGCCGGGGACCGGCTGCGGGTGGGCCCGCTCAAGCTGTACATCGACGACGTGGTGGAACCCCGTACGGCCGCGCTGCTGGAACCGTACGCGGGCTGCGGCCACCACCGGGGCGAGACCTTCTACCCGGCCGAGGAGTTCGCGGAGCTGCTGGCGAAGCTGGACGCGCGGGGCTTCCAGTGCTTCGTCCACGCCACCGGCGACCGGGGCATCCGCACCGTCCTGGACGCCGTCGCGCACGCCCGCACCGTCAACGGCCCGCGCGACGCCCGCCACCAGGTGGTGCACGTGGAGTGCCTGGACCCCGAGGACGTGCCGCGCTTCGCCGAGCTGGGCGTGGTCGCCTGCATGCAGCCGCGGCACTGCGCGCCCGAGATCGCGGGCCCCGGCCAGGACTGGGCCGAGAACGTGGGGGAGGAGCGCTGGCACAAGGCCTGGCCGATGCGGAGCCTGCACGAGGCCGGGGCGGTGCTCGCCTTCTCCAGCGACTGGAACGTCGCCGAGATGGACCCGATGGTCGGCATCTACACGGCGGTCACCCGCCGCCCGCTGTCCGGCGGGGGCCCCGCGTGGCAGCCGGCGGAGACGGTGGACGTGGAGACGGCGGTGTACGGCTACACGATGGGCTCCGCCCACGCCAACTTCCTGGAGGCGGAACGCGGTTCCCTCACCGTCGGCAAGGCTGCGGACTTCGTGGTGCTGTCCCGCGACATCCTGCGCGTCCCGGCGGACCGGATCCCGGGCACGGTGGCCGAAACGGTGGTGGTCGCGGGCGAAATCGTCCACCGGGCGGGCTGAGCCACGGCGGCGGTTCTTCGGCTACGGGAGGCTCGGCGTCGGCGCGGACGGCGCGGGCGCGGAGTTCGAGGCCCCGCCGCGCGGAGCGGTCGCGGTGCCCGTGGGGGCCGGGCGGCCGGGCGGCCGGGCGGCCGTCCGGGAGGGCTTGCGCCTCCGGCCGCCGTCCGGGGCGCCACCGGGCGGGGGTGTTCACCGTGCGGGGCCGGTTCCGCCGGAGGGGCGGGGGACGGGCGGGTCGGGATCGGGCAGGCCGCTGCCCACGGCCGCCCCCGGTCTGCCCCGGCGCGTGACCGCGCAGGCCAGGGTGACCGCGGCGCCGGCCACGGCCCAGGCGGACAGCACGAGCATCGGCCCGCGGGCGCCGTTGCCGTGGAAGTAGGTGATGGAGCGGGCGGCGTACGTGCCGGCGCCCGGCGGCAGGGCCGGGCCGATCGCGCTCCAGAACGGCGGCAGCAGCGGGTACGGGTAGGCGCCCCCGGCGCTCGGGTTGCCGAGCACCACGACCAGCAGGATGGCCAGGCCGATGCCGATCACGCCCGCCAGCCCCTGGAAGGCCAGGGTGATGGCGCCGACCGCGAAGACCACCAGGGTGCCCAGGCCCCACAGCCCCATGAGCGAGCCGGGCAGCGCGTCCAGCACCGGGCCGGCGATGACCGCGCCGAGCAGCCCCGCGACGAGGGAGTACAGGAGGAGCGCGCCGAGCCGGATGACGGCGCGGTGGATGTTGGCGGGACGGGCCCCGGCGCTGATCGCGAGGATCGCCGCGCACAGGTAGCCGCCCACGCACCAGCCGATGACCAGGTAGAAGGAACTGAGCCCGCGGGCGTCGCCCCGGTAGGCGGGGGCCACGTCGACGACCCGGACGCTGCGCCCCTGGGCCTTCTCGACCGCGCCGACGACCTGCTCCAGGGCCTGGGAGAGCGAGGCCCCGGCGCCGCTCGCGACGATCAGCCGGTCGGTGGTGCCGGCCGGGTCGATGACCAGCGCGCCGTCGGCCTCCCGGTTCTCGACCTGGGTGACGGCGGCGACCTCGTTCTCGACCGCGCGGGGGTCGAGGGGTTTGCCGGGGAGTGCGGCGAGCCGCTGCGCCGACTCCTGGGCGACCCGCTCGACGGGGGCGGCCACCGCGATCGGGATCTCGTGGGGCTCGGGATGGTGGAAGGCCCCGATGTACGAGGTGACGAAGGCCAGCTGGAGGGCCAGTACGCCCAGGACCAGCAGGGCGGCCCGGACGGTCACGGCGTCCTTGACCTCGGCGAGGAAGCCGCCGGTCGGCTCGGCGGCGGGACTCTCGGTGGGCTGGGTCATGTCCCTCACGCTCGACGCGACGGGGGCCGGGCGCAGCAGGGGAGGACCGAATGGATGATCGAACAACTGTTTCGCACGGATATTCGAATTGCTCTATGGTGGAGCCGGGGGAGGTGTTGATTCGAGCGAAGCAGGAGGCCGCGGGTGCCTGGTTTTACGCATCTGCACACCGTTTCGGGGTTCTCCACGCGGTACGGGGCTTCGCACCCGGAGCGGCTGGCGGAGCGCGCCGTCGAGCGGGGCATGGACGCCCTCGCCCTGACCGACCGCGACACCCTCGCGGGCGCGGTGCGGTTCGCGAAGGCGGCCGCGAAGGCCGGGATCCGGCCCCTGTTCGGGGTGGACCTGGCCGTGTCCCCCGCTGAGCCGGCCGCCGGATCCCGGGCCGGGACCCCCGCGGGCGGGGCCGGTGAGGCCTCGTACCGCAGGCGGGTCCCCGTCAAGGGCGGGGCCTTCGTCGACGAGTCCGCCCCGCGAGCCCTCTTCCTGGCCCGCGACGGCGCCGCCGGATGGGCGCAGCTGTGCCGGATGGTCACCGCCGCCCACGCCGCGGACCCGGCCGGGCGGGGGGAGGCCGCGGAGTCCGCCGGGGCGGGCTCCGCACCGGGCGGCCCCGGGCCGCAGCCGGTGGTGCCCCGGGAGGCACTGTCCGGCGACGGGGTGTTCGTGCTGCTCGGGCCCGGTTCCGAGGTGGGCCGGGCGCTCGCCGCCGGGCGCCCCGACCGGGCGGCCCGGCTGCTCGCGCCCTGGCGGGAGGTCTACGGGGACGCCCTGCGCCTGGAGGCCGTCCACCACGGCCGCACCGGTACCGGCCCCGGCTCGCTGCGGCTGGCCGCCCGTACCGTCGGCTTCGCCGCCGAGCAGGGCGTCCCGGCCGTGCTCACCAACGCCGTCCGCTACGCCGACCCGGGCCAGGGCCCCGTCGCCGACGTCCTCGACGCCGCCCGCCGCCTGGTCCCCGTCGACCCCCGGGGCCCCCTCGACGGCGGCGAACGCTGGCTCAAGGACCCCGGCCGCATGGCGGAGGCCGCCGACCGGATCGCCGAGGCCGCCGGCCTGCGCCCCGCCGACGCCCGCCGCCTGCTCGCGCGGACCCGGGAGACCGCCGAGGCCTGCTCCGTCGACCCCGAGGACGACCTCGGCATCGGCTCCGTGCACTTCCCCGAGGCCCGCCTCGTCGGCGCCGCCCGCCGTACCGCCCAGCGGGTGCTCACCTCCCGGGCGTCGGCGGGCCTGGTGCTGCGCGGCCACGCCGACGACCCCGCGTACTGGGAGCGGATGCACGAGGAACTCGACGTCATCGCCCACCACGGCTACGCCTCGTACTTCCTGACGGTCGCCCAGGTCGTCGACGACGTACGGGAGATGGGCATCCGGGTGGCCGCCCGGGGCTCCGGCGCCGGCTCCCTCGTCAACCACCTCCTCGGCATCGCGCACGCCGACCCCCTCGCGCACGGACTGCTGATGGAGCGCTTCCTGTCCAAGCGCCGCCGCGTCCTGCCCGACATCGACATCGACGTGGAGTCCGCCCGCCGGCTGGAGGTGTACCGCCGGATCATCGCCCGCTTCGGCGCCGAACGCGTCGCCACCGTCGCCATGCCCGAGACCTACCGGGTCCGCCACGCCGTCCGCGACGTCGGCGCCGCCCTGTCCATGGACCCGGCCACCGTCGACCGCCTCGCCAAGGCCTTCCCGCACATCCGCGCCCGCGACGCCCGTGCCGCCCTGGAGGAACTGCCCGAACTGCGCGACGTACGGGACGGGACGAGCGGCGGGCCGTACGAGCGGCTGTGGGACCTCGTCGAGGCCCTGGACGCGCTGCCGCGCGGCACCGCCATGCACCCGTGCGGGGTCCTGCTCTCCGACGCCACCCTGCTCGCCCGCACCCCGGTGGTCCCCACCAGCGGCGAGGGCTTCCCCATGTCCCAGTTCGACAAGGAGGACGTGGAGGACCTCGGGCTGCTCAAACTCGACGTCCTGGGCGTGCGGATGCAGTCCGCGATGGCCCACGCCGTCGCGGAGCTGCGGCGGGCCACGGGACGCGAACTCGACCTGGACGACCCGGCGCAGGTGCCGCCGGGAGACGGGCCGACGTACGAACTGATCCGCTCCGCCGAGACGCTGGGCTGCTTCCAGATCGAGTCCCCGGGCCAGCGCGACCTGGTGGGCCGGCTCCAGCCGACGGCCTTCCACGACCTGGTCGTCGACATCTCCCTCTTCCGTCCGGGCCCGGTGGCCGCCGACATGGTGCGCCCCTTCATCGAGGCCCGGCACGGGCGGGCCCCGGTCCGCTTCCCGCACCCCGACCTCGCCGACGCACTGCGCGAGACCTACGGGGTCGTCGTCTTCCACGAGCAGATCATCGAGATCGTGCACGTCATGACCGGCTGCGGACGGGACGAGGCCGACCGGGTCCGGCGCGGGCTCTCCGACCCGGACTCCCAGGGCCGGATCAAGGCCTGGTTCGCGGCGACCGCGGCCGCGCGGGGCTACGCGGCGGAGGTGATCGCCCGTACCTGGGAGATCGTCGAGGCCTTCGGCAGCTACGGCTTCTGCAAGGCGCACGCCGTGGCCTTCGCCGTGCCGACGTACCAGTCGGCCTGGCTCAAGGCCCACCACCCGGCGGCCTTCTACGCCGGACTCCTCACCCACGACCCCGGGATGTACCCCAAGCGGCTGCTGCTGGCCGACGCGCGGCGCCGGGGCGTTCCGGTGCTGCCGCTGGACGTGAACCACTCGGCGACCACCCACCGCATCGAACTGGTGTCCGGTGAACCGGAGCGGTGGGGCCTGCGGCTCGCCCTCTCCGACGTCCACGGCATCAGCGAGGCCGAAGCCCTGCGCATCGAGGCCGGCCGGCCCTACGCCTCGCTGCGCGACTTCTGGGACCGGGCGCACCCCGGCCGCCCCGTCGCCGAACGCCTCGCCCAGGTCGGCGCGCTGGACGCCTTCGGCGCCAACCGCCGCGACCTGCTGCTGCACCTGGCGGAACTCCACGGCACCCAGCGCGCCGCCGGGGCCAGGGGCTCCACCCAACTGCCGCTGGGCGGAGGCCGCTCCACCGCCCCCGTCGGACTGCCCGACCTCACCGAAGCCGAACGGCTCAGCGCCGAACTCGGCGTCCTCGGCATGGACGCCTCCCGCCACCTCATGGGGGACCACCACGCCTTCCTCGCCGAACTGGGCGTCGTCCCGGCCCGCCGCCTGCGGGACACCGCGCACGGCCGGACCGTCCTGGTCGCCGGCGCCAAGGCCGCCACCCAGACCCCGCCGATCCGCTCCGGGAAACGGGTCGTCTTCACCACCCTCGACGACGGCACCGGCCTCGTCGACCTCGCCTTCTTCGACGACAGCCAGGAAGCCTGCGCCCACACCGTCTTCCACTCCTTCCTGCTCCTGGTCCGGGGCGTCGTGCAGCGGCGCGGACCGCAGAGCCTGAGCGTCGTCGGAGCGGCCGCCTGGGACCTCGCCGAACTGGCGGAACTGCGCGCCCGCGAAGGCCTCGGAGCCGTCACGGCCCGCCTGGCCGCCCCCCTGCCCACGCCGACGGCCACCCCCGGCAACGGCCGCCGCATCCACCTCCCGACCGGCTACGAGATGAACCCGTGGGCCGACCTCCAGCCGCCCGGGGACCGCGCCGCCACCGGCCGCAAGCTGTGGCACTCCAGCCCCGGGAGCGCGGGATGAACCGCCCCCGCTCCGGAGCGGGCGTCCTGCACGTGCGCTGCGCCCCCACCCTGACCCCCGAGGGCTACCGCGAGGTCCTCGACCTGCTGCGCGAGTTCTCCCCGGTCGTCCAGGCCCTGCCGCCCCGGGCGGCCCTCGTCCAGGTGCGGGGCGCCCAGCGGTACTTCGGCGCCGACCCCGCCCGCATCGCCGAGGTCGTCCGGCTGCGCGCGGTGGCCCGGCTCGGCACGGACGTCCGGATCGGCGTCGCGGGCACCTGGGCCGTGGCGGCCATGGCCTCCGCGCGGATCCCGGAACCCGGCGGCGGCACCCTGACCGTCCCCGACGACCCGGCGGCGGTGGCCGGCTTCCTCGCCCCGCTCCCCGTGGACGCGCTGTACGGGCTCGGCCCCCGCCAGGCCGAAGCCCTGCGCGGCTACGGGCTGCACACCGTCGGGGCGCTCACCCGGGTCCCGCCCGGAGTCCTCGAACGGATCCTCGGCAAACGGTCCGGACGGCTCGTCGCCGACCGTGCCCGCGGCATCGACCCGCGCCCGGTCACCCCGCGCGACCTGCCCCCCTCGGCCGCCGTCCGCACCGGCTTCACCCGCCAGGAACTGGACGGCCCGCACGCCCGCGCCGCCCTCCTCGCCCTCGTCGTACGGCTCGGCGCCGCCCTGCGCGGACGCCGCCAGGCCGCCCGCTCCCTGTCCCTGACCCTCCAGTTCGCGGGCGGCACCCGCTGGGAGAAGTCCCGGCGGCTGCCCGAACCCTCCGCCCACGACGAGGACCTGCGCACCCTCGCGTACCGGCTGATGGACGCGGCCGGTCTGCAACGGGCCCGGCTCACCGGCATGGTGCTCCGCGCCGAGGACCTCACCGCAGCCGCGGGCACCGCCCGCCAGCTCTCCCTGGACCCCGCCCGCGAATCCCGCCTCACGGCCGAAGCCGCCATCGACCGCGCCAACGCCCGCTTCGGCCCGGGGACGGTCCGCCCCGCCGCGACCTTCCTTCTGGGGGCGGCTTCGCCTCCGGGGCGCTGAATCCCGGCTCACGAGGTCGCCCCGAAGTTCCGCACGGGCAGCGGGCGCGGCCCGGTCAGTCGTCCAGGTCGGGGAGGAGGCGGTGGGCCGTCTCCTCGCGCAGCGGGGTGGTCTGGGCCTGGATCAGGTGGAACTGGGCCTCGCGGGAGAGCCGTCCCGCGGTGTGCCCGAACTGGACCGCCCGGCCGCCGGCCACGGCCACGCACGCCGCGGCCGCCCGTACGGCCAGGTCCAGGGCGGCGGCCCGCAGGGCGAGCCGCCCGGCGGTCCCTTCCCCCGGCGCGAGCCCGTCCCGCAGGGCGTAGGCCTCCGCGCGCAGCCGGGCCGTCCTCCGCGCGAGCCGCAGGCCGAGTTCCTCGAACGGGGGAGACCCGAGCAGGAAGTCGGCGGTCGCGCGCAGCTGGCCGAAGACGGCCGGCTGGGCGTCGGCGTTCTCCAGGTCGTAGGCCCGGATCCAGTTGGCCCGCGGCATCCGCCCCACCACCCGCGCGTCGGGCACGCGCACCCCGCGCAGCTCGACCGAGGCCGTGTGCGTACCGCCCATCGCCCACAGCGGGGCCGCCCCGCCGACGGCGCTCAGCCCGCCGTCCGGGCCGGCGCAGTCCACCAGCGCGAACAGCGCCTCGTCGGACGGGGTGACCGCGCCCACGTAGACCAGGTCGGCCAGGCCCCAGCCCGTCATCCACGGCACCCGCCCCCCGAGCCGCCATCCGCCCGGCACCCGCTCCGCCGTGACCGGAGGGCGCGGATGGCGCAGGAAGGCGTAGCCGGCCGTGGCCCGCCGCTCACCGGCCAGCAGCGCGGGCAGCCACCGCGCGCGCACGGCGTCCCCGTCCGGGCCGTCCGCCACCAGCAGCGCCCTCACCGCCGGCACGTGCTGCGTCCACACGAACCACGTCGACGGATCGACGGCCGCCAGCACCTCGTGGACCTCCCGGACCACCTGACGGGCCGTGAGTCCGCCCGCCGGGTCCGGTTCGTATCCGAGCAGCCCGTACGCACCGCACGCGGCGAGCGCGTCCAGGTGCGTGCGCGGCACCCCGGCCCCGGCGGTGTGCTCCGCCCGCGGCCGCAGGACCCGTACGGCGGTCTCCGTGACGGCCGCGACCAGCGGATCGGCCGCCAGCGCCGACGGGGCGGCCAGGGCGGTACCCGCGCCGGGAGCGCTCTGCACGGCCGCGATCACCTCAAGTCCGGGTCCGGAGGCGTCCATTGTTCCGGAGCGGCGCTGGATACGGCCTCGACACACCAGTTTTTACCGACGCGTAACTTCCCTGTCTTGCTACTCGCCCGTAATTTGGCTGACAGCAGCCCCTTGTGATCCGGATCACGGGACGAACCCCCACGCATTCCCCTTGACCCGCAAGGAGATCACCCCATGCTGCCCTGGAGACGCCTGCTCCGCCCGCTAGCCGTCCTCACCCTCGCCGCCGCGGCCCTCGTCGCCCCCAGCGGTGCCGCCCAGGCCGCGTCCGGCCCCAGCAGCGGCTGGAACGACTGGTCCTGCAAACCCTCCGCCGCGCACCCGCGCCCCGTCGTCCTCGTCCACGGCACCTTCGGGAACTCCGTGGACAACTGGCTCGGCTTCGCGCCGTACCTGGTCCACCGCGGGTACTGCGTCTACTCCCTCGACTACGGACAGCTTCCCGGCGTGCCCTTCTTCAACGGGCTCGGCCCCATCGACCAGTCCGCCGCCCAGCTCGACACCTTCGTCGACCGGGTGCTGTCCGCCACCGGCGCCCCCAAGGCCGACCTCGTCGGCCACTCCCAGGGCGGCATGATGCCCCGCTACTACCTGAAGTTCCTGGGCGGCGGCGCCAAGGTCAACGCGCTCGTCGGGCTCGCCCCCGACAACCACGGCACCACCCTGTCCGGACTCACCAAGCTCCTCCCGTACTTCCCCGGCGCCGAGGACCTGATCAGCGCCGCCACCCCCGGGCTGGCCGACCAGATCGCCGGGTCCGCCTTCCAGAACAAGCTGAACGCCGGCGGCGACACCGTCCCCGGCGTGAAGTACACGGTGATCTCCACCCGCTACGACGAGGTGGTCACCCCCTACCGGACCCAGTTCCTCGACGGGCCGAACGTACGCAACGTCCTGCTCCAGGACCTGTGCCCGCTGGACATCTCCGAGCACGTGACCATTGGCCTCACCGACCGCATCGCCTGGCACGAGGCGGTCAACTCCCTCGACCCCGCACACGCCGAACGGACCACCTGTGCGTCGGTCTTCGACTGACGCACAGGCGGTCCGGGCCGCCCGTCAGCGGCCGTGACGGCCCGCCGCCGACCGGCGGCGGGCCACCGCGAACATCACGGCCGCACCGACGGCCAGCGCGCCGGCCCCGGCGACCGCGATCGCCGGGGTGGCGCCGCTGCCGCCCGTCTGCGCGAGGCCGCCGGTCTCGGAGCCGGCCGGGGACGGCGAGGAGAACGGAACGGAGACCGGCGCGGCGCCCGCCGCGCCGTTCGTCTTCGGGTCGTTGTCGCCGTGGCCGTTGTGCTCCACGGAGGACTTGCCGGCGCCGTCGGCGATCTGCCGGTCCGTCGGCGCCTCGGCCGGCGGCACGTCCGTGTCGGGCACGGGCGCGGCGGGCGTCGAGGAGGGCTTGGTGCCGGATCCGGCGGAGGGCCGGGTGGCCGGCGCGCCGCCCGCGGTGCTCCCCGTACCGCCGCCCGCCGTACCGCTGCCCGTACCGGCGCCCGCTCCGTTGTCCTTGCCGAAGACCACGTCCGAGCAGGTGTAGAAGGCCTCGGGGCTGTCCGAGCGCTGCCAGATGCTGTAGATCAGGTGACGGCCCGTCTTCTTCGGGACCGTCCCGCTGAAGACGTAGTCGCCGTTCTGCATGCCCGGGTCCGTGGCCTTCGCGAACGGGGCGGGCTCCAGGTCGGACCACTTCAGCGGCTTCGTCGGGTCGTAGCCGTCCTTCGTCACGTACAGCTCGAAGGAGCCCTTGTGCGGGGCGGTGCCCTTGTAGCGGAAGGTGTGCGCCCCGGCCGTCATCGGGCTGGCGGGCCAGTCCGCGCGGGGCAGGTCCAGCCCCTTGTACTTGGCGTTGCCCGCGGAGCACAGCTGCCCGTCGGGGATCAGCTTCTTGCTCTGGCCGGCCGCGTTGGCGATGTTCACCGCGTTCCAGTCGTAGAACGCCTGCGTCCCGCTCGCCGCCACGGCGGCCTTGCACGCGGCCGACTTGGGGGACTCGGGCCCCTCCGCGTAGCAGGCCGCCACCCGGCTCACCGGGTCCGTCATCGAACCGTGGGCGGCGGCGGGCCCGGCGGCGTACGCGGCCACCGCGAGCGGGGCGAGACCGGCGGCGGCGATACGGAGGGCGGTACGGCGGCGGGACGCGGGCATGGGTCGATCTCCTTAGGGCACAAGGCAGGGGCGCGCCAGCGGAACCGGGCGGCGCGGCGCCGTCCCGAACCGGGCTCCCGCCGCCACCGACCCTCCCTGGCCCCGCCAAGCTAGCCCGCGCCAACCGCCGTCGGCCCCGGATCCGGGCCCCCGCGGTGATCCTTAGGATCCGCTTAAGGAGGGCCTAAGCGGGCCCACAGAAAAGGGCCCCGGATCCCTCCCCCTCGGTGCCGTCAGACGAGCAGGGCGGGCAGCCCCGGGGCCGAGCGGGCCTGGTCGTCGAGGGCGTCGAGGGCACGGACGGCCTGCGCCGCGGCCTCCGGGTCGCTCGCGGCGAGGCCGCTCGCCGCGAACTCGTCCTCGTCCAGCCGCAGGACGGACCCGCCGTCCGCCGACACCCACAGGTCCAGGTCCAGGTCGTCGACGACGATCTCGCCCTCGCGGACCACCGCCGGGCGGGTCACGTCGCAGTACCAGCCCTTGAGGACGCCCGCGCCGCTCCACACCTCCTTGACCGCGTACCAGCGCGTCCGCCAGAAGTGCTCCACGAACACGTCGCCCGGCTCGAAGCGCACGAAGCCGAAGTCCTTCACCCCGTCCGCCGCCCAGGGGGCGCGCACGGAGATCCGGTCGCCGTCGTCGGACACCTGCGCCGCCGGATAACTGATCTTGGTGCGGCCGGCCTTGGTGAGGGTGACGGTCCATCGCGTGGTCATCGTGTCGCTCCCAGCTTCCTCGTGCAGCGCGTCTCGGTCGCGCAGATCTCGTACCCGAACCACTCGTTGATCGCGAGCATCGGTCCGTTGCCGGCGTCGTTGCCGGTGAACGCCTCCGTGTACCCGGCCGCGCGGGCCCGGTGGAGGGAGTCCGTCTTGGCGAGCTTGGCCAGCCCGCGGCCCCGGTGGGCGCGCAACGTGCCGGTCATCGCCGAGGAGTAGCGGGTGGCGCCGTCGGTCCGGGCGGCCGAGAAGGCGGCCACCCGGCCGTCGACGAGGGCGACCGTGGTCAGCCCGTGGTCCAGGGTCGGGTCGTTCCAGACGTCGGCCAGCCACTCCTCGTAGTCGCTCAGCTCCACCGGTACGTCGCCCGGCTCGTCGGCCGTCACCTCGGCGTCGGCCTCGAACAGCGGGCGCGGATCGGCCGCGAAGGCCGAGCCGGGGCGCAGTTCCACCCCGGTGGGGAGGGCGACGGGCAGCGCCGGCAGGGCGCCGGCCGCCAGGTCCAGGCGCAGGAAGTGCGCGGAGCGGCCGGGGCGGTAGCCGTGCCGCTCGGCGAAGGCCAGGTGCGCCGGCTCGTTCAGCACCCAGCTGTACGAGGCCTGCGCGCCCACCGCCGCGAGGTGCTCCTCGGCGGCGCGCACCAGCGCGCTCCCGGCGCCCAGACCCCGGTGCGCGGGGTCGACGAAGGCGTTGACGAACGACTGTCCGGGCTCGGGGCTGTCGTACGCGAGCCCGACCTGGGCGGTGCCGATGGCACGGCCGTCGGAGGTTTCCGCGAGGAGCAGCCGGTAGCGCTTCGCGGCGGGCGCGCCGGCCAGCTCGTGGGTCACGCCGGCGGCGGTGGTCACCATGAACGGGAGGGCGGCGCGGCGCACGCGTACGACGGCCTCCGCGTCCGCGGGGTCGGCGGGGCGCAGATCGCGGATCACAAGGGTCATGCGGCCGACGTTACGGGCGCGGCCGCGGCCCGCGCCTGCGAATTATCCGGCGGATGGGGGAGAATCGGCCGCGTGACCTCGACCAACCTCAAGATCAGGATCGACGGCGCGGCCGGCGCGGCCGCCCCGTACGAACAACTGCGCGCGCAGATCGCCGACCGGGCCCGGTCGGGGAAGCTCCCGGCGGGGTACAAGCTGCCGACGGTGCGCGGCCTGGCGGAGGAACTGGGGCTGGCCGCCAACACGGTGGCCAAGGCGTACCGGGCGCTGGAGGCCGACGGGGTGATCGAGACGCGGGGCCGCAACGGGACGTTCGTCGCCGCCGCCGAGGGTTCCTCCCGGGAGGCGGCCGCGGCCGCGCAGGCGTACGCGGAGCGGGCGCACCGCCTCGGCCTGACGGAGGCGGAAGCCGTCGAAGCGGCCACGTCCGCCCTCCGCGCCCGCTACGCGACCCCCTAGCCACCCGCCGACCCGGCTCGCCCCCGCAGCAGTTCGCCGCTGGTTCGGTCCGGTGTCCGGAGGTCGTGCGCGGTCCGGGGCCGGTTCGCCTGGCGGGCCCCGGGCGGTCGTTGGTTCGGCCCGGTGCCCGGTGCCCGGTGCCCGGTGCCCGGTGCCAGCGGCGCGGTCTGGGCGCGGGCCGCCGTCGGGCGGGCGGGGTTCGGGGGCCTGCCCCGAGCCGCCCCCCCCGTGACCGCCGGAGGCTAGAGGTACAGGCCCGCCTCCGGCGTCTGCGGCTGCGCCGGGACCACCGCCGCCGGTCCCGTGCCGCGGCGCAGGGCGAAGAGTTCGGCCAGGGTCGCGCCCTCGCGGGAGACGCCCTCCTCCGTGCCGAGCCAGTCCACCGCCTCCCCCCGCGTCAGCCGCCCGACCTCGATGCGGGCCAGGCAGCGCCCCGGGCGGACGACCGCGGGATGGAGCCGCTCCAGGTCCTCGTTGGTGGTGACGCCGACCAGCACGTTGCGGCCCTGCCCGAGCAGACCGTCGGTCAGGTTCAGCAGCCGCGACAGGGCCTGACCCGCCGTGTGCCGGGCCTCCCCGCGGATCAGCTCGTCGCAGTCCTCCAGCAGCAGCAGCCGCCACCGCCCCTTGGCGGAGCCCTCGTCCTCGCCGATCGCGATGTCCATCAGGTAGCCCACGTCGTTGAACAGCCGTTCCGGGTCCAGGACGCAGTCCACCTGGCACCAGTCCCGCCACGACCGGGCCAGCGTCCGCAGCGCAGAGGTCTTGCCGGTGCCCGGCGGTCCGTGCAGGAGCAGCAGCCGGCCCGCGATGTCGTCCGGGGTGATCTTCATCAGCCGGTCCATCGCCGTCGCCACCGGGGCGGTGTAGTTGGGCCGGACCTCGTCCCAGGTGCCCGCGGAGATCTGCCGGGTCGTGCGGTACGGGCCGCGGCGCGGGGAGACGTACCAGAACCCCATCGTGACGTTGTCGGGCTGCGGTTCGGGCTCGTCCTGCGCCCCCTCGGTGGCCTGGTCGAGGACCCCGGCGGCGAGTTCGTCGCTGACCGCGGTCACCGTCACGTCGGCGCCCCTGCTCCAGCGGGAGACGAGCACGGTCCACCCCTCGCCCTCGGCGAGCGTGGCGCTGCGGTCGGTGTCGCGCGCCGACCGGAGCACGGTCGCCCGCGGCGGCAGCAGCGTCGCCTCCGGCTTCACCCGGTCGATCGTCACGCTCTGCGCGTACGGCTGCTCGCCGGAGGCGAACCGGCCGAGGAACAGGGCGTCGACGACATCCGACGGTGAGTCACTGTCGTCCACGTTCAGGCGAATCGGCAGCGCGTCCTGCGGGTCTGCTGGCATGGCGCCCATGATCCGGCACGATGTGCCCGCACGCACCCGTGTTTCGCCGGATCGGGTGGCCGGGTTCCCCCTTCAAACGCAACGGGCGTGAAGATTCCGGCGCCAAGCCGCCCCGAAACATTCTTGGCATGGACACTTCCACAGGGTCGCGGCTGCTTGTACCACGGACTCAGGAGTAACCCCCCACAAGGAGCCATCCCCATGAGCATCAGACTGTCGCGCCTCGCAGCCCTCGCCTCCTCCCTGCTCCTCGCCGCCGGCGCCACCCTGCTCGGAACCGGCCAGGCGGCCGCCGCCCAGGCCGACTTCGGCTACGTGGCCCTCGGCGACTCGTACTCCTCCGGCGTCGGCTCCGGCAGCTACGACGGCGCCAGTGGCGACTGCAAGCGCACCAGCCGCGCCTACCCGGCCCTGTGGGCCGCCGCCCACTCCCCCCAGACCTTCTCCTTCGTCGCCTGCTCGGGCGCCCGGACGAACGACGTCCTCTCCGGCCAGCTCGCTCCGCTCAACTCCGGCACGGACCTGGTCAGCATCACCATCGGCGGCAACGACGCCGGATTCGCCGACGTCATGACGACCTGTGTGCTCCAGTCCGAATCCACCTGCGTCAGCCGCGTCAACGAGGCCAAGGCGTACGTGGACTCCACCCTCCCGGGCCGGCTCGACCAGGTCTACGACGCCATCCACGGCCGGGCCCCGGGCGCCAGGGTGGTCGTCCTCGGCTACCCCCGCTTCTACAAGCTGAACGGGAACTGCGTCGCCGGCCTCACCGAAGGCGAACGCACCGCCATCAACGGCGCGTCCGACTACCTCAACGCCGCCATCGCCAAGCGTGCCGCCGACCACGGCTTCGCCTTCGCCTCGGTCGCCGGATCCTTCACGGGCCACGAGATCTGCTCCGGCGACGCGTGGCTGCACAGCGTCAACTGGCTCAACATCGGAGAGTCCTACCACCCCACCGCCGCCGGACAGTCCGGCGGCTACCTGCCCGTCTTCGCCGGCAAGGCCTGACCGGCGGGGCGCGACCGTACGCCGTCTCCGCTAGGGGGTGTCTGACGGATCGGAGTCGGACTCGGCGTCGGCGTCGGGGTCGGATCCGGCGGGGGCGTGCCGCCCGGTGTTGCGGAGGCGGCGGGGGAGGAGGCCCCGCCCGTCGGGGTCTCCTTCGCGCACGTCACGGAGAACTCCAGCCACGGCGAGGCCGTCAGAGCGGGCTGCCGCACCTCCAGCCGGACCGCGTCGGCGAGGGTGGCGCCCGCCCGGTGCCCGGACTCGGTGTGGTTCAACTGCCGGGTCCGGGGCCCGTCCGCCTCGTACACGATGCTCTGCCAGTCCGACGCGGGAGCCGATCCCCCGCGCGTGATCCAGCGGTACTCCACCACGGCGGGTGTGCGCGCCACCTCCAGCGTCCCGGTGAAGGCGGGCGCGAGCGTTTCGGGCGGCGGGCAGGTCCCGTCGTAGGCGGGACGCACGGTGTGGACGTAGAGCGTGACGCTCTGCGGGGGCTCGGTGCCCGCCGACGCCGAGGAGGAGGCCGAGGCCGACGCCGACGCCGAAGCCGAGCCGGAGGCGGTCGCCGGAGCGGATCCGGAGGCCGCCGCGGAGCCCGGGGGCCCGGCCCCGCCACCCCCTTCCGTCCCGGAGCCGGTGTCCCGCAGCAGGAGCCACACCAGCAGGGCCAGCACCAGCAGCAGCCCCGCGATCCCGAAGGTCACCACGGCCCCGGCCGACCCCTGCCGCGGCGGCGCGGGTGGGGGCGGTACGGGTGCGGGCGCCGCGGCCATCGGCGGGGTCTCCCCGTACGCCCCGCCCCCCGGTTGCGCGACGGCCGTCGGGGCGTCCGGCCCCGACACCGGCCCGCCGGGGGCCCGGACGGTCCCGCCCGCACCGATGATCCGCAGCATCCGGGCGGCCTCCGCGGCGGCGAGCCGCTCCCGCGGATCCTTGCGCAGCAGCCCCTCCAGTACGGGCTCCAGGGGCCCGGCCCGGCGCGGCGGCGGAAGTTCCAGATCGACCACGGCGTGGAGCGTCGACAGCGGGGTGTCCCGGAGGAACGGCGAGACGCCCTCCACGGCCGCGTACAGCATCACCCCGAGCGACCACAGGTCCGACTCCGGACCCGGCTCCCGGCCCAGCGCCCGCTCCGGGGCCAGGTATTCGGGGGAGCCGACCACCTCGCCGGTCATCGTGATCGCGGAGGAGCCCTCCAGGCTCGCGATCCCGAAGTCGCTCAGCACCACCCGCCCGTCGTTGGCGATCAGTACGTTGGCGGGCTTCACGTCCCGGTGCAGCACCCCCGCCTCGTGTGCGGAGCGCAGCGCGGCCAGTACCTGCTCGCCGAGGTGGGCCGCCCGCTGCGGGGTCATCGGGCCCTCGCCCTCCAGCACCTCCGCCAGCGAGAGCCCGCGCACCAGCTCCATCACGATCCAGGGCCGGCCGTCCTCGCTCGCCACGTCGTAGACGGTGACGACCCCGCGGTGCGAGACGCGGGCCGCCGCCCACGCCTCCCGTTCCAGGCGCCGGTACATGCGCGCCACCTCGGCGGCGTCCAGCCCGGCGGGGGCCCGTACCTCCTTGACGGCGACCTCTCGGCCCAGTACCTCGTCCCGGGCCCGCCAGACGATGCCCATGCCGCCGCGGCCCAGGGGGCCGAGCAGCCGGTAGCGTCCGGCGACGACACGCGCGGCGTCCCCGCCTTCGTTCCCACTCACGCGAACCCCCAAGCGTCACCGGGTGATCACTCCAAGTTAGCGCAGTGCGCGTCGGGTGGCCCCCGTCGTGACGACACTCTCCGATCACCCCTCCGAGGGGCTCCCCAAGTCGGCCCGAAACTGCGGAGAGTGACGGTCGACTCCGGTGAGTAATCGTCAACTACCCGTAACTACAGGGGTAATTCACACCACCGGGATACCCGAGTGTGACGCCGGGGCGATAGGGTTACCCTGCCCGGGCCGGGTGCCCTCGTACGGGTGGGGAGAGACATGGAACAGATAGCAATGCGCAGCAGGCCGCCCCGCGTGCCTGCCATCACCTGCGGTAGCAGCGCGGTCAGCTCGCGCCTCGACCGCCATCTCGCCGTGCTGGGCGGTCCCGCCGTCCCGCACCACGAGGTGGCCGAGGCGACCCTGCTGATGCGCGAGCTCACCTCCCGCGACCACACGCACGTCCAGCGGAGCCGGAGCGCGCGCGTCGCGCTGTTCGCCCCGCTGCGCAGGCTGCGGCGCACGCTCTTCGGCAGCCGCCGCTCGTAACCTCCCCGCAGCGCGGCCGGTCCGGCCCGGCCGCACCCCGGCCCCGTCCCCTCCCGGGTGTCCACCGGGAGCCTCCCGGCGTACCCCCGGCCTCAGGCGATCACACCGTCCCGGCGCAGTGCCGTGATCTGCGCGCCCGTCATCCCCAGGGCGCGCAGCAGGGCGTCGGTGTGCTCGCCGAGCGCGGGCACCGCTCCCATCCGCGGTTCCGCGCCACCCGGCAGCCCGATCGGCGGCAGCAGCGCGCGCAGCGGGCCCGCCGGTGAATCCACCTCCCGCCAGCGGTCGCGTGCCGCGAGCTGCGGGTGCGCGGCCAGCTGTGCCACCGAGTTGAGCCGTGCGCAGGCGATCCCGGCCGCCTCCAGCAACCCCACCGCCTCGTCCGCGCCGAGCCGGCCGAGCGCCTCGGCCACCACCGCGTCCGTCTTCTCCCGGCCCCGGGTGCGCGCCGCGTTCGTCGCGTACGCCGGATCCTCCGCGAGATCGGGCCGCCCCAGCACCTGCCGTGCCAGGCGCCCCCACTCCCGGTCGTTCTGCACGGACAGCAGCACGCGGTCCCCGTCGGCCGTCGGGTAGGCGTCGTAGGGCGCGATCACGGCGTGCGCGAGACCCGTCCGTACGGGCTGCTCCCCGCCGTGCATCGTGTGGTGCAGCGGATGTCCCATCCATTCGGCGAGGGCGTCCAGCATCGACACCTCGACGGGGCCGCCGCGGCCGGTCGCCCCGCGGCGCAGGAGGGCGGCGAGCACCCCGGAGAAGGCGTACATGGCGGCGGCGATGTCGGCCGCCGGGATCCCCGCCTTGACGGGCACCCCGGGCGTGCCGGTCACCGAGACCAGGCCGGCCTCGCACTGCACGAGCATGTCGTAGGCGCGCTTGTGGGCGTAGGGGCCCTCGGGCCCGTAGCCGGAGACGTCCACGGCGATCAGCCGGGGGTAGCGGGCGCACAGGGCCGCGGCGTCGATCCCGAGGCGGGCGGCGGCGCCCTGCGCGAGGTTCTGGACGAAGACGTCGGCGCCGGCCAGCAGCTCGTGCAGCACCTCCAGCCCGCGCGGGTCCTTCAGGTCGAGGGCGAGGGACTCCTTGCCGCGGTTGGCCCAGACGAAGTGCGAGGCCAGGCCGTGGGCGGCGGTGTCGTACGCCCGCGCGAAGTCGCCGCCGTCGGGGCGTTCCACCTTGATGACCCGGGCGCCGAGGTCGGCGAGCTGACGGGTGGCGAAGGGGGCGGAGACGGCCTGTTCGACGGCGACGACCGTGAGGCCGGCGAGGGGGAGGGGCTCGGGGGCGGCGCCCCGGGGGGCGGCGGCGGGGGCCGGGTCGGTGTCCATGACACCGATGCCTATACCGGGAGGGCCGGGTCTGTCACCCCGTACGGCCCCGGCGGTCCGCGTGCGGCCACGCGGATCCCGCAGTCCGGCGACCGTACGTCCACCGCCGTCCCCGTCCGGAGGGGGTTCGGTTCCGGAGGGGATTCAGTCCCGGCCGCGGGCGAACCTGCGCGTGGCCAGCGGTACGAAGAGCGCCAGCAGGAGCAGTGACCACAGCACCGCCCCGGCCACCGGGTGGACCGCCGGCCAGGACGCGCCCGGGGCCGCCTCGCCGCCGGCGTTGCCGCACAGGGCCCGTACGGCGGTGGCCACGGCGCTGATCGGGTTCCACTCCGCGACCGTCCGCAGCCAGCCGGTCAGCCCGGCCGTCGGCAGGTAGGCGCTCGACAGCATCGGCAGGACGAAGGTGGCGCTGGCGAGTTGCCCCGCCGCCTCCTCGCTCCGGCTCACCAGCCCGAGGTACGTCCCCGCCCACGCGGTGGCGAAGCGGAACAGCAGCAGTACGCCGAACGCCCCGAGCGCGCCGGGCAGTCCGTTCTCGGCCCGCCAGCCCATCGCCAGCCCCACCAGCATCACCGGCACCAGCGACACCGCCGTGGTCAGCAGGTCGGCGGCCGTCTGGCCCAGGGGGACGGCGCTCCGGCTCATCGGCAGGGTCCGGAAGCGGTCCATCACCCCGCGGTGCGCGTCCTGCGCGGCCGTGAACATGCCGGTCATCAGGCCGTTGGCGGCGGTCGCGGCGAGCAGTCCGGGCACCAGGAACTCGCGGTACTCGGAGCCCGGCATGGCGAGCGCGCTGCCGAAGACGTAGCCGAAGAAGAGCAGCATCGTCAGCGGCATCGTCTGGGTCAGCACCAGCAGCGCCGGGGCGTGCCGGGCCTTCTGGAGCTGGCGGGTCAGGACGGCGCCGCCGTCCGAGAGCAGGGTGGTCATGCCGCGTTCTCCTTCGTGGGGGCGGGGGCCGGAACCCGGGTGAGGCGCAGGAACACCTCGTCGAGGGTGGGCGGGCGCAGGCTCGCGTCCGTCACCGGGACGCCGGCGCCGTCGAGCGCGCGGATCACCTGCGGGAGGGTGACGCCGGGGTCCAGCACGGTCGCCCCGACGGTGAGCCGCTGCTCGTCCAGGGCGGGCCGCCCGCCCGTGAGCCGGTCGAGGACCCCGGCCGCGGCCGTGAGGGCGTCCGCCCGCGCGACGGTGACCTCGGCGTAGGAGCCGATGCGGGCCTTGAGGGCGGTCGGGGTGCCGTTGGCGACGGCCCGGCCGCGGTCGACGACCAGGATGTCGTCGGCGAGCCGGTCGGCCTCCTCCAGGTACTGGGTGGTGAGCAGGACGGTGGTGCCCTCGTCGGCGAGCGCGCGCACGGCCGTCCAGATGTGCTCGCGGGCCGCCGGATCCAGGCCGGTGGTGGGCTCGTCCAGGAACAGCACCCGGGGGCGGGTGATCAGTCCGGCGGCGAGGTCCAGGCGCCGCCTCGTGCCGCCGGACCAGGTCGAGGCCACCCGGTCGGCGGCCTCGCCGAGCCCGAACCGTTCCAGCAGCGCGTCGGCGCGCTCCCGCCCGGCCCTGCCGCGCAGTCCGGCGAGGCGGGCGAAGAGCCGGAGGTTCTCGCGGCCGGTGAGGTCCCCGTCGACGGAGGCGTACTGCCCGGTGACCCCGATGGCGCGGCGGACGGCGGCGGGGTCGCGGGTGACGTCGTGGCCGGCGACCAGGGCACGGCCCCCGGTGGGCGCGGTGAGGGTGGTGAGGATCCGGACGGCGGTGGTCTTGCCCGCGCCGTTGGGGCCCAGCAACCCGCAGACGGCGCCTTCCGGCACGGCCAGATCCAGCCCGCGCAGCGCGCGCACCTCACCGTAGTGCTTCTCCAGACCCTCACTAAGTACAGCGTACGTAGTCGTCATATGGGCACCGTACCTCACTACGTACGGTGTACGTAACTAAGATGGTGGCGAGACGACGAGGTGATGTGACCGATGACAGCCGGCGGGCGCCCCGCTGAACCCGAAGTGATCTGGACCCGCCCCGTGCGCGCGGGGCGCGGACCGCGCCCCGCGCACAGCCGGGACTCCATCGCCGCCGAGGCGGTGCGGATCGCCGACGCGGAGGGGATCGAGGCCGTCTCCATGCGGCGCGTGGCGGCGGGTATCGGTGCCGGGACCATGTCCCTGTACAACTACGTCCCCCGCAAGGAGGACCTCCACGAGCTGATGGTCGACACCGTCAGCGGGGAGTACGAACTGACCCCGCCGAGCGGCGACTGGCGCGCCGACCTGCTCGCGCTGGCCCGACAGACCCGGGCCCTGATGCACCGCCACCCGTGGTTGCCGCGACTGCTGAGCCCGGTCTACGGGTTCGGCCCGCACGCCCTGCGGTACCTGGAGCACAGCCTGGCCTGCCTGGCGCCGCTGGAGGCTTCCGGCGGCGAGAAGCTGGAGCTGATCGCCGCGGTGAACGGCACGGTGGCCGCGTTCGTGGGGAGCGAGCTGGCCCTGGCCGAACGGGCCCGCTCGCTGCCCTGGAGCGAGGCCGCCGAACAGGGTGTACGGACGGCCTGGCTCGGCTCCCGGCTGGCGTCGGGGGAGTACCCGCGGCTCGCCGAGGCCCTCACGGCGAGCGGCCCGGCATCCCCGGTGCCGCCCGACATGGCGACGGTCTTCGACCGCGCGGTGTCCCGCCTGCTGGGCGCCTGGGACCCCGCTCCCTGACGGGGCCGGCCGCGCCGTGTCCGCGTGGCCCGGGGCTGCCGCGCCCGCGCGGCGTGCAGGGGCTACAGCAGGGCGAACTGGCCGCCCGGGCCCTCCTCCTGGTGGTCCAGCACCGACGCGGGCCGCCGGGACCAGCGCGGCGGCGGCAGCACCCCGGCGGCCGTCAGTTCCCCGGCCGCCAGCAGCGGTCCGGGAGTGAACGCAGCCCGCAGAGGGGCCAGATCGGCCAGCAGCGCCAGGGTCGTCACCAGGGCCGACAGCTCCGAGGTCCAGGACTGCGGCCACTCGGCCGGGCCGAACGCCTCCAGCCCCCGCGCCCGCGGATCCCGGTGCGCACCGCGCGCGGCGAACCAGGACTCCAGCACCCGCACGCCCTGCGCCTCGTACTCCCACGCGCCCGCCGGAACCGGGGAGACCGCACCGTCCCCGAGGGTCAGCGTCTCGCTCTCCGGGTCGTACGCGAGCTCCTGCGGCCAGGCCGTCACCGCCGAGCGGACGTACGGCCGCCGCCCGCCCGGCAGCCGGGGCGGCTCCCCGCCCCGCACCCCGCGCAGCTGAACGGTGAGCAGCCGCTGACCCAGCTCCAGCCCGGCCCGCCACCGCTCCGGGTCCGCCGCGAGCGGGACCTCGTACCCGCGCGGCCCGGGGCGGCCCGCGGCGAGGATCCAGCACAGCACGTCCTCGGGGGTGACCCAGCCGCCGTGGCGCGCCCCCAGCAGCGGCAGCAGGCCCGGCGCGAGGTTCGGCTCGGCCCCGCCGGGGCGCCGGTGCAGCGGCCGGATCCGGCCGAGCCGGCCCGCCGGGAGGTGGGCGGTGACCAGCGGCTCCGGCGTCTCCACCACGAACAGCTGCTGCGCGTCGAGGACCCGCCACAGCTCGGGGCGCGCCGAGTCGATGAGCCGCTGGTCGGGCAGCAGCCACTGCTCGTCGAAGGGCGCCCGGAGTACCCGCACGGGGTCGGGGAACGGGCCGGGGGCCTCGGAGAACCGGGCCGTCGCCGAGCGCTGCCCGGGCAGGGCGGCCGCTCCGGCCGCGGGCGTACGGGTCCGGCTCGGGCGGAACAGCAGCTCCCGCTCCGGCCCTTCGGCGCGCGTCAGGGCCGTCCAGCGGGCGCGCAGCGTGGCCGGACCGGGCGCGACCACCCAGTCCCGCCCCAGGCGCAGGCCGCCCACGGACCAGGGCATCAGATCGTCCAGCAGCGGTACGTCTTCGCTCACCCGGCAGATGGTAGCGACGGGGCGCGGGGGCCGGGCCGTGTCCAGGCCGAAGCGTTACGCTCCTTATGTACGCATACATGCGATCCGTACCGACCTAGGAGTCGGCCATGAGTCAGTACGACGAGTATTCGACGCCGTCACAGGCGGAGGGCGAGCGGCTCGACGAGGACATGGACGAGCAGCAGCGCAAGCAGCAACAGCACCCCCATACGATGCGCACCACCCCCTCCCAGGCCGAGGGGGAACGCCCCGGGGAGGAGCAGGGCGAGAAGAGCTAGGACGCGTCGGGCGTCAGCTCCCGTCGAGTGTCAGGTCCCGTCGAGTGTCAGAGCCCGTCGAGCGAGCGCCGGGGCCCGTCGGCCGGCAGGGCCCGTCACCGTCAGGGCGCGTCGACCGTCACCGTGAAGGAGAACCGGTCGCCGCGGTAGCGGATCCGCGCCACGTCGGCCACCCGCCCGTCCTCGTCGTACGTCACGCCCGTGTAGTGCAGGATCGGGCTCAGCAGCGGGACCTGGAGCAGCTCGGCCGTGACCGGGTCCGCCAGGCGCGCCTCGACGGTGTCGGTGATCCGGCTGATCCGCACCCCCACCACGTCGCGCAGCACCTTCGTCATCGGCCACCGCACCAGGTCGTCCAGGTCCACGGCGTCCGCGAACTCCGGGCGCACCGCGTTCTCCGCCCAGTTCGTGGGCTCGCCGCTCTCCCCGTCGTGGCGGAGCCTGCGGTACGTGACCACCTCGGCGGTGTCGGGGAAGTGCTCCAGCAGTTCACCGGCCACCGGAGTCCGCTCCCGTCCCAGGATCGTCGTCCGCTCACCCGACTGCTGGGCCACGATCGCGTCGACCGACCCCAGCAGCCGCACCGGGGCGCTGCGCAGCGCGCCCGGCTCGATGAAGGTGCCGCGCCGCCGGTGCCGGCTGATCAGGCCCTCGACCTCCAGCTCCTTGAGCGCCTGGCGCATCGTCAGGACGCTCACGCCGTAGTGCTCGGCGAGCTGTTCCTCGGTCGGCAGGCGCAAGGAGGCGTCCGGGGTGCGGCCCAGTATCGAGGCGCGCAGGGACTGGGACACCTGGTACCAGAGGGGCAGTTTCCGGTTCAGGACGAGGGAGTCGGGGGCGAAGGCGGTCACGGGTGGTTCTCCGAACGGCGGCAGACTGGAGTGCAGGCGGCGGGCGTGCGCGCACGGGGGCCGTGCGCGCACGCATGCGCATGTTAGGCGCGGAAGTGGCGCTGGAGACCCTCCCAGACATCGTCGTATCCGCGCTGGAGGTGTTCCGCCCCGGCCGCCTGGGGGGTGGCGGTGATCGGCCAGCGGGTCTCGAACATGAAGGCCAGGCCGTCGTCGATCTTCTGCGGCTTCAGCTCGGCGGCGCTGGCCCGGTCGAAGGTCTCGCGGTCGGGACCGTGCGCCGACATCATGTTGTGCAGCGAGCCGCCGCCGGGCACGAAGCCCTCGGCCTTGGCGTCGTAGGCGCCCTCGATCAGGCCCATGTACTCGCTCATCACGTTGCGGTGGAAGTACGGCGGGCGGAAGGTGTCCTCGCCGACCAGCCAGCGCGGGGCGAAGACCACGAAGTCCACGCCCGCCAGGCCCGGGGTGTCGGAGGGCGACGTCAGCACGGTGAAGATCGACGGGTCGGGGTGGTCGTAGCTGATCGACCCGATGACGTTGAAGCGGCGCAGGTCGTAGACGTACGGGACGTGCGTGCCGTGCCAGGCCACGACGTCGAGGGGGGAGTGGTCGTAGGTGGCGGACCAGAGGTTCCCGCAGAACTTGTTGACCACCTCGGTGGGACGCTCGACGTCCTCGTACGCGGCGACGGGCGCCCGGAAGTCGCGGGCGGCGGCGAGGCCGTTGGCGCCGATCGGGCCCAGGTCGGGGAGGTCGAAGGGCTGTCCGTAGTTCTCGCAGACGTAGCCGCGGGCGGGCGCGCCGCCCCCGTCGCGGTCTCCGTCGAGGAGCTCGACGCGGAAACGGATGCCGCGCGGGATCAGGGCCACCTCGCCGGGGCCGACCGAGAGCAGGCCGAGCTCGGTGCGCAGCAGCAGGCCGCCCCGCTCCGGGACGATCAGCAGCTCACCGTCGGAGTCGCTGAACACCCGGTCCGTCATGTCGGCGTTGGCGGCGTAGAGGTGGATGGCCATGCCGGTGCGCTGGGTGGCGTCGCCGTTGCCGCCCAGGGTCCACAGGCCGGCCAGGAAATCGGTGCCCGGGGCCGGGTCGGGCAGCGGGTTCCAGCGCAGCCGGTTGGGGTCCGGGACCGCCTCGGTGAAGGGCGCCGTGCGCAGTGCTCCGTTGCCGACCCGGGTGAAGGCGGGGTGCGCGGCCGAAGGGCGGATCCGGTAGAGCCAGGAGCGGCGGTTGTGGCGGCGCGGCTCGGTGAAGGCGCTGCCGCTGAGCTGCTCGGCGTAGAGGCCGAGCGGGGCGCGCTGGGGTGAGTTGCGGCCGTGGGGGAGTGCGCCCGGCACGGCCTCCGAGCTGTGCTCGTTTCCGAAGCCGGTGAGGTACTCCAGCGCCTCCGCCGTCTTCCTGGCCTGCTCACTCATGGGCTGCTCCCGCTCCGTCGAAGGAATCCTATGCCAGACAGTAGGATTCCGCGCGCCACTCGTCAACGCCGTCCCGGACCACGCCACCGATTCCCGCCGGGGCCTCCCGCCGGGCGGCGGTGCGGGCGGCGGTGCGGACGGCGGTGCGGACGGATCCGTGCGGGAGGGGATCCGAAAAGATGAACATTGCTCTACTCTCACGCGCATGTCGTGGACCTGCAGGTTCCCTGGCGTGCCGGCGGCGCTCCTCGCCGCCCTGCTCGCCCTCCTGTCCCTCTTCGCCGCCGCGCCCGCCGCCCTCGCGCACGAAGAGCGCCCCGTCGCCCTGCCCGACGGCACCGGATCCGTCCCCGCGTACCGCGCGGCCGAGCCCGACCTGATCGTCTGCAAGACCGACCGGCCCGCCTTCGAGCGCCGCATCGCCGGATTCCCCGACGACCTGCGCCGCCGCAACCTCGACCTCTACGAACGCTGCGAGAAGTCCGGCTACCGCCACCTCCAGGCGGCCGTCGACGCCGTGGACCGCCCCGGCATGAACATCGCGGTCCTGCCCGGCCTCTACGAGGAGGAGCCCTCGCTCCCCAAGCCGACGGGCGAGTGCGCCGCCCTCAAGGCCCCCAACTCCGCCCTGGGCTACCAGATCCTGTCCTGCGAACAGCAGGCGAGCTGCCCGCACAACCAGAACCTCGTCGCGATCCTCGGCAAGAAGGACCTCCAGATCGAGGGCACCGGCGCCTCGCGCATGGACGTCGTCATCGACGCCAAGTACCAGAAGCTGAACGCCATCCGCGCCGACGAGTCCGACGGCGTCTACTTCCGCAACTTCACCGCCCAGCGCACCACCTTCAACTCGCTGTACGTACTGGCCGGCGACGGCTTCGTCATCGACGACGTACTGACCCGCTGGAACGACGAGTACGGCTTCCTGACCTTCGCCAGCGACCACGGCCTGTACAAGAACTGCGAGTCCTACGGCAACGGAGACTCCGGCATCTACCCCGGCAGCGCCTCCAACATCAACGACGGGCGCGGCTACGACGTGCCCCGGTACTCGATCGAGATCACCGGCTGCCGCAGCCACCACAACATGGTCGGCTACTCCGGCACCGCCGGTGACTCGGTGTGGGTCCACGACAACGAGTTCGACCAGAACATGGGCGGCGCCTCGATGGACAGCGCCTTCCCCGGACACCCCGGCCTCCCGCAGAACCACGCCCGCTTCGAACGCAACCTCATCCACGACAACAACGCCGACTACTACCCCTACGTGGCCGACGGCACCTGCGCGAAGCCGCCCGTCGAGCGCGGCTACGAACAGGGGGTGGTCTGCCCCCAGATCTCGATGCCGCCGGGCACCGGCATCATCACCGCCGGAGGCAACTGGAACCTCTACGAGAACAACTGGGTGTACGGCCACCGGCGGGCCGCCTTCTTCCTCAGCGCGGTGCCGGCCTACATCCGCGGCGAGGAGAAGTGGTCGAAGCAGACCGACACCTCCCACCACAACCGGTACGCCGGCAACATCCTCGGCAAGGACAGGTCAGGGGCCTCCCGGCCCAACGGCACCGACGTGTGGTGGGACGGCCAGGGCCGCGGCAACTGCTGGCAGGACGGCCCCGACGGCTCCACCCCGGGCACCCTGCCGCAGTGCGGGAAGGCGCGCGGCGAGGTCGGCGGCGCCTCCGCCCGGCTGGTGGGCGAACCGGTCAAGCTCGCCCAGCTGCTGGTCTGTGCGGACTACAACGTCCAGGCCCGCAAACTCCCGGCCGGCTGCGACTGGTACGGGGCCCGCGGTCTGGAACGGGTGGAGACGCAGATCGCGCTGGCGGTGGCGGCCGTCCTGCTGCTGGTCGGCGGGGTGCTGTGGTGGCGCCGCCTGCGCCGCTCCCGGCTGGGCACGGTGGCCTCCCTGCTGGGGGCCGCCGGGGTGGCCCTGGACGTGGCCGGCTCCACGATGCCCCTCCAGGACACCTTCGTCCCGGCCCTCGCCCTGCTGCTGCTCGGCCTCTGGTGGACCGGCGCCGGCCTGGCCCTGCGCCCCGGGCGCCCCTGGCTGGCCCGGCTGACGCTGCTCCTGGGGGCGCTGACCCTGCTGGACGCCTTCGACAAGGCCGTTCTGATGATCCCCTGGATCCCGCTGAGCCCCGCCTGGATACGCGCGCTGGTGGCGCTGGTGTGGGTCCTGTGGACGGCCGTCGCCGCGGCCCGCCCCACCCCACGCACCTCCTCGGCCCCCCAGCCCCCCACCCCGGCCCCCGCCCTGACCCCCTGACCCCGCCCCCGCCCTGCCCCCCCCGCCTCGCCCCCCGCCCCGCCCCCCGGCTCTGGCCCCCTGGCCCGAGCCCCTGCCCCGGGCCCTTCCGGGGCGGGCCCTGCCCCTCACCGCCTGCCCCGGGGCCCGGTCCGGAGCGGGGCCCACCCCGACCCGGCTCTCGACTGGATCCCCGCTCCGTACCGCCCGCCGGCACCCGCCCCGACGCCCCGCTCCTCGCCCCGACGCCCGCTACTGACGACTCGTCGAGCCCACCGCCGGCGCCCCGCCGGCCCGCTGTCGGGGCGTGGCGGCGCGGGCGCTGGGGCGGGCCGCGGGGTCGGTGGCCGGCCGGCCCGAACCTCCATCGGAGGCCCGAAGTGACCGTCCCCGCACAGGCCCGCATCCGGTGCGACGCCTGCCGACCACCCGCCCGCGCGGGCCGGCCGCCCCGACGCCCGCACGGCCGCGCTCGTCGCCCTCCTCCTGCTCCTCGTGGGCGGCGCGGCCACCGGCTGCGGGGGCAGGGCCACCACCCACCACAAACCCGGCACCACCCACGAGCAGGCCTCCGGCAGTACCGGCACCCTGCTCGACACCCAGGACGGCGGCGGCCACCGCCTGCGCGAGGTCCCGGCCGGGGGCGCGCCGGAGGTCAGGCTCACCGCCCGCCCCGACTCCGAGGACGGCTGGAACCTCCAACTGGCCGTCACCAACTTCCGCTTCACCCCCGACAGCACCGGTGGCGCCGCCCTCCCGGGCGCCGGCCACGCCCACCTCGGACTCGACGGCCACAAGCTGGCCCGCGTGTACGGCCCCTGGTTCCACCTGCCCGCGGCGCAGGTGCCCGAGGGCGCGCACACCCTGACCGTCCGCCTCTACGCCGACGACCACACGGCCTGGGCCGTCGCCGGCAAGCCGGTCGAGGCGTCCGTGCCGCTGACCGCGGGCCCCCCGGGCGAGGCGTCCCACAGCCACTCCGCACCCGCGCCGACCGGCTCGGCGGCGCCCTCCGGGGCTCCGCGGGCCGACCGCACCGTGACCCTCGCCGTCCGGGACGGCAAGGTGGTCCCCGCCACCGGCCGCACCGAGGTCAAGCGCGGCGAACGCGTCGCCCTGCGGGTCACCAGCGACCGCGCCGACACCCTCCACGTCCACGGCTACGACAAGGAACTCGCCCTGCCCGCGGGCCAGGAGGCGACCCTGGTCCTGACGGCCGACCGCACGGGCCTCTTCGAGGTGGAGACCCACGAGTCCGGGCTGGTCCTGACCCAGCTCCTGGTCCGATGACCCCCGGCCCCGGGGCGGCGGCCCAGGGCCGGGCGTCAGCGCCCGGGGTGTGGTCCGGCGTCCGGCCCGGACCGTCGGCGGAGCCGGGAGCGGTGGCGGCGTTCGGGCCGGGGCCCGGCCGGAGCGTGGTCCTTCACCCGGCCGACCCGCAGGTCCCGCTCGCGCACGGGATCGGCTCCCAGCACGACCTGCCCATCTCTCCCTTCTACGCCTTCGCCGGAGCCTTCACCGCACTCTTCGTCTCCTTCCTCGCACTCGGTCTCCTCTGGTCGGTCTCCCGCTTCCGCGGCGACCGCTCCGGTCTGGCCCTGCCCGCCGGGTTCCAGCGGGTGGCCGACGCGCCGGCCACCCGCACCACCCTGCGCGGCCTCGGCCTCGCCGCAGCCCTCGCCGTACTCCTCCACCTCCTCCTCGATCCCGACGACCCCGCCCGCAACCCCGCTCCCGGCGCCGTCTACGTCCTGCTCTGGGTCGGACTCGTCCCCGCCTCCCTCCTCCTCGGCCCCGTCTGGCGCCTGCTCAACCCGCTGCGCACCCTGCACCGGCTCCTCCGCCGAATCCGCCGCCGCCCGCCCGGTGAGGACCGCCCCCTGCCCGCCCGGCTCGGCCAATGGCCCGCCGCCGCCGGGCTGTTCGGCTTCACCTGGCTGGAGCTCGTCGCCCCCGATCCCGCATCCACCACCACCCTCCTCTGTGCCATCACCGGCTACGCCGCCCTCCACCTGCTGCTCGCCGCCCGCTTCGGCGAGCGGTGGTTCGCCGACGCCGACGCCTTCGAGGCCTACTCCGACCTCCTGGCCCGGCTCTCACCGCTCGGCCGCCGCGGCGACGGCCGCCTGGCCCTGCGCAACCCCCTGCACGGACTCGACGCGACGCCCGAGAGGCCCGGACTCGTCGCCACCGTCTGCGTCCTGCTCGGGTCCACCGCCTACGACGGCTACTCCGACAACCCCGCCTGGATCAACGCCGTTCAGACCTCCCCCCTCGGCCGCACCCCCGCGGCCACCCTCGGGCTGCTCGCTTCCATCGCCCTCGTCGCCACCCTCTACTGCCTGTGCGCCGGCGCCACCCGCCTCGTCAGCGGCCCGCACCCCCGCCCGCTGACCGCCTTCGCGCACTCACTCGTACCGATCGCCCTCGGCTATCTCATCGCCCATTACTTCTCCCTCCTCGTCACCGAAGGACCACGCACAGTAATCATGGCACTGGGCACTGACAATGCCCCAGAGCCCAGTCCCCCCTTGGGTTCCGGAGGCCTCGCGGCCCTCCAGGTGATCGCCGTCGTGGTCGGTCACGTACTCGGCGTGATCGCCGCCCACGACCGCTCCGTCCGCCTCTTCCCGCCCGCCAGGGCCGTGGCCGGCCAACTCCCGCTGCTCGCGCTGATGGTCACGTACACCCTCGGCGGGCTCACTCTCCTGCTGAACTGAGGGCCGGACGTCCCGTTCACCCGAACCACACGCCAGGAGCGGCATGATGGACCCCGTGCCTCCCGCCCACCCCCTGCGCCGGACCCCGGTCCAGCAGCGCAGCGCCGACCGTCTCGCCCGGATCCTCGACGCCTGTGCCGAGCTCCTGGACGAGACCGGCTACGAGAACCTCAGTACCCGTGCCGTCGCCCTGCGCGCCGGCGTGCCCATCGGATCCGTCTACCGGTTCTTCGGGAACAAGCGGGCCATGGCCGTCGCCCTCGCCCACCGCAACCTCGACCGGTACGCCGACGGCATCCAAAGGCGCCTCGCCGTCTTGCCGGTCGCCCACTGGCGGCCCGTCGTGGACGCCGTCCTCGACGAGTACCTGGCCATGAAGCGCAGCGTCCCGGGCTTCGCCCTCGTCGACTTCGGCGTGCCCGCGCCGCCCGCGGAGGGGCCCGCCGCCGACCCGAACCACCTGGTCGCCGCGCGCCTGACCCGGCTGCTGTGCGGGCATCTGCGCCTCGTCCCCGACGCCGGGCTGGAGCGCGCGGTACTGGTCGCCGTCGAGGCGACCGACGCGCTCGTCCAGCTGGCCTTCCGGTCCGACCCGGCGGGGGACCCCGCGATCGTCGCCGAGACGCGGGCCATGATGCACGCCTACCTGGCCCGGGTCCTGGACTGAACGGCCCGGAGCCGACCGGTCGCCGCAACCCCCTCCCCGACGTGCCTACCGGTCGGTATGCTCGGGGCGCCCGCGTGCCCGCGCCGCCGGGCCGGGCCGCCGACGGTCCGTGCCGCGGCCTGCCGCCCCCTGGAGGGCCCATGCCCCGCACCGCCCCGCGCATCTGCCCCCTCTGCGAAGCCACCTGCGGCCTCACCCTGACCATCGAGGGGACCACCGTCACCGGTGCCCGGGGTGACCGCGACGACGTCTTCAGCCGCGGCTTCATCTGCCCCAAGGGCGCCGCCTTCGGAGCGCTCGACGCCGACCCGGACCGGCTGCGCACCCCCCTCGTCCGCCGCGACGGCCGCCTGCGCCGGGCGACCTGGGAGGAGGCCTACGACGCCATCGCCGCAGCCGTCCCCGCCCTGGTCCGGGAACACGGGGCGCAGTCCGTGGGCGTCGTCCTCGGCAACCCGAACGTGCACACCATGGCCGGCGCCCTCTACCCGCCGCTGCTCGTGGGCGCCCTGGGCACCCGCAACCTCTTCACCGCCAGCACCCTCGACCAGATGCCCAAACACGTCTCCAGCGGACTGCTGTTCGGCGACCCCTTCGCCATCCCCGTGCCCGACCTCGACCGCACCGACTTCCTGCTCCTGCTCGGCGCCAACCCGGTCGAGTCCAACGGCTCCCTGTGCACCGCCCCCGACTTCCCCGGCCGGCTCAAGGCGCTGCGGGCGCGCGGAGGCACCCTCGTCGTCGTCGACCCGCGCAGGACGCGCACCGCCCGGCTCGCCGACCGGCACCTCGCACCCCGCCCCGGCAGCGACGCCCTGCTGCTCGCCGCCGTCGCGCACACCCTGCTCGCCGAAGGGCTGTCCGCTCCCGGCGCGTTGGCGCGACACACCGAGGGGCTCGGGGAACTCGCCGACGCCCTCGGGAGTTTCACTCCTGAGGCCGTGGCCCCCGCCTGCGACCTCACGGCCGCCGAGATCCGTGACCTGGCCCGTGATCTCGCGGCCGCGCCGACCGCCGCCGTCTACGGGCGGATCGGCAGCTGCACCGTCGAGTACGGGACGCTCGCCAGCTGGCTGGTCGACGTACTGAACATCCTCACCGGCAACCTCGACCGGCCCGGCGGGGCCCTCTTCCCGCTCCCGGCGACCGGCCCACGCCCCCGTGCGGCCGGACCCGGCCGGGGATTCGCGCTCGGCCGCTGGCACAGCCGGGTCTCCGGCCACCCCGAGGCCAAGAGCGAACTGCCCATCGCCGCCCTCGCCGAGGAGATCGAGACCCCGGGTCCGGGGCGGATCCGCGCCCTGATCGCCATCGCCGCCAACCCCGTGCTGTCCGCCCCCGACGGCCGCCGGCTCGACGCGGCCCTGGCCGGGCTGGACTTCATGGTCAGCGTCGACCCCTACCTCAACGAGACCTCCCGTCACGCCCACGTCGTGCTGCCTCCACCGCCCCCGTCCCAGAGCGCGCACCACGACTTCGCCTTCAACGGCTTCGCCATCCGCAACCAGGTCCGCTACACCCGTCCCGCCGTCCCCCTCGAAGCCGGGCGGCTCGACGAGTGCGAGATCCACGCGCGCCTCGTCCTGGCCGTCTCCGGCACGCACGGCGCCGCCGAGCCGTCCGTCGTCGACGAGACGGCGATCCAGGGCGCCCTCGCCCGGGAGACCGCGGACCGGCGCTCCCCCCTCCACGGCGCCGACCCCGCCCGCCTCGCGGGGCTCCTGGCGGGCGAGAACGGACCCGAACGGCGGCTCGACCTGATGCTGCGACTCGGCCCGTACGGAGACCTGTTCGGCGCCGCAGGACAGCCGGTCGGGCAGTCCGACGGGCAGCCGGAAGCGCCGGAGGGCGGGTCTGCGTACGGGCAGCCGGACGGGTCGGACGGCGGGCTGAGTCTGGACAGGCTGCTCGCCCACCCGCACGGCATCGACCTCGGCCCGCTGCGGCCCCGGCTCCCGGGCCTGCTCAGGACCCGCAGCGGCAGGATCGAGCTGCTCCCGGACCCGATCGCGGCCGAGCTCCCCCGACTGCGCGCGGCCCTCACCGGCCGCCCCGCCGCCCTGGTGCTCGTGGGCCGCCGCCACCTGCGGTCCAACAACAGCTGGTTGCACAACGTCCCGGCCCTCACCGGAGGTTCCAACCGCTGCACCCTCCAGGTCCATCCGCGGGACGCGGAGCGGATTGGACTGGCCGACGGGGGACGGGCCCGGGTCACGGCCGACGGCGGCAGTCTGGAGGTCCCCGTGGAGGTCACCGACGCCGTCCGCGCCGGCGTGGTCAGCCTGCCGCACGGCTGGGGCCACGACCGGGACGGCACCCGCCTCGCGGTGGCGGCCGCCGAACCGGGAGTGAACGTCAACCAGCTCCTCGACGGCACCCGGCTCGACCCGCTCTCCGGGACGGCGGTGCTCAACGGCTTCCCCGTCGAACTCGTACCCCTGCCCTGAGCTGGGGTTTTGCTCGTATTGCTCACGCGTCGACGTCTTGTTGGCACAAGGAGGCGGCACCTAGGTTCCCTGCATGCTGACCTTCCTCGGCTTCGCCATGATCGCGACCTTCCTGGTCCTGATCATGCTGAAGAAAATGTCGCCCATCGCGGCGCTCGTCCTCATCCCCGCGCTCTTCTGCGTGTTCGCCGGAAAGGGCGCGCACCTGGGGGACTACGTCATCGACGGCGTCGGGAAGCTCGCCCCGACCGCCGCCATGCTGATGTTCGCCATCGTCTACTTCGGCGTGATGATCGACGTCGGCCTCTTCGACCCGATCGTCCGGGGCATCCTGCGCTTCTGCAAGGCCGATCCGATGCGGGTCGTGGTCGGCACGGCCGTGCTGGCGGCGATCGTCTCCCTCGACGGGGACGGTTCGACCACCTTCATGATCACCGTTTCGGCCATGTACCCGCTCTACAAGCGGCTGGGTCTGAGCCTGGTGGTCATGACGGGCGTCGCCGCGACCGCGAACGGCGTGATGAACACCCTCCCCTGGGGCGGACCCACCGCCCGCGCCGCCACCGCCCTCAAGCTGGACGCGGCCGACATCTTCGTCCCGATGATCCCCGCCCTCGCGGTCGGGCTCCTGTGCGTCTTCGTCCTGGCCTACGTCCTGGGCCTGCGCGAGCGCCGCCGCGTCGGCTCCCTGGTGATGCCCGGGGAGGCGGGGGCCGAGGCCGAGGAGGAGTTCCTGGTCGCGGTCGGTTCGGGCGGCAGGACGGACACGGGCGCGCAGCCGGACGCGAAGGCGCCCGGGGGCGGTGGCTCCGGTTCCGCCACGGATCCCGCCCCCGGTTCCTCCTCCGGCCCGGGTTCCGCCGCGGGTGCGGGCGCCGCCTCCGCCGCCGCGCCCGGGGACGACGGCTTCCAGGGGCTCGACCCCGACCGTCCGACGCTGCGCCCCCGCCTCTACTGGTTCAACGCGGGCCTCACCGTCGCCCTGCTCACCGCGATGATCATGGAGCTGCTGCCGATCCCGGTGCTGTTCCTGCTCGGCGCCGCCCTCGCGCTCACCGTGAACTTCCCCCACATGCCGGACCAGAAGGCCCGCATCGCCGCCCACGCCGACAACGTCCTCAACGTCGCCGGCATGGTCTTCGCCGCGGCCGTCTTCACGGGCGTCCTCAGCGGAACGGGCATGGTCAAGCACATGGCCGACTGGCTCGTCGCCGCCGTCCCCGAGGGCATGGGCCCGCACATGGCCCTGGTCACCGGGCTGCTCAGCCTGCCGCTGACCTACTTCATGTCCAACGACGGCTTCTACTTCGGCGTCCTGCCGGTCCTCGCCGAGGCCGGCGCCGCCCACGGGGTCTCCTCGCTGGAGATCGCCCGCGCCTCCCTGGTGGGCCAGGCCCTGCACATGTCGAGCCCGCTGGTTCCGGCCGTCTACGTCCTCGTCGGCATGGCCAGGGTCGAGTTCGGCGACCACACCCGCTTCACGGTGAAATGGGCGGCCCTCACCTCCCTCGTGGTACTGGCCGCGGGGATGCTTTTCGGCATCATCTGAGCCGGGCGGCCCCTGGTGCCCCGAAAACTACCGGCGCTAGTTTGTAGGGTGTCGACGACGTCAGCTCTACGCGCTCGTGCGTGCTCGGGAGGAATGCCATGAAGGCCCACGACGGGATGTACATCGGCGGGGAGTGGCGGCCCGCCGCCGGAACCGACCGGATCGAGGTCGTCAACCCGGCCGACGAGCAGGTCATCGCCACCGTCCCGGCCGGGGGCGCCGAGGACGTGGACGCGGCCGTACGCGCGGCCCGCGCGGCCCTCCCCGGCTGGGCGGCCACGGCTCCGGCCGAGCGGGCCGCCCTGATCGGTGCACTGCGCGACGCCCTGGCGGCCCGCAAGGGCGAGATCGCCGAGACGATCACCGCCGAACTCGGCGCCACCTCCGGCTTCTCGGAGAACGTCCACGTCGGGGCCCCGATCGCGGTGGCCTCCTCCTACGCCGAGCTGGCGGCCGAGTACGCCTTCGAGGAGCGGATCGGGAACTCCACCGTGCTGCTGGAGCCGGTCGGTGTGGTCGGGGCCATCACGCCCTGGAACTATCCCCTGCACCAGGTCGTTGCCAAGGTGTCACCCGCTCTCGCCGCCGGCTGCACCCTCGTCCTCAAGCCGGCCGAGGACACCCCGCTGACCGCGCAGCTCTTCGCCGAAGCCGTGCACGAGGCGGGCATCCCGGCCGGAGTCTTCAACCTGGTGACCGGCACCGGCCCGGTCGCCGGACAGGCGCTGGCCGAGCACGAAGGGGTCGACCTCGTCTCCTTCACCGGCTCGACCGCCGTCGGCAAGAAGATCGGTGCCATCGCCGGCGCCGCCGTCAAGCGCGTCGCCCTCGAACTCGGCGGCAAGTCGGCGAACGTCATCCTGCCCGGCGCCGATCTGCCCAAGGCCGTCGCCGCGGGCGTCGCCGACGTCATGAGCAACTCCGGTCAGAGCTGCAACGCCCTCACCCGCATGCTCGTCCAGCGGGACCAGTACGAGGAGGCCGTGTCCCTCGCGGTGGCCGCCGTCGCCAAGTACCCCACCGGCGACCCCCGCGACCCGGGCACCCGACTCGGCCCGGTGATCAACGCCAAGCAGCGCGCCCGCGTGCGCGCGTACATCGACAAGGGCGTCGAGGAGGGCGCCCGACTCGTCGCGGGCGGTTCCGAAGCGCCGCACGAGCACGGGTACTTCGTCACCCCGACCGTGTTCGCGGACGTCACCCCCGAGATGACCATCGCCCAGGAGGAGATCTTCGGTCCCGTCCTGGCGATCCTCCCCTACGAGGACGAGGAGGACGCCCTGCGCATCGCCAACGGCACGGTCTACGGCCTGGGCGGCGCCGTCTGGGCGGCGGACGTGGAGACGGCCGTGGCCTTCGCCCGGCGCATGGACACCGGTCAGGTGGACATCAACGGCGGCCGCTTCAACGTGCGCGCGCCCTTCGGCGGCTACAAGCAGTCGGGCGTGGGCCGCGAGCTCGGCCCGCACGGCCTGGGGGAGTACCTCCAGACCAAGTCCCTGCAGTTCTGACCGCGACCCGCAGCACCCCAGAAGACACGGAGACGAAGACCATGGTCCGCGCCGCCATCCTGCCCGCCGTCGGAGCCCCGCTGGAGATACGGGACATCGTGCTGCCCGAACCCGGCCCCGGGCAGGTCCGGGTGCGGCTCGCCGCAGCCGGGGTCTGTCACTCCGATCTCTCCCTCACCAACGGCACCATGCGGGTGCCCGTTCCCGCCGTCCTCGGCCACGAGGGCGCGGGGACGGTCGTCTCGGTGGGCGAGGGTGTCACCCACGTCGCACCCGGCGACGGGGTGGTGCTCAACTGGGCCCCGTCCTGCGGGGAGTGCCACCACTGCCGGATCGGCGAGGTCTGGCTCTGCGCCAAGGCCCTGACCGGGGTCGGCGCGGTCTACGCCCACGACGCCGAGGGCACCGAGCTGCACCCCGGGCTGAACGTCGCGGCCTTCGCCGAGGAGACCGTCGTCGCGGCGAACTGCGTGCTGCCCGCGCCCGCCGGGATCCCGCTGCCCGAAGCCGCCCTGCTCGGCTGCGCCGTCCTCACCGGGTACGGGGCCGTCCACCACAGCGCCCAGGTCCGCCCCGGCGAGTCGGTGGCCGTGTTCGGTGTCGGCGGGGTCGGCCTGGCCGCGCTGCAGGCGGCCCGGATCGCCGGGGCGGGGGCCGTCGTGGCGGTCGACGTCTCCCCGGCGAAGGAGGAACTGGCCCGTGCCGCCGGGGCCACCGACTTCGTGCTCGCCTCCGAGACCACCGCCAAGCAGATCCGCGCGCTCACCGCCGGTCAGGGCGCGGACGTGGCCGTCGAGTGCGTGGGCCGCGCGGAGACCATCCGCGGGGCCTGGGATTCCACCCGCCGGGGCGGGCGCACCACGGTCGTCGGCATCGGCGGCAAGGAGCAGCAGGTCGCCTTCCACGCGCTGGAGATCTTCCACTACGCCCGCACCCTCAGCGGCTGCGTCTACGGCAACAGCGATCCGGCCCGCGACCTCCCGGTGATCGCCGACCACGTGCGGGCCGGCCGCCTCGACCTCGGCGCGCTGGTCACCGACCGGATCACCCTCGACGGCATCCCCGCCGCCTTCGACGCGATGCTCGCGGGCAAGGGCGGCCGCTCCCTGGTCGTCTTCTGATCCGGCCGGCCCCGGGTCCGACCGGCCGGCCGCACCCACCCCGTGCGGCCGGCCGGGTCAGGCCCGCGGCTCCCGCAGGGCCTCGTACTGGAGGGACAGGCCGTCCAGCAGGGCCGTCAGGCCCGTCTCGAACGCGCCCTCGTCCACCTCGCGCCTGCGCTCCGCCAGCAGGTGGGCCCGCCCCAGGTGCGGGTAGTCCACCGGGTCGTACGCCGCCTCGTCGTCCACGAACCCCCGGGCGAACGAGGCCACAGCCGAGCCCAGGATGAAGTAGCGCATCAGGGCGCCGATCCGCGTCGCGTGGGCCGGCGGCCATCCCGCCTCCGTCATCGCCCCGAACACCGCGTCCGCCAGCCGCAGCCCGGCGGGGCGCCGGCCCGGCCCCCGTGCCAGCACCGGCACGATGTTCGGGTGGTCCGCCAGGGCGTCCCGGTACGAGTGCGCCCACGCGTGCAGGGCCTCGCGCCAGTCCCGGCGCGCCCCACCGTCACCGACACGGTCTCCTTCGCCGCCGCCGCCGACGGCACCGAACATCGACAGGTCGACCCGGGCGCTCACCGCGTCCGCCACCGCCTCCAGGATCGCGTCCTTGGTCCGGAAGTGGTTGTACAGCGAGGGCCCGCTGACCCCGAGGGCCGCGGCCAGCCGCCGCGTCGACACCGCCTCCAGCCCCTCCGCGTCCACCAGCGCACCGGCCGCCTCGACGATGCGGTCTCTGCTCAGGAGGGGCTTGCGCGGTCTGGCCATGCGCCACATAGTAGGCCCTGCCCGTCATAAACTACCGGTGCTAGTTAAAGGCTCCGGCACCCGCGACCGCGCCCCACCCGGAGGCACCCGTGAACCTGGAACCCAGCGAGGAGCAGGAAGCCGTGCGCCGGCTCGCCCGCGCGTTCAGCGAGCGCGAGATCGCCCCGTACGCCGCCGAGTGGGACCGTGCCGAGAGCGTGGACCGGTCCATCGTGAAGAAGCTCGGCGACCTCGGTTTCCTCGGCCTCACCGTCCCCGAGGAGTACGGCGGCTCCGGCGGCGACCACGTCTCCTACGCGCTCGTCACCGAGGAACTGGGCCGCGGGGACTCCGCGGTGCGCGGCATCGTCTCCGTCTCCCTCGGCCTGGTCGCCAAGACCGTCGCCGCCTGGGGCACCGAGGAGCAGAAGCGCGAGTGGCTGCCCCGGCTGTGCTCCGGCGAGGCCCTCGGCTGCTTCGGCCTGACCGAACCCGGCACCGGCTCCGACGCCGCCGCCCTCACCACCCGAGCCGTGCGCGAGGGGGACGCGTACGTGATCAGCGGCAGCAAGATGTTCATCACCAACGGCACCTGGGCCGACGTCGTCCTGCTCTTCGCCCGCACCGGCGGCGCCCCCGGCCACCGCGGGATCTCCGCCTTCCTCGTCCCCGCCGACACCCCGGGCCTGACCCGCCGGGAGGTCCACGGCAAGCTGGGCCTGCGCGGTCAGGCCACCGCCGAGCTGGCCCTCGACGGCGTCCGCGTGCCCGCGTCCGCGATGCTCGGCCCCGAGGGCAAGGGTTTCTCCGTCGCCATGTCGGCCCTGGCCAAGGGCCGGATGTCGGTGGCCGCCGGCTGCGTCGGCATCGCGCAGGCCGCGCTGGACGCGGCCGTCTCGTACGCCGCCCGGCGCGAGCAGTTCGGCAAGCCGATCTCCCACCACCAGCTGGTGCAGGAGCTGATCGCCGACATTTCCGTCGACGTGGACGCCGCCCGGCTGCTGACCTGGCGCGTCGCCGACCTCATCGACCGCGGCCGGCCCTTCGCCACCGAGGCCTCCACCGCCAAGCTCTTCGCCTCCGAAGCGGCCGTGCGCGCCGCGGGCAACGCCCTCCAGGTCCACGGCGGCTACGGCTACATCGACGAGTACCCGGCCGGAAAGCTGCTGCGCGACGCCCGCGTGATGACCCTCTACGAGGGGACCAGTCAGATCCAGAAGCTGCTGATCGGCCGCGCCCGCACGGGCGTCTCCGCCTTCTGAGCCGGCGGCGGGCGCGACGGAATCCTGCCTAAGCGCTTGCTCACCCTCCGGTAGGGTGTTCCTTCCACACGGGGAAGAGGGTGAGCGGGCGATGGACAGCGCGGCGGATACCAGCGGCTACCAGGCGTGGTCGGAGGTCACCCCCGACGCCGCGCGGCGGCTGCTGGTCGCGGCCGTCGAAGCCTTCGCCGAACGCGGCTACCACGCGACCACCACCCGCGACATCGCCGGCCGGGCCGGTATGAGTCCGGCGGCGCTCTACATCCACTACAAGACCAAGGAAGAGCTGCTCCACCGCATCAGCCGGATCGGCCACGACAAGGCGCTGGAGATCCTGGAGACCGCCGCCGCCGGGCCCGGAACGGCCGCCGACCGGCTCGACGCGGCCGTGCGGTCCTTCGTGGGCTGGCACGCCGCGCACCACATGACCGCGCGCGTGGTCCAGTACGAGCTCGACGCGCTCGCGCCCGAGCACCGCGGCGAGATCGTGGCGCTGCGCCGCGAGAGCGACGCCGCCGTGCGCCGCATCATCGCCGAGGGGGTCCGGGCGGGGGAGTTCGACGTCCCCGACGTCCCCGGGACCACCCTCGCCGTGCTCTCCCTGTGCATCGACGTGGCCCGCTGGTTCAGTACCGCCGGGCACCGCACGCCCGACGAGGTCGGCGCGCTCTACGCCGACCTCGTGCTCCGCATGGTGGGCGCCCGGCCGGCCGCCGCGTCCGTGGATCAGAAGTAGTAGCGGGACACCGACTCCGCGACACAGACCGGCTTCGCGCCGCCCTCGCGCTCCACCGTCACCGTCGCCGCGACCTGCACGCCTTCGCCCGCCTCGGTGACCGCCGTGATCACGGCCGTGGCGCGCAGCCGCGAGCCGACCGGCACCGGAGCCGGGAAGCGGACCTTGTCCGTGCCGTAGTTGATGCCCATCCGCATCCCCTCGACGCGCATGACCTGCGGCACCAGGCTGGGCAGCAGCGACAGCGTCAGATAGCCGTGCGCGATCGTGGAACCGAAGGGGCCCGAGGCCGCCCGCTCCGGGTCCACGTGGATCCACTGGTGGTCGCCGGTCGCGTCCGCGAAGAGGTCGATCCGCTTCTGGTCCACCTCCAGCCACCCGCTCGGGCCGAGCACGTCACCGATCCCGGCGTGCAGTTCCTCGGCGGAGGTGAAGATCCTCGGTTCGGCCATGCCCTGCCCCTGTCGTCCGCTGTCGCGCAACTAATAAGCGTTTGCTCAGCATGCTGGGGCCCGCATGCGTCTGTCAACGGATCTCCGACTAGGCTCGGCCGTGTGCCGCAGATTCCCGAGAACGTCCACGAACTCACCGTCGGCCAGCTCTCCGCGCGCAGCGGGGCAGCCGTCTCCGCACTGCATTTCTACGAGGCCAAAGGGCTGATCAGCAGCCGCCGTACGTCCGGCAACCAGCGCCGCTACACGCGCGAGGCGCTGCGCCGGGTGGCCTTCGTACGCGCCGCGCAGCGCGTGGGCATACCGCTGGCCGACATCCGCGTCGCGCTGGTCGAACTGCCGGAGGAGCGCACCCCCACCCCCGAGGACTGGGCGCGGCTGTCCGAGAACTGGCGCGCCGAGCTCGACGAGCGGATCCGGCAACTCAGCGATCTGCGCGACCGGTTGTCGGACTGCATCGGCTGCGGCTGCCTCTCGTTGAAGAAGTGCGCCCTGTCCAACCCGGACGACGTCTTCGGCGCCCGCCTCACCGGATCCCGGCTGTCGCAGTAGCTGCGTCCCGCAACTCCCGCGCAGCGGAGACCAGTTCGGCATTGGAGCGCGCCGGCCGCCCGTCGGGCAGGTGCAGGACGTCGCCCAAACCGGTCCGCGCGCCGGCACCGCACCGCGCGGCCATCCGCAGCACCGGCCAGGCGGCCGCGTCCCGCCCGTACAGCAGGACCGGCACCGGCGGCAGCCAGCGCAGCGCCGCCACCAGCGCGGGGTCGGCCTCGGCCGGCTCCACCACCAGCCGCACCCGGCCGTGATCCGGCGGGGCCCACTCCAGGAACCGGGCCAGCGGCTCCGGCCCGGCCCCGCCGCCCAGCGGGACCAGGGCGTCCACCGCCACCCCGCGCTCCAGCAGGGCCCGGCCCAGCGTGCCGGCGCCCGGCTCCGCGAACCGCACCTGGGCCCGGTCGGGCAGCACCGTCCAGGACCGCACCCGCTCCAGCCGCCCGGCGGGATCGGGCTCGGCGTCGACCGCGGCCGGAACCGAGAGGGGTACGCGGACCCCCGCGCCGCGCATCTCCTCCAGCAGTGGACCGACCACCCGCGGCGAGAGGCTCTCCCGCCCGCACGGGGTCCTCGGGTGCACCAGTACCTCCCCGGCCCCGGCGGCGACGGCCTCCACCGCCGACTCCGTCAGATCCCGCGGGGTCATCGGCACCGCACCCCCGTCGCGGGCGCCGCGCGATCCGTTGACCGCCACCTGGAGCACCGCCCCCGGCCCGCCGGCCCCGCCCCGACCGCCGGCCCCGCCCGGCCCGTCTCCGCCCGGCCCGCCCCCGCCCGGCCCGTTCACGCCGCGCCCGCCGGGGCCGGGAGCACCACCGCCGAATGCACCAGTACCGCGTCCGCGAGCGCCGGTCTCGGCACCACGATCCCGCAGCCCCCGCACACCGGCCCGTCCCACGCCCACGCCCCGGCCCATGCCGCGTGGGCCGTCAGCGCCGCCGGCCAGCGCAACTCCCGCTCCCCGCACACCGGGCAGGCCGTCCCGGGCTCCGATTCCAGCGCCTTCACCAGTCGGCGCAGCACCTCGCCGAGCGTCCCGTCCGGCCGCACCCCCGGATCGACGCACCGCACCACCGCGTCCCCGCTGCCGCCCCAGGCCCACTCCGGCCGGCGCACCCCGTCGTGCTTCTCACGTCTACGGCGCGCCGCGAACTGCCGCTCGTACTCCAGCCAGACCGCCCGGGCCTCTTCCAGTTCCTCCAGCGCCGCGACCAGGCGCAGCGGATCCGCGCCCCGGTCCTCGGGGGCGATCCCGTGCCGGTCGCACAGGTGCCACCACGTCGCCCGGTGCCCGTAGGGCGCGAACCGTTCCAGGCAGCGGCGCAGCGAATGGCGCCGCAGGGCCCGGTCGTTGCGCGCATCGCGCACCTGGTAGGCCAGACTCCGAAAACCCGCCATCGCACCTTCACCTCCGCCGCCGTGCCCCCGCCCACACCTGTGTTCGCGCTACCCCGTCGAACGAAGCAGCGCGCCCTGACGTGCCCAACATGCCCTGCCGGATGTGGGCGCATGCGGGGGCGGTCGAGGCGTGCGGGTGGCACATGGCCAGAACTCAGCGCCCCATGCGCCCCGCCCCGACCACGATCCGGGCCAGCTCCTCGTGGCAGATGTCGCTGTGCGCCCCCGACGGCGGACCGCCGCGCCGCACCACGGAGCCCGCGTCCACGCTGACGCAACCGGCCGCGGGCAACCCGTCGCGCAGGGCCGCCTCCAGGCTGAGCCGCTGTGCGCCCGGCAGCGCCCGCACCCCGTCGTGCCCGACCGCGCCCCACCGCTCGTCGAACCCCAGCAGACCGGCCGAATCCCCCGCCATCCGGGACGCCAGGGGATAGAACAGTCCGAGGGCGCTGTCGTGGGAGGAGTGGCAGGCCACCACGGGGCCGTCGACCCGGCGCTGGAGTCCCCGCAGGGCGCCGCCACGGCGCGGATCGTGGGGGAGGCTGTCGCTGAAGGCGTAGTGCGAGAAGGCTCCCTGGAGCAGGGTCAGCGACTTCAGGTGCCGCGCCCCGTCCGGTACGGCGCGCAGGGAGAAGGACACTACCCGTGCTCCGAAGCTGTGGCCTATCAGGTGGACGCGCAGGGCCGGGCGTCTGCCCGCCAGGTCCGCCAGCAGCGGCCCGAGTCCGTGCTCACCGACGACCCCGGCCCGGTTCTTCATCTCGTAGTACGTCGCCTGGCGCAGCAGCTCCTTGGCCCCGCCCCACAGGGCGCGCAGCCCGTCACCGGGGGCCAGGCACGGGCCGGCGCCGGCGTCCGCCCCGGATGCGGTCAGGGCGTCGGCCAGCTCCCGGCAGGCCTCCAGCACGTCCCGGGCGAAAAGGGCCGGTACCCCGCGGGCGCCGCCCGGGTCCGCCGCGGCCGCGGACCCGCCTGCGGCACCGGACCGGTCGACATTGGCGAGTTCCCGTACCAGGGCCCCGAACTCGGCGAAGGCGGCCGCCGACTCCGGCCGCCCGTCGAGCAGTTCGGCGACCCGGTCCAGCTCCGCCCGCCGGCCCGGCCAGAACGCTCCGAGCGCCCGCCGCGTGTCGGCGTCCAGGCCGGTGCCGGTGCCGGTGGCGGGCCGCGAGCCGGTGGCGGTGTCCGGGGCGGCGAGGGCGGGCCGCGGGTCGAAGTCCGGTATCGGCTCGTCGGAGAAACGGATCGAGGGCCAGACCACCCCCACGTAGCCGAGCCGCACCCCCGTTCCCACCAGCCCCGGGAAAGGGGCGAAGAAGCGGTCGAAGAGCCGGGTCGCGGTGGTCCGGTCGCTGTTCCAGCCGTGTGCGAACACCAGCAGGTCCGTGGCCTCGATCCGGGCCACCGCCGCCCGCGTCGCCGGGTCCACGTCGCCCTGGGCGTCGAAGGTCAGCTCCCGGTAGGGCCCGACGCCCACCCCGGTCGTGGTCGTGGTCGCCGTCGTGGCTCCGTCCCGGGCTCCGGTTCCGAATGCGGCTCCGCTGTCCGTCATGACGTCCCCCTCCGTGCCGTGCCCTGCCTGCGGTGCACGCAGCATCCCGCCGCGGGCGCCCGTCGGCCAGACCCGCGGCAGCACGGGATCCGCACGGCCCGGCGGGCGGAGTCAGGGGTAGAGGAGGTACTCCTTCCGGACCGCCGCGAACCGGGCCAGCCCCGCCGCCCAGTCGCCCGCGATCTCCTCCACCCCCGCCCCCGCGTCCACCAGCGTCCGTACCCGGTCCGAGCCGGTCAGCCGGTCGATCCAGTGGTCCGCGCGCCAGCCGAAGCCGCTCCACGCCCGCCGCGCGGTGACCAGCAGACCGATCCCCGCCCGCACCGGGTCGAAGGCCTCCCGGTCGTGCACGATCAGCCGGACCCCGCCGCAGAGCTTTCCGGCGTGCTTCGAGAAGGAGGGGGTGAACCAGGTCTCCCGGAACCAGACGCCGGGCAGCCCCAGCGCGTTCGCCGCCTCCGCCCACCGCCGGTCCACCCCCTCCGCGCCGACCACCTCGAAGGGGGTGGTCGTGCCCCGGCCCTCGGAGAGCGTGGTCCCCTCGAACAGGCAGGTCCCCGCGTAGGCGAGAGCGGTGTCGGGGGTGGGCATGTTCGGGCTCGGCGGCACCCACGGCAGCCCGGTGGAACCGTAGAAGGACGCGCGGCGCCAGCCCGTCATGGGGACCGTCCGCAGCCGGACCGGACGGGCGCGCAGGAACTCGCCGTTGAAGAGGAGGGCCAGCTCGGCCGCCGTCATCCCGTGCGCGAGCGCGATCGGCTCGCGGCCCACGAAGCTGGCGTACGGCCGCTGCAGCACCGGGCCGGCCGCCCGGCGTCCGCCCACCGGGTTGGGACGGTCCAGCACCACCACGGCCTTGCCGGCCAGGGCGGCCGCGCGCATGCAGTCGTAGAGGGTCCAGACGTAGGTGTAGAAGCGGGCGCCGACGTCCTGGATGTCGAAGACGACGGTGTCGATCCCGGCGGCCGTGAAGAGGTCCGCCAGGCGCTGCCCGCTCGTGTCGTACGTGTCGTGGACGGGCAGGCCCGTCGCCGGGTCCCGGCCGGTCCCCTCCGAGCCGCCCGCCTGGGCCGATCCGCGGAAGCCGTGTTCCGGCCCGAACACCGCGACCAGGTCGACCCGCGGGTCGGCGTGCAGGACGTCGACCAGGTGGCGGGCGTCGGAGGTGATCCCGGTGGGGTTGGTGACGACGCCGACGCGCTGTCCGGCGAGCTCCGCGTACCCGTCGGCGGCGAGCCGTTCGCATCCGGTGAGCACCCGCCCCGGCGCGGGGGCGCCCGCCGTACCCGCCGTGTCCGCCGTACCCGCCGTGGCGGCGCGGGCCGCCGGACCGGCTCCCGCGAAGGCCCCCGCGGTCCCCATGGCCCCCGCCAGTCCCAGTACCCCGCGTCGTGACAGCGTCATCCGCACACGCTAGGGCCCGGCCCCCTTCCGCCCTCACATACCGACTGGTTAGTCTGCCGGGATCCGGCAGGCCGTGGCGAAAGGTGATCCCCGTGAACGCGTACCAGGACCAGCGAGTCGTCGTCACCGGCGCGGGCGGCGGCATCGGCGAGGCCCTCGCCCGCCGCTTCGCCGCCGAGGGTGCCACCGTCGTCGTCAACGACCTCGACCCCGCGAAGGCCGCCTCGGTCGCGGAGGCGATCGGCCCCCGGGCCGTCGCGGTCCCCGGAGACGCCTCGACCGTCGTCGCGGAGGCCCGCGAGGCCCTCGGCGGCACGGTCGACGTCTACTGCGCCAACGCCGGACTCGCCTCGGGCGGGGACGCCTTCGCGGACGAGGCCGTGTGGGAGGCGGCCTGGGACACCAACGTCATGGCGCACGTGCGGGCCGCCCGGACCCTGCTGCCGCAGTGGCTGGAGCGGGGCAGCGGCCGCTTCGTGTCCACCGTCTCCGCCGCAGGGCTGCTGACCATGATCGGGGCGGCGCCGTACAGTGTCAGCAAGCACGGTGCCCTCGCCTTCGCGGAATGGCTCTCGCTGACCTACCGCCACCGCGGCGTCCGGGTCCACGCCATCTGCCCGCAGGGCGTGCGCACCGACATGCTGACCGCCGCGGGCTCGGCGGGCGAACTCGTCCTGGCGCCGACCGCCATCGAGCCGGACGCGGTCGCTGACGCACTGTTCGACGGCATGGAGAAGGGCCGCTTCTTGATCCTCCCGCACCCCGAGGTGGCGGACTACCACGCCGCCCGCGCGAACGACCCGGACCGGTGGCTGGAGGCCATGAACCACCTCCAGCAGAAGTGGGAGTCCTCGTGACACCCGCCCGCACACCCGGGGCCGGGGCGGACGCGGCGGACGCGGCGGCCCCGGCCGGCTCCCCGTACGCCGCGCGGCCGTGGCTGCGCCGGCTCAGCGCGGCGCAGCTGGCACCGGTCAGCCCGCCGCCCACCGTGCTCCACGCCTTCCGGGCCGCCGTGGCGCGCGCCCCCGGACGTACGGCCCTCGCGTACTTCGACGGGCGCGTCGGCTACGCCGAGGCCGACGCCCTCTCCGACTCCCTCGCCGGGTACCTCGCCGCGCGGGGGGTCCGGCGCGGCGACCGGATCGCCGTCATGCTCCAGAACACCCCGCACTTCGTGCTCGCCGTGCTGGCCGCCTGGAAGGCCGGGGCGGTGGTCGTCCCGCTGAACCCGATGTACAAGTCCGCCGAGGCCGGGCACGTCCTGCGCGACTCGGGTGCCGTCGCGCTGGTCTGCGAGGCCCGCGCCTGGGCGGCGTACCTGCGCGGGACCGCGCACGAGGCCGGCGTCCGGATCGCCCTCACCACCGACGAGCGCGACTTCCAGACCCGCGACGACGCCCGCCTCTTCCCGTCCCCGGCGCGGGAGCGGGAGCCGCACACCGCGACCGCGGGACCCCTCGGGTTCCCGGGCGGGCCCGAGGACCTGGTGACCGTGGCGCGGCTGGGGCACCCCGCGCCGGACGGGCCCGATCCGGTCGCCGACGACCTCGCGCTCCTCGGCTACACCTCCGGCACCTCGGGCACCCCCAAGGGAGCCATGAACCCGCACGGGGCGCTGACCTACAACGCCACCCGCCAGGTCACCGGCCACCCCCTCCCCGAAGGCGCCGGCTACTTCGCCCTCGCGCCGCTCTTCCACATCACCGGCCTCGTCTGCGAGCTCGTCGCCTGCTTCGTCAACGCCGGCACCCTCGTCCTCGCCCGCCGCTTCGACGCGGGCGCCGTCCTCGACGCCTTCCTCGAACACCGCCCGGCCTACACCATCGGACCGGCCACCGCCTTCACGGCCCTGGCCGCCCACCCCGCGGCCACCGCGGAGCACTTCGCCTCGTTCCGGGTCGTCTCCTCGGGCGGCGCCCCGCTCCCGCCCGCCCTCGTCGAACGCCTGCGCGCCTCCTTCGGCTTCTACCTCCGCAACGGCTACGGCCTCACCGAGTGCACCGCCCCCTGTGCCTCGGTCCCCGCCCACCGCGAGGCTCCCGTCGACCCCCGCTCCGGCACCCTCTCGGTCGGCCTGCCCGGCGCGCAGACCCTCGTACGGATCCTCGACGAGCAGGGCGCCGAGGTCCCCCTCGGCGAGACCGGCGAGATCGCCGTCCGCGGCCCCCAGGTCGTGCCGGGCTACTGGGGGCTCCCGGACGAGACCGCCGCGGCCTTCCCGGACGGGGAACTGCGCACCGGGGACGTCGGCTTCATGGACCCCGACGGCTGGCTCTACGTCGTCGACCGCAAGAAGGACATGATCAACGCCTCCGGGTTCAAGGTCTGGCCGAGGGAGGTGGAGGACGTCCTCTACACCCACCCCGCCGTCCGCGAGGCGGCCGTCGTCGGCGTTCCCGACGCCTACCGCGGCGAGAGCGTGAAGGCGTACGTGAGCCTGCGGCCCGGCGCCACCGCCGACCCCGCGCAGCTGTCCGCGTACTGCGCCGAGCGGCTCGCCGCGTACAAGTACCCGCGCGAGGTCGAGATCCTGCCTGTTCTTCCCCAGACCACCAGTGGCAAGATCCTGCGACGGGAACTGCGCGAGCGCGGCTGAAAATCGTCGGACGGTCGTACGGCGCAGGACACCCGGCACACGCAGGACAGGCGACGGATCAGGAGAGGAAGGCGAGCACCATGGCCGCCAGCACCACCGCGGGACCCGAGGACATCAACCGGGAGACCCCGGTGCCGCAGCGGCTGCTGGCCGTCGCGACCAGGCTGTTCGCCGAGCGCGGCTACGACCGCACCTCCGTGCAGGAGATCGTCGAGGCGGCCGGAGTCACCAAGGGCGCGCTCTACCACTACTTCGGTTCCAAGGACGACCTGCTGCACGAGGTGTACGCGCGCATGCTGCGCCTCCAGCAGCAGCGGCTCGACGCGGTGGCCGGATCCGACGCTCCCGTCGAGGAGCGGCTGCGGGCGGCCGCCGCCGACGTGGTGGTGACCACCATCGAGAACCTCGACGACGCGATGATCTTCTTCCGGTCGATGCACCAGCTCAGCCCGGAGAAGTACAAGCAGGTACGGGCGGAGCGCCGCCGCTACCACGAGCGGTTCCGGGCCCTGGTCGAGGAGGGGCAGCGCACGGGGGTGTTCGCCACGGCCACCCCCGCCGACCTGGTGGTGGACTTCTACTTCGGGTCCGTCCACCACCTGTCGACCTGGTACCGCACGGACGGCCCGCTCACCCCGCACCAGGTCGCCGACCACCTCGCCGACCTGCTGCTGCGCTCGCTCAGGCCCTGAGCCGGAGGGCGCCCGGAGCAGCGGCAGGACCCTGCGGCCGCCGGAATCCCGCCCGCCCTGCCCGCCCCGCCCGCCCCGCCAGCCCCGGCGGGGCGCCCGGGCCCGGTACCGCGCCTAGGCCCGGTACCGCTTCAGTTCCCGGTGCGCCAGCGAGCGCTGGTGCACCTCGTCCGGCCCGTCCGCCAGCCGCAGCGTCCGCGCCGCCGCCCACAGCTCGGCCAGCGGGAAGTCCTGGCTGACCCCGCCCGCGCCGTGCAGCTGCACGGCCTGGTCCAGGATCCCCACGACCGCGCGCGGGGTAGCGATCTTGATGGCCTGGATCTCGGTGTGCGCGCCGCGGTTGCCCACCGTGTCCATCAGCCAGGCGGTCTTCAGCACCAGCAGCCGCAACTGCTCGATGGTGACCCGGGCGTCCGCGATCCAGCCCTGCACCACTCCCTGCGCGGCCAGCTCCTTGCCGAAGGCCGTACGTCCCACCGCGCGGCGGCACATCAGCTCGACGGCGCGCTCGGCCATGCCGATGAGCCGCATGCAGTGGTGGATCCGCCCCGGACCCAGCCGCGCCTGGGCGATGGCGAAGCCGGTGCCCTCCTCGCCGATGAGGTTGGCCGCCGGAACCCGGACCCCGTCGAAGACCACCTCGGCGTGCCCGCCGTGGTCGTGGTCGGCGTACCCGTACACCGTCATCGCCCGCCGCACCTCGACGCCCGGGGTGTCGCGCGGGACCAGGATCATCGACTGCTGTCGGCGCGGGTCGGCGCCCCGCGGATCGGTCTTGCCCATCACGATGAAGACCTTGCAGTCGGGGTTCATCGCCCCGGAGATGTACCACTTGCGGCCGGTGACCACGTACTCGTCGCCGGCGCGCTCGATCCGCGTCTCGATGTTCGTCGCGTCAGAGGAGGCCACCTCGGGCTCGGTCATCGCGAAGGCGGAGCGGATCTCGCCGGCCAGCAACGGCTCCAGCCACTGCTTCTTCTGCCGTTCGTTCCCGAACTGCGCGAGCAGCTCCATGTTCCCGGTGTCCGGGGCGGCGCAGTTGGTCGCCATCGGCGCCAGGTGCGGACTGCGGCCGGTGATCTCGGCCAGCGGGGCGTACTGGAGGTTGGTCAGCCCGGCGCCGTGCTCCGCGCCCGGCAGGCCGTGCTGGTCCACGAAGAAGAGGTTCCACAGGCCCTGGCGGCGCGCTTCGGCCTTCAGTTCACCGAAGACGGCCGGGGTGTCCCAGGGCGAGGCCAGCCGTGCGCGCTGCTCGGCGGCGAGGGCTTCCGCCGGGTAGACGTGACTCTCCATGAACGCGAGCAGCCGCTCGCGGAGTTCCTCGGTCCGGGCGTCGAATGCGAAGTCCATGGGTGTGGCTCAGCCTTCCTGGAGGGTGGTCAGACCGTGTTCGATGAAGACCGGGACCAGTTCGCCGATCCGGTCGAAGCCCGCGCCGACCGTCTGACCGAGCGTGAAGCGGTAGTGGATGCCTTCGAGGATCACCGCGAGCTTGAACCAGGCGAAGGCCGTGTACCAGGCGATCGCGCCGGTGTCGCGCCCGGAGCGGGCGGCGTAGCGTTCGACCAGTTCGGCGGGGTCCGGGTGCCCCGGTGCACGGCTGGTCGTGCTGACCGGGGAGTCCGTCAGGCCCAGGTCGGAGCTGTACATCACCAGCAGCCCGAGGTCGGTGAGCGGATCGCCCAGCGTGGACATCTCCCAGTCCAGCACCGCCCGGATCGAGTCGTCCGGCCCGCCGATCAGTACGTTGTCCAGCCGGAAGTCCCCGTGCACCACGGTCGGCGCGGGGGAGGCGGGCAGGGTCCTGCCGAGCGCGGCGTGCAGCTCGTCGATGCCGGCCAGCTCCCGCCCGCGGGAGGCCGCGAGCTGCTTGCCCCAGCGGCGCAACTGCCGGTCGAGGAAGCCCTCGGGCCGGCCGAAATCGCCCAGCCCCACCGCCCCGGGGTCCACCGCGTGCAGGTCGACGAGGGTGTCCACCAGGGCGAGCACCGCCCGCCGGGTCCGCTCGGGGCCGATCTCCTCCAGCTGGGCGGCGGTCCGGTACGGGACCCCGTCCACGTACTCCATGACGTAGAACGGCGCGCCCAGCACCTCCTCGTCCTCGCACAGCAGCAGCGGACCGGGCACCGGTACCGCGGTCCCGTGCAGGGCGGCGATCACCCGGTGCTCGCGCCGCATGTCGTGCGCGGTGGCCAGGACGTGCCCGAGCGGCGGGCGGCGCACCACCCAGCGGGCGGAGCCGTCGGTGACCGCGTACGTCAGGTTCGACCGGCCCCCCTCGATCAGCCGGCCGCTCAACGGCCCGCCCACGAGCCCGGGGCGCGCGGCGTCGAGATGGCCGCGCAGCCGCTCCAGGTCCAGGCCGCGCGGGCTCGGGGAGCCTGCCGGGACTGCGGTCATGGTGCGCACCTCCGTACGGGGTTGACGGTGAGGGTTGCTCGGAGGACATCATGCCGACCAGTCGGTATGCCGTCCAGAGGGCGGGCCGGAGGAACCCTCCGGACACCGCCGCCGCGACCGCGCCGCCACCGACCGCGCCGCCGCACCCGGCCGCCGCGTCAGGCGTGGCACAGGATCGGCGTGCCCCCGTTCATCACCGTCATGTCGCGGAGCACGGCCATGATGTCCAGCGGCACGCCCTCCGGCTCCCCGGCCAGCTCCGCGTACGCCCGGTGCACGTTCGCCACCAGCCGCTCGCTCTCCCGCCAGGCCGCGAACTCGCCGAGATCGGCCCCCTGCGCGACCTCCAGCGGGGTCAGCCCCTTCGCCCGCCCCTCCCGCGCCAGTTCGGCGACGAACCGCAGGTACCGCTCGGTCGCCCCGTACGCCGACGCGTCCGTCAGCGGTCCGTGCCCCGGTACGACGGTCTCCGCGCCCAGGGACCGCAGCAGCTCCAGCGCCCGCAGGGACCCGGACAGCGAACCCATCGCCAGGAACGGCGTGCCCTCGGCGAAGACCAGGTCCCCGGTGAAGACCACCCGCTGCCGGGGCAGCCACACGATCGCGTCCCCGGTGGTGTGCGCCACTCCCGGGTGGATGACCTGCACCTCGGTCTCGCCGACGTGCAGGGTCATGCGCTCGCTGAAGGTGAGGTCCGGCGCGGTGATCTCTATCGCCCCGAAGTCGGTCGCGGGCCAGATCAGCTCCAGCTGGTGTCCTGCCGCGAGCTGTTCGGCGCGCGCGTTGTCGTGCCCGACGATCAGGGCCTCGGGCGCGAACACCGCGTTGCCGTAGGTGTGGTCGCCGTGGTGATGGGTGTTGACCACCGTCCGGGGGAGCGGCACCCCGGCCGCCGCGACGGCCTCGCGCAGGGCCAGGGCCCGCCGCTCGGTGGCGGCCGTGTCGACGAGCAGGGTCCGCCCGCCGTCGCTGACGAAGCCGGCGTTGTTCAGGCACCAGCCCCCGTCCGGCTGGACGTAGGCGTACACCCCGGCCGCGGGCTGGACTACGTACGGTGCGTCGACGGTCATGGGCGCTCTCCCCCGGGTCGCTACGACAGGTGATCGGCATCCTGTCAGCCGGGGCCCGGCCGGGGGAGAGCGGGGGTGAGCGGCCGTCAGTGGTCGTCGTAGTGGCCGTCGTGCTCCGCGTGCCGGTGCCCGTCGTGGAGGTAGTCGACGTGGTCGCCGTGCGGGACCGACTCGTGCCCGCAGTCCGCTCCGTGGGTGTGCGCGTGCCCGTCGTGGGTGGTGTGGTCCGGGGTCTCGCACTCGTCCCAGTGCCCGGAGTGCTCCCGGTGCAGGTGGCCGTCGTGCGCGTAGTCGACGTGGTCGCCGTGCGAGACCGCCCGGTGCCCGCACGAGGGGCCGTGGGTGTGTTCGTGCGTGGGGTGCTCGTGGTGCAGGGTCGTCATGGCGCAGAGGCTAGTGGGGAACGTCCCTTAACGCCCGTTCTGTCCGGGCTCGTGTCGCGCGGCTCGGCAGATCGTCAGAAGATCACCGTCGTCGCGAACAGCGCCAGCGCCACGGTGCACAGCACCGCTCCGAGCGCCACCCGCGGTGCGAGCGCCGGAGGCCGGGCCGTCGCCAGCTGCCGCACGCGCACGTGTGCCACACCCAGGAACGCCAGCCAGATCAGCGCGATCACCGCCGTCCCGGCCACCCGCAGGGGGGAGCCGGAGCCGTGCAGGGCCTGCCGCAGCGCGAGTACCGCGGCCACCGAACAGGCCAGTGTCGTACGCCGCCAGGCCAGCCGGGTCCGTTCCGGCTGGAGCCCGGCGTCGCGGGAGGCCGTACCCGGCCCGCTCACCGGCCCGCCGTCCAGCCCAGCAGCACGACCACCACCATCGCCGCCGCGACCAGCCCGACGCCCAGGCTGAGCACCACCGGGAACCGCGACAGCGGCAGGTCCTCGCCCCGCCGCATCGCCCGCTCGCACCGCACCCAGTGGTTCACCGCGCGCAGCGCGCAGGCCGCACCCACGGCCAGCAGCGCGAGGGCCATCCCGACGCGCACCCCCCACCGCAGGTCCGGCAGGAACTGGTCCACCGCGAACCCGCCGCCCACCAGCGCCAGCGCGGTCCGGATCCAGGCCAGGAAGGTCCGCTCGTTGGCCAGGGAGAACCGGTAGTCGGGGGTGTCGCCCTCGTCCCTCAGCCGCTGCGGCGCGAACCAGAGGCGCACGTCCTTGACGAAGTCGATCATCCGGCCAATCTACGGGCAGCCGCCCGGCCGCCCCGGGAGCGCCCCGGCCTTCGGCACCGGGCGCCCAGCCCTCGGTGCCCCGCCCGGCCATCCCCGGTGCCCCGCCCGGCCGCCCCGCCCCTCACCCCGCGCGGTACGCCGTCAGCCGCCGGTACGCCTCCAGCCCGTCCGGTACCCACGCCCAGCTCCCGTCGGCGACCCGCCGGTCCAGCTCCTCCTGCGCCAGCCAGGTGTGCCAGTCCACCTCCGAGGCCTGCGGGGCCACCGGCAGGTCGCACCGCACGTCGTGCACGTAGGACCACCAGGACCCGCCCGGACCCTCGTAGAGGAACTTGAACAGCGGCGCCGGCTGCTCCAGCCCGCTCACCCCCAGCTCCTCCTCGGCCTCCCGCAGCGCGGCCCCCGCGTAGTCCTCCCCGGCACCCAGCACCCCGCCCACGAACATGTCGTAGTGCGCGGGGAACACCAGCTTCGACGCCGTCCGGCGGTGCACGAACACCCGCCCCCGCGCGTCCCTGGCCTGCACGAACACGCACCGGTGGAGCAGCCCCCGGGCGTAGACCTCGCCCCGCGGGGCCTGCCCGGTGACCCGGTCGTCCCGGTCCACCACGTCCAGCACTTCATCAGCGGAACTCACGGAATCCATCCCTGATCTTGCGTGGGTATCTCCTGCTTCGGCTGGGGAGGGAAACGCCTCCCAGGCCCGGAGGCGCGGAGCGCCGGAGTGCTCTGCGCTTCCGTCGTGACGGTCACACAGGCCGCTTCTGCCCTTGGATGTACTGACGGATCACGGTCAGCGGAGCGCCTCCGCAGGAGCCCGCGAAGTACGAACGTGACCAGAAGGCCGAGCCCGTGCCGATGCGGTTGATCCGACCGGTGTACTCGGCGCGCAAGTACCGGGTGACGGCCGGTGCGTATATCGGGATTTGGTTCCCAATATGGTGACATACGCCAAGCGTAGTATGATCTGGCGTCACTTGGCCGGAAGGGGGCGGCCGGGTGATCCGCGCGAACAAGTTCCTCATGCGGCCCACCGTGGGCCAGACGGTCGCGCTCGGCGAGATGCTTCGTGATCACTGCTCCCTTTACAACGGGGCGTTGCAGGAACGCCGTGACGCCTACCGGCACAATTCGAAGACGAGCGTCCGGTACGGCCAGCAGTCGGCGCAGCTCAAGGCCATCCGGGCGTTCGACCCGGAACGTCGTGGCCGGTGGTCGTTCTCCTCGCAGCAGGCCACCCTGCGCCGTCTCGACAAGGCGTTCAACTTCGTCCCCAACCCCCGCCACGGCCGCACCGACGCGGACCGGCTCGCCGCCGCACAGCAAGCACTCTCGTGGTTTCCCCGCGTCCGACGGGACAAGCGGACCGCGAACCACCGACGCGCCGTCGAGAAGGTCGCCAAGCTGCACGGCAAGGTGCTCGATCTTCGATGCCGGATGGGGGTGTTCCTCACGATCCTCACCGCCAAGGCTGCAAGCGCCGGGCGGCAAGTGATCGCCGTGGACCCCCGCAACACCTCCAGGCAGTGCCCTGAATGCGGGCACACCGCCAAGGAGAACCGGCCCACACAGGACAAGTTCCACTGCGTCACCTGCTGCCACCTGGCGCACGCTGACACGGTCTACGGGCCGGGCTGGTCCGTCGCGACGCCGACACGGCATAGCGAGAAGCCCCCTCATGCATGAGGGGGAGGAGTCACCCAACCACCGCCATTGACTGGTTACCGCTCCGTAGCGAAGGATCTGCCCCACCACCCACCGGAGGACGGGCTACCCATGACGACGTACGACGCCGACGTGATCGTGATCGGAGCGGGCCTCGCCGGGCTCGTAGCCACCGCCGAGCTCGTCGACGCGGGCCGCAAGGTGATCCTCCTCGACCAGGAGCCCGAGCAGTCCGTCGGGGGCCAGGCCCACTGGTCCTTCGGCGGCCTGTTCTTCGTGGACTCGCCCGAGCAGCGGCGGATGCGGATCAAGGACAGCCGCGAGCTCGCCCTCCAGGACTGGGCCGGAACGGCGGGGTTCGACCGGCCCGAGGACGCCTGGCCGCGCCGCTGGGCCGAGGCCTACGTGGACTTCGCGGCCGGGGAGAAGCGGCCCTGGCTGCACGCCCGGGGGGTCCGCTTCTTCCCCGTCGTCGGGTGGGCGGAGCGCGGCGGCTACGACGCGAACGGCCACGGCAACTCCGTCCCCCGCTTCCACATCACCTGGGGCACGGGCCCGGGCCTGGTCGCCCCCTTCGAACGCCGGGTCCGGGCCGGGGCGGCCCGCGGCCTGGTCGAGTTCCGCTTCCGCCACCGGGTCACCGGTCTCGCCACCACCGGCGGCGCCGTGGACACCGTCACCGGGGAGGTCCTGGCCCCCTCCGACGCCGTACGGGGCGCCGCGAGCAGCCGCGAGGTCACCGGGGCCTTCTCCCTCCGGGCCCAGGCGGTGATCGTGACGAGTGGCGGCATCGGCGGCAACCACGACCTCGTGCGCGCGCAGTGGCCGGCCCGCCTCGGCACCCCGCCCGAGCGGATGCTGTCCGGGGTCCCGGCGCACGTGGACGGCCTGATGCTCGGCATCACGGAGCGGGCCGGCGCCAGCCACATCAACAAGGACCGGATGTGGCACTACACCGAGGGCATCGAGAACTGGGACCCCATCTGGGCCCGGCACGGCATCCGCATCCTGCCCGGCCCGTCCTCGCTCTGGCTCGACGCCACCGGCAAGCGGCTGCCCGTGCCGCTCTTCCCGGGCTTCGACACCCTCGGCACCCTCGACCACATCATGAAGACGGGCCACGACCACACCTGGTTCGTGCTCAACCAGCGCATCATCGGCAAGGAGTTCGGTCTCTCCGGCTCCGAGCAGAACCCCGACCTGACCGGCAAGTCGGTCCGCGACGTCATCGACCGCGCCCGCCAGGCCGTGCCCGGCCCGGTGAAGGCCTTCATGGACCGCGGCGCCGACTTCGTCGTCGAGCGGGACCTCGCCGCCCTGGTGCGCGGCATGAACGCCGTCACCAAGGAGGACCTCCTCGACGAGGCCACCGTCCGCCGGGAGGTCGTGGCCCGCGACCGGGAGATCGCCAATCCCTTCACCAAGGACCTCCAGGTGACGGCCATCCACGGCGCCCGCAAGTACCTCGGCGACAAGCTGATCCGCACCGCCGCCCCGCACCGCATCCTCGACCCGAAGGCGGGCCCGCTGATCGCCGTCCGGCTCTCGGTCCTGACCCGGAAGTCCCTCGGCGGCCTGGAGACCGACCTGTCCTCCCGCGTCCTGACCCCGGCGGGCGAACCGCTCCCCGGCGTCTACGCGGCCGGCGAGGCGGCCGGCTTCGGCGGGGGAGGGGTCCACGGCTACCGCGCGCTGGAGGGCACCTTCCTGGGCGGCTGCATCTTCTCGGGCCGCGCCGCGGGCCGCGCGGCGGCCAAGGCCGTCTCCTAGGCCCCGGCCCCGGCCCCGGCCCCGGCCTGGAGGAGCCTGAAGCGTTCGGTGACGACCAGAGTGTCGTCGCCGACCGTGAAGTGCGGGTCGCCCATGGCCGCGCGCTGTTCCCCGCTGTGCCAGAACCGCTCGTGGGAGGTGCGCCATTCGGCCACCGACGCGTATCCCTCGCCCTCGTCCACCGCGTGCCGCAGATCGACCTCGGCCAGCCGCAGCACGCGCACCTCCGTCAGTTCCAGGACAGCCAGCGGCCGTTCGGCGGAGTCGACCAGGACCGCGCGGTCGCCCGGTTCGGGCAGCGGCTCGCCCTCCCGCTCGTACTCCTCCAGCAGTCCCGTCGTGGCGGTCTTCGCCCCGCTCAGCACCGCCGCCACCAGTCGGTCCCGCAGTTCCCCGGGGTAGCCCAGGAGGAAGGGGGGCAGGTCGTCGTAGATCGCCATGGCGACAGCCTACGGGCCGCGTCCGGCGGGTGGCACGCGTGGCCGAACCACCACAACCATGCCAACTCGGCCAGCGGAAACACCAGTTGAAACCCGCCACCCGATGGACCGGACCTTGACGCGGAGCTGTGCGTACCGGTTTGCTGTGCGTGATCATCCGGAACACTCACGGGCATGATCCAGCCGCACCACCGGAACCGCCGCACCACCGAAATCGCCGCACCATCGGAACTGCCGCACCACCGGCCCCACGGCCCTCAGTCGTCACCCGTGCGTGCTCCCGCGTACGTCGTCCACCCGCGCCCGCGCCCTGGAGGGAACCCGCGGATGTCCCCGCCTCCGCCGCCCCTCGGCCGCGCCCGCAAGCGGGACGCCCAGCTCTTCGACCCGGCCCTGTGCGACACCGAACTGGTCTCCGTACGCTCCCAGTTCACCCAGGGCCGGTGGGCCAAGGCCCGTACCCTCCTCGTCGGCACGGGTGACGACTGGGACCGTCGCGGCCACCGCGTCGTCGTCCTCGCCGAAACCCCGGCCGCCACCGCGTGGGCCCGCGAATGGCTGCTCGCCGAGCCCGGCAGCGCCGACGCCACGACCCTCCTCGCCTGCGCCGCCGTCTTCAGCGCCCTGCGCCGCAAGGGCACCCCCGAGGCGGCCGAGGAGGCCTGCCGGCGGGCCGCCGCGCTGCTGCCCGCCGACCCCACGCCCTGGCTGGGCCTGCTCATGCTCTCCCGCGCCTTCGGCACCGAGGAGGAGTTCAGCCGCCACTTCGACCAGGTCCGCGCCCGTCACCGGGAGCACCACCACGCCCACCACCTGATGGTCGCCAAGCTGGCCGAACGCACCCCCTCCCTGGGGCACGACCCGCTCCACGAGGTCTACGACTTCGCCGCCTGGGCCGCCGAGGAGTCCCCGGCCGACTCCCCGCTCGCCGTGCTGCCCGTCATCGCCCACGCCGAGCGCTACCGGGTCCTCGCCGCCGCCCAGGGGGGTGCCACCCCCCAGTCCGCGGGCCCGCACTGGGCCGGCCGGCGCGCCCGGCAGGTGCTGCGCTCCGCCTTCGACTGGTGGCTGGAGTGGGAACGCGAGGACCACCCCCGCAACCGGGTCGACCTCAACTTCCTCGCCCACGCCAAGCTCTGCGAGGGCCGCCCCGCCGAGGCCGCGGCCCTCTTCCACCGCATCGGCAGCCATGCCACCCCCGCGCCCTGGTCCTATCCGGACCGGGACCCGCACAAGGCCTTCCTCGCCGCGCGCAGCGCCGCGCTCGGCACCGCCTGACCCCGCCCAGCCAGTCCCCCGAAAGGACCCCGCCATGCCGACGGGCAGATCCACCACGCTCCCAGCCGAGGCCGAGATCCGCACGTACAAGGGCCAGGACCGCGCCCTGCGCGCCGACCGTCTCGGCACCGCCGGACTGCTGCTCTCCGTACTCGCCGCGAGCGCGCCGCTGATGGTCGTCGCGGGTGTCATGCCCACGATCTTCGGGGTCATGGGCATCGTCGGCCAGCCGCTCCTCTTCGTGATCCTCGGCGTCGTCCTCGCCCTCTTCGGCGTCGGGTACGCCGAGATGAGCCGCCACGTCCACAACGCCGGCGCCTTCTACGCGTACATCGCGCGCGGCCTCGGGCCCACCGCCGGGGCCTGTGCCTCCCTCGTCGCCCTCGTCGCCTACAGCGCCATGCAGGTCGGCGTGTACGGCATCCTCGGCTTCGAGATCTCCGGCCTCTTCGCGACCTACCTCGACACCCGGGTCGCCTGGTGGATCCCGGCCCTGATCGCCGTCGCCGCCACCGGTGCGCTCGGCTGGCTGAAGATCGACCTCAACGCCAAGGTGCTCGGCGTCCTGCTGCTGATCGAGTGCGCCCTCGTCGTCGTCTTCGACGCCGCCGCCCTCGGCAAGCCCGGCCCCGAAGGACTCTCCCTCACCGCCTTCGACCCCGGCACCCTCTCCGGAGCCGGCCTCGGCACGGCCCTGTGCTTCTGCATCGCCGCCTTCGTCGGCTTCGAGCAGTCCCCGGTGTACGCCGAGGAGACCAGCAAGCCGCACATCGTGGTCTCGCGCGTGATGTTCCTCGCGATCGGCTTCGTCGCCGTCTTCTTCGCCCTCAGCGCCTGGGCCCTGTCCGTGGCCACCGGACCCGCCGGGATCACCGCCGCCTCCGCGAAGGCCGGTCCCGGACTGCTCTTCGAGCTGACCGAGGCCCGTCTGGGTGCCGCCTTCACCGACGTCCTGCACGTGCTCTTCGTCACGGGCATGTTCGCGGCCATGCTCAGCTTCCACAACGTCGTCGCCCGCTACGCCTTCGCCATGGGCCGTGAGGGCCTGCTCCCCGCCCGCTTCGGCCGCACCAACCCCGGCACCGGCGCCCCCGCCACCGGCTCCCTGCTGCAGACCGTCGTGGCCGCCGTCGTCGTCGTCGTCTTCGCGCTCACCGACGACATGCCGGCCGGCGACCCCACCGCTCCCGTCCTGCACCTGTTCACCTGGATGGGCAGTGTCGGAGCCCTCGGCGTGACCGTCCTGATGGCCGCCTCCTCCTTCGCCGTCATCGCCTTCTTCGTCCGCCGCGGCACCGCGGGCGCGCAGGTGTGGCGTCTGATCGCCGCGGCCCTGGCGGGCCTCGCGCTGATCGCCATCGCCGTCTACACCGTGCGGGACTTCGGCGTGCTGGTCGGCGCCGCGGAGGGCTCCGCGCTGGGCCGGGCGCTGCCCGCGATCATCGGCGTGGCCGCCCTGGGCGGACTGGTCCACGGGCTGCTGCTCAAGAGGCGCCGCCCCGAGGCCCACGCCCGGATCGGCCTGGGCAACGAGGCCTTCCGCCTCGACCAGGCCGCGGAGGCCGACCCGGTCGGCTGAGCCCCGTAGCCTCGCTTTCGTGCCCGCCTGAGGCCCCCGGCGACCGTTTCCATGGTCGCCGGGGGCCTCCGCGTGCATGGGGCCGATTTTGGCGGGTAGCGGAGCCTCATGGTCTATTGGGGCGACAAATTCACCGGAACGCGGCACGGGGGACACCACCCAGCTCCCCCGCACGCGCCCCGGATCTGCCTGTCCGAACCACGAAGGCGAAGTCCCGAATGAGTGACCGCACCTTGACCGAGGCCCCCGCCGAGGCGTCGTCCCGCCATGTCGACGCCGGTGACGAGGGCTACAGCAAGGACCTCAAGTCCCGCCACATCAACATGATCGCCATCGGCGGAGCGATAGGCACCGGCCTGTTCCTCGGCGCGGGCGGCCGGCTCGCCGGCGCCGGCCCCTCCCTCGCCATCGCCTACGCGGTGTGCGGAGTCTTCGCCTTCTTCGTGGTCCGGGCCCTGGGCGAGCTCGTCCTGTACCGCCCGTCCTCCGGAGCCTTCGTCTCCTACGCGCGCGAGTTCATGGGGGAGAAGGGCGCCTACACCGCCGGCTGGCTCTACTTCCTCAACTGGTCCACGACCACCGTGGCCGACATCACGGCCGCCGCGACCTACGCGCACTTCTGGTCGATGTTCACCGACGTCCCCCAGTGGGTGCTCGCCTTCATCGCCCTGGCCGTCGTGCTGACCGCCAACCTGATCTCGGTGAAGTACTTCGGCGAGATGGAGTTCTGGTTCTCCCTGGTCAAGGTGGCCGCCCTGGCGGTCTTCCTGATCGTCGGCATCTACCTCGTCGCCACCAGCCACGACATCGGCGGCCACACCCCGGGCCTCGACAACATCACCGACAACGGCGGCATCTTCCCGTCCGGCGTGCTCCCGATGCTCCTGGTCATCCAGGGCGTCGTCTTCGCGTACGCCTCAGTCGAGCTCTGCGGCGTCGCCGCGGGCGAGACCGAGAACCCCGAGAAGATCATGCCCAAGGCGATCAACTCGATCATGTGGCGCGTGGGCCTCTTCTACGTCGGCTCCGTGGTCCTGCTGGCCCTGCTGCTCCCGTACACCGAGTACTCCGGCGACCAGAGCCCCTTCGTCACGGTCTTCGACAAGCTCGGCGTCCCCGGTGCCGCCGGCATCATGAACCTGGTCGTCCTGACCGCGGCCCTCTCCAGCCTGAACTCCGGCCTCTACTCCACCGGCCGCATCCTGCGCTCGATGGCCGTCTCCGGCTCCGCCCCCAAGTTCACCGGCGTCATGAACAAGGGCAAGGTCCCCTACGGCGGGGTCCTGTTCACCGCCGCCTTCGGCGTCGCGGGCGTCGGCCTGAACTACTTCATGCCCAAGGACGCCTTCGAGATCGTCCTGAACTTCGCCTCGCTCGGCATCCTGGGCACCTGGGCGATGGTCATGCTGTGCTCGCTCCACTTCTGGCGGCGCGCCGGCCAGGGCCTCCTGGAGCGGCCGTCCTACCGCCTGCCCTGGGCCCCGTACACCCAGATCGTGACGCTGGTCTTCCTGGTCACCGTCCTGGTCCTGATGTGGTGCGACGGGGGCGTCGGCCGCACCACGATCCTCTTCGTCCCGGTCATCGGAGCGGCCCTGGTCGGCGGCTGGTTCCTGGTCCGGGGCCGGGTGGCGGAGATCGCCGCCGCCCGCTCCGGCGACTGACGGGCCGGATCGCCGGCGTACGGAAGCACCGTACGGCCCACGACCGCGACCCCATGACGAGAAGGCCCCCGCACGCCGGTGCGGGGGCCTTCTCGTCGTACCGGCCGTTCCCTACCCGCAGGTAGTCGGGACGTTCGCGGCATTCCTCCGGAGAATTTCGCCAAGAATTTACCGCCGACGGCCGGGGTATTCGCGTGTGACGAGCGCCACAACGCATTCCCTGGACGTACCGCCGTGACGCTGTCTCTAATGGGTCTTCGTGCCCGGCCAACGATCTTGGACGGGCGCTCCGGGGGAAATTCCCGAATCTTGTCGTTGGCAATGGTGCTGAACGAGGGGTACGGAACGGTGTCAGTGATCCTGACGGTCGAGAAATGGTCCGGGCAATTCGGCCCGAGGCCCGTACGGTTTTCCGGTCGCCGCGTCGGCGACTCGGTGCGGCAATGCTGAGCCGGTTGCTCCCGGCCCGGGGATCCGCACGCACCCTCACCGGCATCACGCTGGTGCACACGCTCGGACAGGGCCTGTGGATGGCGCTCAACGCCATCTACGCCACGTCCGTCCTGGGGCTCTCGCCGGGCCGGTTCGGCATCGGTGTCGGCGTCGCCGCGGGCGTCGCCCTGGCCCTCAGCACCCCGACCGGGCACCTGGCCGACCGGATCGGCCCGCGGGCCGTCCAGATCTGGTCCTTCCTCGCCCTCGGGCCGCTGACCGCCGCGCTCCTGCTCGTCGACGGATTCCGGCAGTACCTGCTGGTGCTGTCCGTGCAGGCGATCGCGTACAGCGCCAGCCGCAGCGCCAGGATGGCCATGATCGCCGGGCTGGTCGCCCCCGAGGACCGGGTCTCCGTCCGCGCCTACCTGCGGGCCACCAGCAACGTCAGCGTCTCGGTCGGCGCGGCCCTCGCCGGGCTGGTGCTGGTCGCCGACAGCCCCGCCGTCTACCGGGCCGCCGTCGTCTTCAACGCCTCCACCTACCTGGTCACCGGCCTGCTCACGCTGCTGCTCCCGGCCGTGCCGGCGCAGCCGGCCCGGCCCGGCCCGGCGCTGGTGGTGCTGCGGGACCGGCCCTTCCTGGCCTTCGTCGTACTGGACGGCCTGCTGTCCATGCACAACCTGCTGCTCGACGTGGTGCTCCCGCTCTGGGTGCTGCACCACACCGGCGCACCCCGCTGGATGATCGCGGCCATCCTGATCACCAACACCGTCGCCGTGGTCCTGCTCCAGGTCAGAGCCGCGCGCGGGACCGACGAACCGTCCGCCGCGGCGCGGGCGGCCCGGAGCGGATCGCTGTGCCTCGGCGTGGCCTGCGTGGTCTTCGCCTTCACCGAGGGGGCCTCGGCGGCCGTCGCCTGCGTCCTGCTCTTCGCCGGCGCGCTCGCACACGTCCTGGGGGAGATCCGGCAGTCGGCCGGGAGCTGGGGGATGTCCTTCGGGCTGGCCCCGGAGCACGCCCAGGGCCAGTACCAGGGCACCGCCGCGATGGGCGCCGACCTGGGCAAGATGATCGCGCCGGCGGTGCTGACCTGGCTGGCGATCGAGCACGGTGCGGTCGGCTGGCTCGTGATGGGCGTCGGGTTCGCCTCGGTCGGGGCCCTCATGCCCCTGGTCGCCTCCCGCGCCGCGCGCAGACGGCCCGCGCAGGATCCGTCCGGGGCGCCCGTCCGCGTCCCGTAGCGGTTCCCGGGGCGGTCCCGCCGTCCCGCCGGCAGCCGTCAGCACCCGCCCGCATTCCGTACACATTCCGCACACATTTCACACACGGGTCACGCCCGTATTCCGCGTGCCGCCCACCCCGGGCCCCGGGGAGCAGTGGCGTGCGCGAATTCGTCGGGGCGTCGGGAATTCCGTGAAGCTTTTCCCCGGCAGGCCGCACCGCGCCGGGGGTGAATTCCGCCGTACCCGCAGACCGAAACAATGCAGTCGAACGAGGGGAATCACGTCGGTGGCCGAATTGCATACCGTCGCATCAGCCGGTCCCGAAGAGGGGCGGACGGCGGCTCCGGCACTCCAGCTCCCGACCCGGGACCCGGGCGGCGAGGTGACGGAATTGTCGGGGACGTACTCCTGGACGGGCGACGATTTCCAGCCACTCGCGGAGTTCGTCGGGGCGCGCGGGTTCGAAGCCGCCGAGCTGTTCAACGCGGCGTTCACCCTCCTGATCCACCGGTACAGCGGCCAGGACGACCTCGTCACCGCCCGCTCCGGAGGACCGGCCGGAGCCCCTCCCGTGGCCGTCCGCTCCCGTATCGGGGAGGACGTCACGTTCGCGGAGCTGACCGCCGCCCTCGCCGCCCGGTACCGCGCCGCCACCGGGTGCCCGGACGCCGACGACACCCCCGCCGCCGACACCCCGGGCGCCCCCGCCGCCGAGGCCCCCGGCACCCCCGACGTCCCCGCCGCCCTCGGCACCGGCCTGCGCGTGGGCTTCGCCGGCCACGAGGCCCCCCGGGCGGAAGCCGGAGCGGGCGCCCGCCCGGACGGCCTGCACCTCCTGCTGGAGGTCGAGCACGCCCCCGACGCGGTGCGCTTCGCCCTCGTCTACGACACCACCCTGTTCGCCGACGGGTTCATCTCCCGGATGGCCGCGAACTACCGGACCCTGCTCCTCGACGCCTGCCGCCGCCCCGCCGCCCCCGTCGCGGACCTGGCCCTGCTGTCGGAGCCGGAGACCCGCCACCTGCTCACGGACCTCAACGCCACCGCCCGGCCCCGTCCCCGCGACACCGCACTGCACACCCACGTCGAGGCCCAGGCGGCCCGCACCCCCCACGCCCCCGCCGTGGAGTGGCGGGGCGTCGCCCTCACCTACCGCGAGCTCGACGAACAGGCCAACCGGATCGCCCGCGCCCTGCTGGCCCACGGCATCACCCCCGGATCGCGCGTCGGCGTCTCCGTCGCCCGCACCCACCGGACCGTCTGCCTGCTGCTCGCCCTCCACAAGGCGGGCTGCGCCTACGTCCCCCTCGACCCGGCCTACCCCGCCGACCGGCTGAGCGGCATCGCCGCCACGGCGGACATGGCCGGCGTCGTCCACGACGACACGGCCGGCGGCGGCCCCGCACCGTGGCTGACCGCCGTGGACACGACCGCGCTGGCGTGGGGCGAGCTCTGGGAGAAGGCCGCGGCCGAACTCCCCGATCCGCCGGCCCTCGCCGTGGACCCGGCCGCCACCACCCACCTGATCTACACGTCCGGCTCGACCGGCCTGCCCAAGGGCGTGGTCATCAGCCACCGCAACGTGGTGGCCCTGCTCGCCTGGGCCCGCGACACCTACGGGCCCGAAGACCTCGCCCGCGTGCTCTTCGCGACCTCGCTCAACTTCGACCTCTCGGTGTTCGAACTGTGGGCCCCGCTGACCACCGGCGGCTGCGTCGTCGTCGTGGACAACGTCCTGGCCCTCACCGAGGACGACACCCTGCGCCCGTCCCTGGTCAACACCGTGCCCAGCGCGCTCAACGTGCTCCTGCAGCGGTCCGCCGTCCCCGCCTCCACCGCCGTGCTGAACGTCGCGGGCGAACCCCTCGCCAAGGAACTCGTCAACGCGGCCTTCGCCGCCACCGCCGTCGAACGGCTCTACAACCTGTACGGACCCTCCGAGGACACCACGTACTCCACGTGGAAGTGCTTCACCGGCCCCGTCACCCAGAGCCCCACGATCGGCGTCCCGGTCCACAACACCGTCGCCTACCTCCTCGACGCCCACGGCCGGCTGGTCCCCCGCGGAGCCGTCGGCGAACTCCACCTCGGCGGCGACGGCCTGGCCGGCGGATACATCAACGACCCCGGGCGCACCGCCGCCGCCTTCGTCCCCGCCCCCGCGCCCCTGCCGCCCGGCACCCTGTACCGCACCGGCGACCTGGCCCGCTGGACCGAGGACGGCGAACTGCGCTTCATGGGCCGCCGGGACAACCAGGTCAAGGTCCGGGGTTTCCGCATCGAGCTCGGCGAGATCGAGTCCGTCCTGCGGGAGGTCGTGGGACTGCGCGACGTCGCCGCCCTCGCGGTCCGCAAGGACGACGACACCCGCCTCGTCTGCTACGTGGGCCTGGAGGGCGGGGACCCCGCCGTCCAGGCGATGGGCGATCACCTGCGCCGCAAGCTCCCGCACTACATGCAGCCGTCCAAGATCATTGTCGAGGAGCGGCTGCCCCAGCTGCCCAACGGCAAGGTCGACCGCAAGGCGCTCGCCGCCCGGAACGTCGACTGGACCGCGACCGACGGCGGTGACGGCGGCTTCACCACCGACGACCCCGACGAGGCCGTCGTCGCGGGCGTGTGGACCGACCTCCTCGGCGTGGCCCACCTCGCCGCCGACCGCGACTTCTTCTCCATCGGCGGCCACTCCCTGCTCGCCAACCTGCTGGCCGCCCGCCTCGGCGACGCCGTCGGCCGCACCGTGCGCGTCGCCGAGATCTACGAACACCGCACCCTGGAGTCCCAGGCCCGGCTGCTGCGCCACAAGCGCGCCCAGGCACCCGCCGCCACGGCCGCCATCGGATCCGCCGGGCTGCAGGACGCCGTAGCCGAGACCCTCCACGAGTCCGGCCGGGGCCACGGCGTCCCCGGAGCCGGCGCCGCCGTCTACGCGGACGGCACCCTCCGGTTCACCTACCACGGCGTCGACGACATCGAGACCGGCAGGCCCCGCGACGAGACCTCCCGCCAGCGCGTCACCTGCATCACCAAGCCGATGCTGGCGTTCACCGCGCTGCGGCTCGTCGACCGCGGCCTGCTCCCCCTCGACGAACCCCTCACCACCCTGCTCCCGCAGGCGTTCCGGCGCAGCGACGGCCGCACCGTCGACGTGACGCTGCGCCAGCTCCTGTCCCACACCAGCGGCATCGACGACTCCTACGAGGTCTGGCACGACACCGACCTCCCGGACCTCGACCGCTACCTCGACACCTTCGCCGGCTACGGACAGCTCTTCGAGCCCGGCGAGGTCTTCGCCTACTCCGCCTGCGGCACGTCCATCGTCGCCGCCCTCATCGAGAAGGTCCTCGGCGTCCCCTGGCGCCGCGCCGTCAACGAGCTGATGCTCACCCCGCTCGGCATCGAGGCGATCCCCGAGACCCTCACCGAGGACGGCCACTACGGTGCCACCGTCTCGGCCGGATACCTGTGGAGCGAGACGCTGCAGCGCTACGTGCGCCACGACCCGCCGCCCCAGACCGTCGCCGACGACGCGGCCGGCTCGTTCTCCGTCTGCCTCACCCTTCCCGAACTCGCGAGCATCGCCCTGCTCGCCCTCCGGGACGGCGTGGCCCCGAGCGGGGAGCGGCTGCTCTCCGCCGGCCTCGCCGAACAGATGCGCACCCCGCAGATCGACGTCCCCGGCCACCACTTCATGCACGCCTGGGGCCTCGGCTGGCTGATGTTCGGACCGACCGCCTTCGGCTTCAACTCCAACGGCAGCGGCCACCACAACTTCATCCAGATCTTCCCGGAGAAGCGCAGCTTCCTGCTCCTCCTGGCCAACGCCTACCCCGCCTTCGGCCTCTACGAGGACCTCCTGCGGGCCCTGACCGGCGAAGGCCTGATCCGCACCGGCCGCCCCTTCGACCTGGACCTCGACGACTGCGCGGGCCTGTACGCCTCCGACGGCTACCGGCTGCGCGTCCTGCGCGGCGTCGAGCACCTCGGCTACGAGTACTCCGAACGCCAGGGCGACGGCAGCTGGCTGCGGCTCGACGAGGGCGACCTCGTGCTCTCCGGCGCCGGCGGCTTCAGCTCCATGTCGCAGAAGAACATCCTGGCCGGCTCCATCTCCTTCATCCCCACGCCCGGAACCCGCGTACCCGGTTTCGTCCGGATCGGACAGCGCTTCGCGAGGAAGACGACCCGATGACAGACCACACACCCCCGCACCCCACCCGCAGACACGTCCTGTTCGTCACCTGGAAGACCGGCAACGCCCCGGCGTTCGAGGCGGCCCGGCGACTGGGCCACGAGGTGACCCTCATCCGCTCCCTGCGCATGGAGAAGTCCCAGAACATCGACTTCGACGCCTCGCCCTACGGCGCGTTCGTCGACACCGTGCACGTCCTCGAAGACCACACCGACCACGAGGCCCTGCGCGAGCTCGTCCTCGCCGTCCACCGCGAACGTCCCGTCGACGGTTTCGTCGCCACCGTCGACGCCCTCGTCGTCCCGGTCGCCCGGATCGCCGAGGAGATCGGCGTCCCCTTCACCGGCGCCCGGGGAGCCCGGGACGCCAAGCTCAAGCACCGCTGCCGCGAGCTCCTCGCCGCCGCCGGAGTCGACGCCACCCGCCACGCCGTCGTCGCCGACTTCGCCGGGGCGGCCGCGTTCGCCGGGGCCACCGGATACCCCGTCGTCGTCAAACCGGCCCGGGGGTCCGCCAGCGAGGGCGCCCACGTCGTCGCCGACGAGGCACACCTGCGGGAGGTCATGGCCCGCGCCGAGGCCGACCGCACCACCTACGAGGCGGGCATCCTCGTCGAGGAGTACCTGACCGGCCGCTTCCTCTCCGCCGAGATCGGCCTCTCCCACGGCCGCTTCCTGCGCCTGGCCGTCAGCGAACGCTCCACCTGGCACCGGCACGAGGCCCTGGAGACCGGCACCACCATCCCCGCCGCCCTCGGCCCGGACGACCACGACCGCGTCATGGAGTTCGCCGAAGCCGTCGTCACGACCCTCGACCTGCGCCTGGGCGTCTTCCACGTGGAGATCATGCTCGGCGCCGACGGCCGCCCCCGGCTCATCGAACTGAACCCGCGCATCATGGGCTCCTGCCTGCCGAACCTCTTCCGGCTCGCCGGCGGCGGGGACATCTTCGAACTGCTCGTACGCATCCACCTCGACGAGGAGGTGGAGCCGGTCGCCCCGGCCTTCGACCGGTACGCGACCGTCCGCTGGTTCGGCGCCGCCGAACCCGTCCCCCGCCCGGACCGGGTACCCGACCTGGAGTGGGCCGCCACCGAGTACGGGGACGCCCTGCACGCGCTCACGGTCCGCTTCCCGGACGGCGACGTGCTGCCCGCCTGCCGCGGCAACCTCGGGAACTTCGGCGAGGTACAAGTCGTCCACGCCGACCACGCGACATCGATCGGGATCGCTGAGCAGATCGTCGGACGGACGGCGGACCTGCTCGGCATCGAGGTGACGAGATGACGACCACGACGACGGCGAGCACGCCGGCCACCACGCCGGCCACCACGCCCTTCTTCGACGAGACCAGGGCCCAGCTCGCCCGCCTCGGACTGCCGGGCGCCGACCCCTCCGCCGGCGAGGGCTCCGGCAAGACCTTCGACGACGGCTGCCACTTCAGGATCGAGGTGCCCACCGTCAACTCCGTACAGGCCGCCCAGACGCTCCTGTCGGAGAGCAGCCGCCGCGGCTTCTCGATCAACCGCATCACCGAGACCCGCGGCATGTACCGCCACACGGCACGCGAGATCGCCGAGTACGTCGCCCTCGGCCGGGAGTACGGGGCGGAGATCCTGATGTCGGTCGGCCCCCGCGCCAGCTACGACACCGGCGGCAGCGTCCAGACCCCCGAAGGCGTCCGCATCGGCTACCGCCTCCGCGGCCAGGAACAGATCGTCCGGGCCGTCGAGGACGTCAAACGCGGCCTCGAACTCGGCGTACGCGGCTTCGTCGTCTACGACGAGGGCCTGCTGTGGGTGCTGAACCGGCTGCGCACCGCCGGCGACCTGCCCGAGGACATCCACCTCAAGGTCTCCGCCCACTGCGGCCACGGCAACGCGGCCTCCGCGCAGATGCTGGAGATGCTCGGCGCCGACAGCTTCAACCCCGTCCGCGACCTCACCCTCCCGATGATCGCGGCGCTGCGCCAGGCGGTGTCCATCCCGCTCGACTGCCACGTCGACAACCCCCGCATGTCCGGCGGTTTCGTACGCACCTACGAGGCACCCGAGTTCGTCCGCGTGGCCGCCCCGATCTACCTCAAGACCGGCAACAGCGCCCTCGAAGGACACGGCGTCAGCCCCAGCCTCAGCCAGCTCGACGACATCCTCCGACAGGTCGAGATCGTCACCGAATTCCTCGGCCGCCACCACCCCGAGGCCCGCCAGAGCCCCGTCGGCGCCCGGCTGACCCCCGTCGGCCCGTAAGCCAGTCCGCCAGTCCACAGACAGAGGTCACACAGCATGTGCCGCATCTACGGCCACTTCGGCGGCGATCCCGTCGACCGCGACGCACTGCACGCCGTCGCCCGCGCGATGCACCCGGGCGGCCCCGACGAACAGACCCTCCACACCGCCGGGACCTGGGCGCTCGGCAACAACCGGCTCGCCGTCCAGGGCATCGGCCACGGCCGCCAGCCCTTCGTCCTCGGCGACATGACCTGCGTGTTCAACGGCGAGATCTACAACCACCGCGAACTGCGGGCCGAACTCGCCGCCCACGGCCACACCTTCGAGGGCGACTGCGACGGCGATGTCCTGCTGCCGCTGTACGAGCGGTACGGCGACGCCTTCGTCTCCCGGCTGGAGGGCATGTTCGCGATCGCCCTCGTCGACCTGCGCGGCGAACCCTGCCTGAAGCTCTTCAACGACCACGCCGGCATGAAGTCCCTCTACTACCACCTCTCCGCCGACGGCCGCCGGCTCTGCTTCGCCTCCGAACTCCAGGGCCTGTCCCGCTTCCCGGACTTCCCCGACGCCGTCGACCCCCTCGCCATCGACCGCTACCTCGGCGGCAAGGCCGTCTGGGGCCCCCGCACCATCCACACCGGCGTCCGCACCATGGAACCCGGCACGGCACTGCGCTTCGCCGACGGCCGCATCACCCTCACCCGCACCCCGCTCCCGCCCGCCGAGGTCGACTGGCCGGACGGCGGGCCCACCCTCGGCGCGGCCGCGGACCTCCTCGACGGCATCCTGCGCCACGAACTCACCCGGATGCTCGACGCGGACGTACCCGTCTGCGTCATCACCAGCGGCGGCCTCGACTCCAGCTACACCACCGCCATCGCCGCAGGCCTCGTCCCCGACCTGGCCTCCTTCAACGTCGCCTACAAGGGCACCTGGCCCAGCGACGAACGCCACTTCGCCGAGGAGGTGGCCCGCCACTGCGGCACCCGCCACCACCAGGTCCTGCTCGACCCGGCGGACTTCCCCGCCCTGGTCGACCGCTTCGTCCGCCACCTGGACCAGCCGAACAACGCCCCGCACAGCCTGAGCACCTTCGCCCTCTTCGAAGCCGTCCACGACGCCGGGTTCAAGGTCGCCCTCACCGGCGACGGAGCCGACGAACTCTTCGGCGGCTACGCCCGCTTCGTCAAGGCCGCCCGCGACGGCGACGCCGGCTGGCACCGCGGCTACCAGGACACCATGGCCGCCGTCGGCACCAGCACCCTGCGGCGGCTCTACACACCCGAGTACCGCGCCCACGTCGAGGCCGACGGCGGCTTCTTCGCGGACCGCGCCGGCGACGAACTGGATCGCCGCGTCCGCGCGCGGACCCACGACAAACTGGAGACGCTGCTCCGCTACGACCAGGCGGAACGGTTTCCGTACTACATCCTGCGCCGCGTGGACCACCTGAGCATGGCGCACTCGGTGGAGGCCCGGATCCCCTTCCTCCAGCCCGCCGTGACGCGGTTCGCGCACGCCCTGCCCACGGAACTGAAGGTCGTCGGCGACACCGTCAAGGCACCGGTCTCCGAGGCCGCGCGCCGCTGGATCCCGCGCAGCGTCATCGAACGGCCCAAACAGCCCTTCACCCTCCCCGTCGCAGCGATGATCAAGCCCGGCGAGGCGCTCCACGAGCTGATCGGCGACACCCTCCTGGGCCCCGGCGCCCGGTGCCGGGACCACTTCCGCCAGGACGTCGTCCACGACCTGTTCCGCATGCAGTCCGAGAGCCCCGGCGCCCACACCGCCGAGGTCCTGTGGTCGCTGCTGATGCTGGAGACCTGGCTGTCCGTCAGGAACCTCACCCCCTGATCCCCGCCCGAACCGATCCCCGCCCGAACCCCCACCCGAGGAGAAGAGACATGACGCAGTCCGTCCCGCCCATCCGCTCCCTGCTGGCCGGAGTCACCAAGGACGACATCCGGCGCGACCCGTTCCCGCACATCGTGATCCGTGACGCGCTTCCCCAGGACCTGTACGATGCGCTGTCCGCGTCCATGCCGACCGCCGAATACATCGGCACCCGGATCGGCAAGGAGATCACCTCGAACGAGCGCTACAACTACATGTCCGAGCACATCCTCCAGGACGAGGAGATGGCCCGGGTGTGGAAGGACTTCGTCACCTACCACGCGTCGCCCGGGTTCTACGCCGAGTTCCTCGACCTCTTCCGGGAAGACCTGCTCGCGAACCTCCCCGACGCCGAGGAGCAGTGCGGCCCGCTGCGCGACCTGCGCGTAGGCCGCCGCAACCGGGACGGCTTCGAGACCCACGACATCCTGATGGACTGCACCGCCGTCATCAACTCGGCCGTCACCGGCCGCCCCTCCGCCTACCGCGGCCCCCACGTGGACAAGCCCCACAAGCTCTTCGGCGGGCTCTTCTACATGCGTCAGACGCAGGACGACGCCGACGGCGGCGACCTCGTGCTGTACAAGTACCGGGAGGGCGCCCACAAGTTCACCACCAGCGCCTCCGAGTACGGCGACAACCGCTTCGACATAGACCCGAAGTACGTCGAGGAGGTCACCACCGTTCCCTACCGCAGCAACACCCTGGTCATGTACCCGATCAACCCGCTCGCCCTGCACGGCGTGTCCGTGCGCAGCCTCACCCCGCACCAGCGGCGCTTCGTCGCCCTCGTCGGCGACCTCCAGAACCCGCTCTTCGACCTTGCACTCTGAGGTGTCCCCCTTGCTTCCCTTCGACCAGCGAACCGGTCAGATCTGGCTCGACGGCGACCTCGTGGAGTGGGCCGACGCCACGCTGCACGTGCTCACCCACGGCCTGCACTACGCCAGCAGCGTCTTCGAGGGCGTACGCGTTTACGCCGGCGCCCCCTTCATGCTGCACGAGCACATCGCACGGCTGCGCACCTCGGCCCGCATCCTCGACTTCGACCTCGAACACGACGACGAGACGCTCCACCGGGCGACCCTCGACGTCGTCGCCGCGGCCGGCATCACCGAGGGCTACGTCCGCATGAACGCCTGGCGCGGCTCCGAGGTCATCCAGACCGCCGCGCTGAAGACCTCCGTACACACCTCGGTGGCCGCCTGGGAGATCCCGGCCGGCTACTACGCGGCGGCCGACGCCCTCCAGACGGGCATCTCCCTGGTCACCGCCGACTACCGGCGTCCCTCCCCGCAGTACGCCCCGGTCAAGAGCAAGGCCGCCGGCAACTACATGATCGGCACGGTCAGCAAGAACCATGCCCTGCGGGCGGGCTTCGACGACGCGATGCTCCTCGACGACCGCGGCCACATCGTGGAGGCGACCGGCGCCCACATCTTCTTCACCAGGGGCGGCACCCTCCACACCCCCACCACGCGGTGCACCATCGACGGCATCACCCGGGCCTGCGTCCTGGCGATCGCCGGGCACGAGGGCATCCCGTACGAGATCGGCGACCTGGGCCCGGAGTTCGTCGCCGAGGCGGACGGCGCGTTCATCTGCGGCACCGCCTGCGAGATCCTCCCCGTCGCCCGCATCGACGACCACCACTACGACCTGCGCGGCAACGAGGTGATCGGGCGGCTGATCACCGGATACCACGACCTGATCGCAGGCCGCAGCCCGGTGGAAGTGCCGCACGCATGGGGGCGCTGACGGCCCTGGAGAAGCTGCTGCCGGTGGTCCTGGCCTTCGGCTGCGGCGTTCTCCTCGCACGGCGCAAGGTGGTGCCGGCGGACAGCTCCAAGGTCTTCGCCGACTACGCCTTCCTCTTCGCGGTCCCGTGCTACCTGTTCGGCAACATCTACGCGAGCGACCTGGCCGCCCTCTTCGACTGGAGGGCGATCGGCGGCTACGCGGCAGCGGCCGGCTGCGCGGTCGTCGTCATCGGCCTCGTGGCCCGGCTGACGGGGGTCCTGGACCCCCGGGGCGTAGCGCTGCGGATCATGGCCGGCGTGCAGGTGAACACCGCCTACTTCGCCGTACCGGTGTTCATCATGCTCTTCGGGAACGCGGCACCGATCTTCCCCGTGCTGCTGTTCCAGGTCTGCGTGCTGTCCCTCGTGGTCATCTCGATCATGGAACTGGGCCGTCCGGCCACCGGAGGTCCCGGCGTACGGCTCGCCCGGGCCGTCGGAGCCTCGCTCGTGACGCCCGTGGTCCTCGCCTGCAACGCGGGCATCCTGCTCAACCTGCTGTCGGTGCACCTGCCGAAGGCGGTCCTGGACAGCTTCGCGTTCGTCGGCGACAGCGCCTCCCCGGTGGCGCTGTTCGCCCTCGGCCTGCACCTGGGCGGCGCCGGCCTCACGATCCGGGGCACCACCCTGGAGGAGGTCTGGCTCATCGCCTTCAAGTGCGCGGCCTTCCCCTTCATCGCCTGGGCCGTGTGCCGGTACCTCTTCGGCGTCGAGGGCGAGTGGCTCAGCTACCTCGTCCTGATCGCCGCGATGCCGGCCCCGCAGAACCTCTTCATCTTCGCGCAGCGCTACGACGTCGACGTCGCCATGTCGGCCGAGCTCGTGGTCAAGAGCTCCCTGGCGTCCCTGCTCCTGCTGCCCCTGTGGGTGCAGTGGACCGTCCACTTCGGCTGACGCCGGAGCGGGCGGTCCCGCACCCCTCCCACGCATCGCCCCTCCCCACCCTCCCCACCCTTCTTCCGAGAGGCGGATCCGAACCGTGATCCAGACCGAGCGAACCAGCAGGATCTCCGTCCGCCAGGTCGCCGGGCGCATAGGCGCCGAGGTGTCCGGAGTGGACCTGCGCGAGGATCTCGACGACGCCACCGTCGCCGAGATCCGGCAGGCCGTGCTCACCCACCGCGTCCTCTTCTTCCGCGGCCAGGAGCTCGACCACGCCCGGCACGTGGCCTTCGGCCGCCGCTTCGGCGACCTCACCCGCCGCCCCGGCACCAAGCACGGCGTCTCGCCCGAGGGCTTCCCCGAGGTCCTCACCGTCGACGCCAAGGCCGACGTCGAGCGCTACGGCAAGAACTTCGAGGAGCACTACCGCCGCAAGTGGGTCTCGCCCATCGCCGGCTGGCACAGCGACCTCACCCAGGCCGTGAACCCGCCCGACCTGTCCATCCTGCGCGCCGAGACCACCCCCGACTTCGGCGGCGACACCCAGTGGACCAACACCGTGGCCGCCTACGAGGGCCTCTCCCCGCAACTGCGGGGCCTGCTGGACACGCTCCAGGCCGAACACGCCTTCTTCACCGGCGTCCACCTGCGCCACTCCGACGAGCGCGACCGGCAGATCCTCAAGATCTACTGTGAGGACCCTCAGGTCGCCGTCCACCCCGTCGTCCGCGTACACCCCGAGACGGGGGAGAAGGCGCTGTTCGTCAGCCCCGGTTCCACCACCAGGATCGTCGGCTTCAGCGAGATCGAGAGCCGTCACCTGCTCGACCTGCTCTTCCAGCACATGACCAGCGCCGAGTACACCGTACGCTTCCGCTGGGAGCCGGGCAGCATCGCCTTCTGGGACAACCGGAGCACCTGCCACTTCGCCCCGACCGACTTCGGCCACCTCGACGTCGACCGCGTCATGCACCGCGTCACGGTCCTCGGCGCACCCGCCACCGGCCCCGACGGCTTCGTCTCGGAGCTCGTCGAGGGCGACCGGCTGGCAGCCTGGTAACACCCGGAGAACGAAGAAGGACCCCGCCGGAGCGGGGTCCTTCTCTCTTGTGTCCGAGGGGGGACTTGAACCCCCACGCCCGATAAAGGGCACTAGCACCTCAAGCTAGCGCGTCTGCCATTCCGCCACCCGGACAAGGTGTCTGTCTCGCGTCCCTCGCGGGCCGTTCCGACGTGGAAAACATTACCAAACATTCGGGGCCCCCGATCACACCCCCCGGTGACCGGGGAACGCCCTTGGGCGGAGCGGCCCGGAGCGGGAGGATGGGGACGTAGCCGGTACTGATCAGTGGGAGGAAGCAGCGTGAGCGAATCGGGCACGGGCAAGAACGTCTCCGGCGAGGACGAGGTCGTCGACCTCTGCCGGGACCTCATCCGGATCGACACCAGCAACTACGGGGACCACTCGGGACCGGGCGAGCGCAAGGCGGCCGAGTGGGTCGCCGAGAAGCTGGCCGAGGTCGGGCTGGAGCCGCAGATCTTCGAGTCGCACAAGGGGCGCGCCTCGACCGTCGCCCGTATCGAGGGCGAGGACCCCTCCCGGCCCGCGCTGCTGATCCACGGGCACACCGACGTGGTCCCGGCCAACGCCGCCGACTGGACCTACGACCCCTTCGCGGGCGAGATCGCCGACGGGTGCGTGTGGGGCCGCGGCGCGGTCGACATGAAGGACATGGACGCGATGACGCTGGCCGTCGTCCGCGACCGCATGCGCAGCGGCCGCAAGCCCCCCAGGGACATCGTGCTGGCCTTCCTGGCGGACGAGGAGGCGGGCGGCACGTACGGGGCCCGGCACCTCGTGGACAAGCACCCCGGGCTCTTCGAGGGCGTCACCGAGGCGATCGGCGAGGTCGGCGGCTTCTCCTTCACCGTGAACGAGAACCTGCGGCTCTACCTCGTGGAGACCGCCCAGAAGGGCATGCACTGGATGCGGCTCACGGTGGACGGCACCGCGGGCCACGGCTCCATGACCAACAACGACAACGCGATCACCGAGCTGTGCGAGGCCGTCGGGCGCCTCGGCCGCCACCAGTGGCCGGTGCGCGTCACCAAGACCGTACGGCACTTCCTCGACGAACTCTCGGACGCCCTCGGAACCCCGCTCGACCCCGACGACATGGACGCCACCCTCGCCAAGCTCGGCGGCATCGCCAAGATGGTGGGCGCCACCCTGCGCAACTCCGCCGCCCCGACCATGCTCGGCGCCGGCTACAAGGTGAACGTCATCCCCGGCCAGGCCACGGCGCACGTCGACGGCCGCTTCCTGCCGGGCTACGAGGACGAGTTCTTCGCCGACCTCGACCGGATCCTCGGCCCGCGCGTCAGGCGGGAGGACGTGCACGGGGACAAGGCCCTGGAGACGGACTTCGACGGGCGACTCGTGGACGCCATGCAGGGCGCCCTGAAGGCCGAGGACCCGATCGCGCGCGCCGTCCCGTACATGCTCTCGGGCGGTACGGACGCGAAGTCCTTCGACGACCTCGGCATCCGCTGCTTCGGCTTCGCGCCGCTGCAGCTGCCGCCCGAGCTCGACTTCGCCGGGATGTTCCACGGGGTGGACGAGCGGGTGCCGGTCGACGGGCTGAAGTTCGGTGTGCGGGTGCTCGACCGGTTCATCGACAACGCCTGACGGCCCGAAATCGCGCGGGTGTGCGCATTCCACTGAGAAGAGTGAATGCACTCATACGCTCGTAGCCCTGGTGATCCCTCCTCGTTACAGGTGGTGCGGTCCGCGGCTGGGACCGCACTTGCCTACTAGGAGGAACAATGCTCAAGAAGGTTGTCGCCGCTGCGGCTGCCACCGGTGGTCTGGTTCTCGCGGGTGCCGGCCTCGCCGCCGCCGACGCGGGCGCGCAGGGTGCGGCCATCGGCTCCCCCGGTGTCCTGTCCGGCAACGTCGTCCAGGTTCCGGTCCACGTGCCCGTGAACGTCTGCGGCAACACGATCTCCGTGATCGGCCTGCTCAACCCGGCCTTCGGCAACACCTGCGTCAACGCCTGACGCGCCTGAAGTAGTGGCCCCGGAGCGCATCCCAGCGCTCCGGGGCCGCCGGGCTTTCCGGCCCGGACCACACCTCTTCGGCGCGGCAGGCGGGGGAGCCTGTACGGCCTGTGCGCCGACCGACACGTACACACCAGGGGACGAGTACAGATGCGACGACCGGTTCAGGTCACGAGGAAGACGCTGATCACGATGGCGGCGGCGGGGGGCGTCCTCGCGATGGGCGGCGGTTACGCGCAAGCCGACTCCGGGGCGTCCGGACACGCCGCGAACTCACCGGGCCTGCTGTCCGGGAACAACGTGCAGGCGCCGGTGGACGCACCGGTGAACGCCTGCGGCAACACGATCTCCGTGATCGGCCTGCTCAACCCGGCCTTCGGCAACACCTGCGCCAACACGTCCGGCGCGCCGCAGCACCAGGGCCACCCCGGTCACCCGGGCGGCGGGCACGACGAGCCCTGCGACGACGAGCCGGGCCACCCCGGCAACCCGGGCACCCCGGGCGGACACACCCCGGGCAACCCCGGTACTCCGGGCGGACACACCCCGGGCCATCCGGGGACCCCGGGGACTCCCGGCGGGCACACCCCGGGCAACCCCGGCACCCCCGGCGGGCACGTCCCCGGCAATCCCGGTACTCCGGGCGGGCACACCCCGGGCAACCCCGGTACCCCGGGCGGGCAGACGCCCGGGAACCCCGGTACTCCGGGCGGCCACACCCCCGGTACGCCGGGCGGGCAGACGCCGGGCAACCCGGGCACCCCGGGCGGGCAGACGCCGGGCAATCCCGGTACTCCGGGCGGCCAGACCCCCGGCACGCCCGGCACGCCAGGTACTCCCACCGGACCCGGCACGGGTTCCGGGACGCCCGGACTCGCCGCCACCGGCGCGGGTGACGTCATGACCGCCGGAATCCCGCTCGCGGGCGGCCTGCTGCTGGCCGGAGCCGTGCTCTACCGGCGCGCCCGCAACGCCGCCTGACGGCACTGCGACGCGGGCCCCGCCCTCAGGGGGCCCGCGTCACCAGGTCGCGCGGACCTGACGGATGATCCGGCGGCGCAACCGCACGCGGCGGCTGCCGTCCCGGTACAGGGCCATCCGGTCCAGCTCCCAGTGCCCGTATTCCGCATGATCGGTCAACAGGCGGGTCGCCTCCTGGCGGGAGGTACCGCGAGGCACGTACACGTCGACAAATTCGTATTCCGGCATCGCATCTATTGTGCGGGCACCGGCCCGCTACGGATAGCGTCTGCACTATGTCTGATGCCGCTCTGCCCACTGTTGCCGAGGTACGCGCCGCCGCCGAGGCGGTCAAGGCCGCTCTCGACCGTCACCTCGCCGCGGTCGAGAGCAGGATCGGGGACGAGGACCCGGCCGTCTACGCCGCCTTCAACGAACTCGCCGCCGCCGCCGAGGAGTACGACGAACTCCTCTACGACCGCTACGACGAGGTCACCCCCTTCGAGATCCCCACGCCCGAGGACGGTGTCGCGTACACCGGCCCCGCCGAGCCCGCCGCCTTCAGCGTGCTCATCCGCCGCGACTACGCCGTCGTCGAACCGGCCCGGCTGATCGCCCAGGCCGAGCGCGTCGCCGCGCACGACCGGGACGCCGAACTCGTCGACGACGCGGGCACCGCGGGGGCGCTCGGCGTGCTCTTCGGGGAGTACGAGCCCGACGAGATCGCCTCCCGCTACAAGGAGTTCGGCCTGGAGGAAGGCGACTCCACCCTCTGGATCGCGGCGCTGGAGGAGGTAGCCGAACCGGGGGACTGGCTCAACTCGCCCTTCGGGCAGACCGATCCCCAGGACGTGGTGCACCGCTTCGACGTCAGTTCGGTCTTCGACGAGGACGTCGAGGACGAGGACTTCGACGAGGAAGAGGAGGCCGCGGCCCCGGGCCCGGTCCCGGCCTGAGCCCACCGGCCGCGGGCCGTCGCAAGCGCACGGCGCGCCGCGCCCCCGCCCCGCCGTCCTCGGCGGGGCGGGGGCGCGGCCCTCCTCCGCTACGCCTGCGGCTGCCGATCCGCCGTCAGCGCCCGCAGCAGACCCGTCAGACGGGTCGTACGGGGCTTGGGCAGCACCTCGGCCACCGCGCGCGGCAGCGCCTGGTCCACGCCGTGCACCACCGACAGGTGCCGCTCGGCCCGCCCGAACGCCGTGTACACCCAGTCCCGGGACAGGGCCTGTGCCGCGTCCCCGGGCAGGACGACGACCACCGCGGGCCAGCGCGCCCCGACGGCCTGGTGCGCCGTCACCGCCCAGCCGTGCCGCACCTGCGCCTCCACCCGCTCCTTCGGTACGACGACCCGTACGCCCGCCACGTCCAGGTGCAGCCCCTGCGCGTCGGCCGACACCACCCGGCCCGGCACGGCCCGTCCCGGCGCGGGGACGTGGACGACCCGGTCACCGGGATCGAAGCCGCCGAACCGCCCCGGGCCGGGGTTCAGCCGCTCCTTGAGGGCCGCGTTCAGCGCCCGGGTCCCCGCCGCGCCACCGTGGCCCGGGGTGACGACCTGCACGGCGTCCGCGGGGATCCCGAAGGCGCGCGGCACCGATTCGGAGACCAGCTGCACGGTGCGGTGCACGGCCTCGCCGGCATCGCGCACCGGGACGATGACGATCTCCTTGCCGGGGGCCTCGACCTGGGTCAGCTCCCCGACACCGATCCCCGACACCAGCTCGCCGAGCGGGCCCGGGTCCGGCGTCCGGGACACCACCTGGGGACAGGCGCGGGCGGCCAGCACGTCGGCGAACACCCGCCCCGGCCCGGCCGACCCGAGCACCCCGGGGTCGCCGGAGAGCACCAGACGGGCCCCGTCGGGCACCGACTCCACCAGGGCGGCGGCCGTCTCCACGTCCAGCTGCGGGGCGTCCAGCACGATGAGCAGGTCGAGGTCGAAGCGGCCGTCGGCGTCCCGTCCGGGGCCCTGGGTCCCCGAGAGCAGCCCGGCCACGCCCACGGCGTCCCCGGTGGGGGCGTGCGCGGCCAGGGCGGCCCGCAGGCCCAGCTTCCGGGCGGCCGCCAGCAGGGCCAGCGGCTCGGCGCGGGCGGCCTCGCCGCCGGTGTGGGTGACCAGGCCGTGGCCGGCGACGGCACGGACCAGCTCGGCGCCGGGACCGGTGGCCACCCCGGACCAGTCGGCCAGGCCGCCGAAGGTGCCCGTCAGCCGGGCCAGGCCGTCGGCCAGGCTCTCCTCGGCCAGGGCGTGTTCCTCCAGGCCCACGAGGATCCGTACCGGCCGCGGCTCGTCCTCCTCGTCGCCTCCGTCGCCCCCGTCGCCGCCGCCGGTGTCCGCCGCCCGCGGGCCGGGCTCGCCCAGCGGTTCGTGGAACACCAGGACCGCGCCCTCCCCGATGGCCGCCTCCAGGGCCTCGGCGGGGGCCGGCACCCCGTACTGGACCAGGGCCTTCTCCAGGACCGGGGCCTCCAGCGCGGTGTGCCCCTTGAGGGCCGCCTGGTCCAGGAGCCAGCCCAGCAGGGCCGCGCCCCGGCGCTCGTCGGCGGGACCGGCCGCGGCGCCCAGCAGGGCCTGCGCGAAACCGTCGGCCTGCGCCGGGCGCACCCCGGGGACCGCGAGCAGCCGCCAGGGGTCCTCGGCGAGCAGGTCCGCGGCTCCCTCTCCGAGGGCCTCGGCGGCGGCCCCGGCGAGGCCCTCGGGGGCCCCGCCGCGGGTCAGTACGGCGCGCACCGCGCCGATCTCCTCGGTGGTGGGGGCGGGCGCGGCGGCGGGGGCCGTGGCGGGGCGGGGCTGCGGGGGAGCGGGGGCCGCCCGGCGGGGGGCGGCGGGCGCGTCGTCGAAGAAGACGGCGGAGGGCTTGGCGCCGCTCTCCACGGCCCGTACGGCGGCCAGCAGGTCGGCGGCCTTGCCGCTGAGCTTGGCGCCGGCGTCCACGGGGGCCTCGCGTTCCGCCTTGCGGCGTGCGATGCGCTCCCGCTCGATCTTCTGCGCGGCCAGCTCGGCCTGCGCCTCGGTGAGCCCGGCCGGCTCCGCGCCGGGGGCTTCGGCGGCGCCGTCCCCGGTGGCGGCCGCGCCCGCCGGGGCCTCGTCCCCCTCGGCGGAGGGGTCGGCCGCCTCGGAGGGACCGGAGGAACCGGAACCGGACTCCCCGGCCGGGATCTCGACGCCGTCCGCGTCCGCGCCCCCGTCGGCCGGGGCCTCGGCGTCGCCCGCGGGTTCGTCGGCCGGGGTCTCGTCGCCGCCGGCGTCCGGTCCGTCGGTCGGGGGTTCGCCGTCGCCGTCGCCGTCGGCATCGGTGGTCGGGGGTGCGGGGTGGTGGCCCCCCTCGGCGGGGGTTTCGCCGAGGCCGGGGGTCGCCTCCGGGGTGGCGGCCTCTTCCGGGTCCTCCGCGGTGGCGGGGCCGGTGGCCTCGGGGTCCGTACTCACAGCGTGCTCCAGTCCTGGTCGGGGTAGCGGTGCACGGGCGCCGACACGTCGTCCAGAGCCCGGCAGATCTCCTCCGGAAGCGTAAGGGTCTCCACCGACAGCGCCGCCCCGAGCTGGGCGGACGTCCGCGCGCCGACGATCGGGGCGACCACCCCCGGCCGGTCCCGGACCCAGGCCAGCGCCACCTGGAGCGGGGTGACGGCCAGGCCCTGCGCGGCGGTCACCACCGCGTCCACGATCCGCCCGGCGGCCTCGTCCAGGTACGGCTCCACGAAGGCGCCCAGCGACTGGGAGGCGCCCCGGGAGCCGGCCGGGGTCCCGTCCCGGTACTTGCCCGTCAGCACCCCCCGGCCCAGCGGGGAGGAGGGCAGCAGGCCGACACCGAGGTCCAGCGCGGCCGGGAGCACCTCCCGCTCCACGCCCCGCTGCAGGAGCGAGTACTCCATCTGCGTCGACGCGAGCCGGGTCCGGGTCCCGGGTGCGGCCAGCTGCCAGGTCGCCGCCTTCGCCAGTTGCCAGCCGCTGAAGTTGGAGATCCCGGCGTAGCGGGCCCGGCCGCTGCCGACGGCCAGGTCGAGCGCCTGGAGGGTCTCCTCCAGCGGGGTCGCCGGGTCGAAAGCGTGCACCTGCCACAGGTCGACGTAATCGGTGCCGAGGCGGTCCAGGGAGTCGTCCAGGGCGGCCAGCAGGTGTCCGCGCGAGCCGTCGAACCGCCGGTCCGGGTCGGGCACGCTGCCCGCCTTGGTCGCGATGACCAGGTCCCGGCGCGGCACGAGGGAGCCCACCAGCTGCCCGAGGAGGTACTCCGCCTCTCCGCCGCCGTACACGTCGGCCGTGTCGACGAGCGTGCCGCCCGCCTCCCAGAACGTCCTCAACTGCTCGGCGGCGGCTTCCTCGCCGGTGTCACGGCCCCAGGTCAGGGTGCCGAGGCCGATCCGGGAGACGCGCAGTCCGGTGCGGCCGAGATGCCTCTGCTCCATGAGCGCTGAGACTACTGGGGCACTGCCGCACGGCGGCCGGGCGCGCTACAGTCCCCCGCAGACCCACGTTACTGATCGGTAAAGCGGCACATCGTAAGGGGACGACACATGCGGCTCGGCATCAACCTCGGCTACTGGGGCGCGGGCATGGACGCCGACAACCTCGCCGTCGCGCAGGAGGCGGACCGCCTCGGCTACGACGTCTGCTGGGCGGCCGAGGCCTATGGTTCCGACGCGGCCACCGTGCTCGCCTGGGTGGCCGCCCAGACGGAGCGGATCGACGTCGGCTCGGCCATCTTCCAGATCCCGGCCCGTCAGCCCGCGATGACGGCGATGACGGCCGCCACCCTGGACTCCCTGACCAAGGGCCGGTTCCGGCTCGGCCTCGGCGTCTCCGGCCCGCAGGTCTCCGAGGGCTGGTACGGGGTGAAGTTCGACAAGCCCCTCGCCCGGACCCGGGAGTACGTGGAGATCGTCCGCAAGGCGATGAGCCGCGAGCGCCTCTCCTACGACGGCGCGCACTGGACCCTCCCGCTGCCCGGCGGCCCCGGCAAGCCGCTCAAGCTGACCGTGCACCCCGAGCGCGAGCACATCCCTCTCTACATCGCCGCCATCGGGCCCAAGAACCTGGAGCAGACCGGCGAGATCGCCGACGGCGCCCTGCTGATCTTCCCGGCCGCCGAGCACCTGGAGGAGACGGCCCTGCGGCACATCCGCGCCGGCCGTGAGAAGGCCGGACTGACGATGGACGGCTTCGACGTCTGCCCGACCGTCCCGCTGGCCCTCGGCGAGGACGTGAACGCCCTCGCGGACGTGTTCCGCCCCTACACCGCCCTGTACGTCGGCGGCATGGGCAGCCCCAAGCAGAACTTCTACAACCAGCTCGCCCAGCGCATGGGGTACGAGAAGGAGGCCGCCGAGATCCAGGCCAAGTACCTGGGCGGCGACAAGGACGGCGCGGCGGCCGCCGTGCCGCACTCGCTGATCGACTCGACCACCCTGCTCGGCTCCGTCGAGCGGATCGCGGACGGGATGCGCGCCTACGCCGACGCCGGGGTCACCACCCTGACGCTCGCCCCCGCCGGCTTCACCCTGGACGAGCGCCTCGCCGCCCTGCGCGCCGGCACCCGGGCCCTGGAGCTGGCCGGCCTGTCCTGAAACGCGGACGCCGCCCGGCGCACGGGGAGCGGTGCGGGGCGGCGTCCGGATCGAGGTCTGCGGCCGTGGTGGGGGCTCGGGGGGTCTTCCCCGCCACGGCCGACACAGCCAACAACGCGCGGCCGGGCCACGGGGTTACGCCCCGGGGCCCGGCCGCGCGGCTCGTTCATTCGGCCGAGTCGGGCGAGCCCTCGGTTGCCCGCCCGGCAGATCCGCATTTGACTCGTTCCATGCTCTCTGCCCGCAGCCTGTTCCAGGAGATCGTCGGCCACGACGACTCCTTCCAGCTGTTCTGCTCCATCGCCGCCAGCGGGGAGTCCCAGGGCGGCTGGGAGAACGCCAGGATCGCCGCCCTCGTCCCCGACGGCATGCGCGACCTCGCACCCAAGATCACCCGGCACGGCGCGGACGAGGACAAACACGGCCGGATCTTCCGGGCCCTGCTGCGCAACCGCGGCCTGGCCCCCGTCCCCGTACCGCCCGAGACCGACTACACGATGCTGCTGGAGCGCCGCGGCATCGGCCTCGCGCACGACAAGCTGCGCCGCGAGGAAGCGCTGACCGAACGGGACATCGTCGTCTACCTCGCGCACAGCCGCGTCACCGAACAGCGCGCCTCCGAGCAGATGGTCCTGCTGGTGAACCACTTCGGCGACCACCCCGAGATCGGCAAAGCCGTCCGCCAGATCAGCGGCGACGAGGACAACCACCTCGCCTACTGCCACGAGGAACTGCTGCGTCTCGCCCGCGCCGGCCACGGCCGGACCATCCAGCGGGTGCTGCGCGAGAGCGCGCTCGCCGAGATCGCCGTCCACCGGGACGTCAGCCTCGCCGTCATGGCCCACATGGGCCGGCTGCTCCGCTGGCCCGCGCCCAAGGCCGCCGCCCTGGCCGCCGGCATCCGCGGGATGTACGCGTACGAGCGCTTCGGCGGCTGGCACCGGATGGTCGGCCTGCGCCCTCCGGAGCGGCGCGACCCGCTGGGCGGCGCACCCGCCACCGCGCACGGCCACGCGTAGGCCCTCTCCCGCCGGCCTCGCCCGCCGCTACAGCCGGCCGCCGGCCCCGCCGCTACAGCCAGCCGCGCCGTTTGAACATCCGGTGCAGGCCCGCGCACAGAGCCGCCATCAGCGCCAGCACCGCCGGATAGCCCCAGCTCTGCCGCAGCTCCGGCATGTGCTCGAAGTTCATCCCGTAGATCCCCGCGACCATCGTCGGGACGGCGGCCATGGCGGCCCAGGCGGAGATCTTGCGCATGTCGTCGTTCTGCCGGACGCCCATCTGCGCCAGGTGGGCGGCCAGCGCGTCCGACAGCAGCCGGTCCAGGCCCTCGATGTACTCGTTGGCCTTCGTCAGGTGGTCGGCGACGTCACGGAAGAAGGGCTGGGAGTGCTCGTGCACGAACGGCACCTGCCCGAAGGCGAGCCGGTCCATCGGCTGCAGCAGCGGGCTCGTCGCCCGGCGGAACTCCAGCACCTGCCGCTTGAAGCCGTAGATCCGCGCGGCGGTGTTCTTGGAGTCCGAGGCGTTCGGGGCGAACACCTCCGCCTCCAGCTCCTCCAGGTCGGCCTGGAGCTCGGCCGCCACCTCGATGTAGTGGTCCACCACCGCGTCGGACACGGCGTACAGCACGGCGGTCGGCCCGTGCCGCAGCACCTCCGGCTCCTGTTCGAGCCGGTGCCGCACGGCCGCCAGCGCGGCCCCCTCGCCGTGCCGGACGGTGACCACGAACGAGTCGCCTATGAAGACCATCAGCTCGCCGGTGGTCACCGTGTCCGTGTCGTCGTCGTAGAGCACCGGCTTGAGGACCACGAACAGCGAGTCGTCGTAGACCTCCAGCTTCGGCCGCTGGTGCGCGGTCAGCGCGTCCTCCACCGCCAGCGCGTGCAGCCCGAACTCCCGGCTCACATGATCGAATTCGTCGGCCGTCGGCTCGTGCATGCCCACCCACACGAACGCGTCACCCGAGGCCCGCGCCTCGTCGAGGGCATCGGAGAAGTCCTCCGGTGCCGTGGAGCGGCGGCCGTTCCGGTACATCGCGCAGTCGACAATCACGCCGGGCATTCTGCCCCGGCCGGAGCCCGCCCGCACAACGGCGGCACGGCATAGGCTTCCCCCATGGCCATGCTGATCCTCGTACGACACGGGCGGTCCACCGCCAACACCGCGGGCGTGCTCGCCGGATGGACCCCGGGGGTGAACCTCGACGACCACGGCGCCGCCCAGGCCGCCGCGCTTCCCGGGCGGCTCGACGCCGTGCCCCTCGTGGCCGCCGTCACCAGCCCCCTCCAGCGCTGCCGCGAAACCCTCGCCCCGCTGCTCGCCGCCCGCCCCGCACTGCCCCTGCACACCGACGAGCGCATCGGCGAATGCCACTACGGCGACTGGTCCGGCCGCAAACTCTCCGAACTCGCCGACGAACCCCTCATGAAGATCGTCCAGCAGCACCCCTCGGCCGCCGCCTTCCCCGGCGGCGAGTCCATGCGCGCCATGCAGGCGCGCGCCGTGGACGCCGTACGCGAGTGGAACGCCCGGATCGACGAGGAGCACGGCACCGACGCCGTCTACCTCATGTGCTCCCACGGCGACATCATCAAGTCCCTCGTCGCCGACGCCCTCGGCATGCACCTCGACCTCTTCCAGCGGATCCACGTCGACCCCTGCTCGGTCACCGCGATCCGCTACACCCCCACCAGGCCCTTCCTGCTGCGCCTCGGCGACACCGGGGACCTCTCGCCCCTCGTCCCGCGCACCGCCCCGTCCCCCGACACCACGACCGAGGACGGCGGGAACGCCGTCGTGGGCGGCGGCGCGGGCGCGGCCTGATCGAACGGCGCAGTAGGGTGGCATGGCGCCCCCACACCGGCGCAGCCCTGCCCTGCCTCAGACTTGGAGACCGGTCGTGCCCCGTCAGGTGTTCCTTTACGACCCGCCGGACCGCTTCGTGGCCGGTACGGTCGGTCTGCCTGGACGCCGTACGTTCTTCCTCCAGGCCTCCGCGGGAGCCCGGGTCACCAGCGTGTCCCTGGAGAAGACCCAGGTCGCTGCACTGGCCGAGCGGATGGACGAGCTGCTCGACGAGGTCGTCCGGCGCACCGGCGGCAACGCGCCCGTCCCCGCCGTCGCCTCCACCGAGGCGGCGGACACCGCCCCCCTCGACGTCCCCGTCGAGGAGGAGTTCCGCGTCGGCACCATGGCGCTCGCCTGGGACGGCGAGGAGCAGCGGATGATCGTCGAGGCCCAGGCCCTCGTCGAACTCGACGCCGACTCCGACGAGGACCTCGCCGAGGCCGAGGAGCGGCTCCTGCAGGACGAGGAGAACGGCCCGCCGATGCTGCGCGTGCGCCTCTCCGGCGCCCAGGCCCGCGCCTTCGCCAAGCGGGCCCTGGACGTGGTCAACGCGGGCCGCCCCCCGTGCCCCCTGTGCAGTCTGCCGCTCGACCCCGAGGGACACGTGTGCCCGCGCCAGAACGGGTACCGGCGCCAGGTGTGAGCGCCGAGACCCCGATCGAGGAACTGCTCACCCGCGGTGAGCTCACCGTCCGCGGCCGTATCGCCGAGGCCTCCAACGCCGTACTGCTGTGCACGGTGGCCCACGAGGGCGCGAGCGCGGACTGCGTCTACAAGCCGGTCAAGGGCGAGCGCCCGCTGTGGGACTTCCCCGACGGCAACCTCGCCCGCCGCGAGCGCGCCGCGTACCTGGTCTCCGAGGCGACCGGGTGGGGGCTCGTCCCCGCGACGGTCCTGCGCGACGGCCCGTACGGGGAGGGAATGGTCCAGCACTGGATCGACGCCGGAGAATCGCCGGAGGCCGGGCTCCTCGCGCTCGTCGAGGGCGAGGAGGCGGGGGAGGGCTGGAAGCCGGTCGCCTTCGCCGAGGTGGGGGAGGGCCGCACCGCCCTGCTGGTGCACGCCGACGACCCGCGGCTGCGGCGCCTCGCCGTACTCGACGCGGTGATCAACAACGGCGACCGCAAGGGCGGCCACCTGCTGCCCGCCCCCGACGGCCGGCTCTACGGCATCGACCACGGCGTGACCTTCCATGCCGAGGACAAGCTGCGCACCCTGCTGTGGGGCTGGGCGGGGGAGCCGCTCACCGACGAGGCCCGGCGGGTGCTGGGCTCCCTGGAGGCCCAGCTCGCCGAGGGGGGCCCGCTGGCCACCCGGCTGGCCGAACTGATCACCCCGGTCGAGCTGGGCGCCGTACGGGCCCGTGTGGCCCTGCTGCTGCGCAACGGGACGCACCCGAAGCCCTCCGGACAGTGGCCGGCGATCCCCTGGCCACCCGTCTGAGCTGCCACGGCCCGCGACGCACAGAACCGGCCGGACCGCAAGACGGCCGATCAAGCCAACAGTGCTGCTCCGGTTCGTTTCCGGAACACTCGTCCGGTTAGGCTCGATGCATGCATGCCTGGCCCGCTTCTGAGGTCCCCGCCCTGCCCGGCAAGGGCCGCGACCTCCAGATCCACGACACCGCGACCCAAGGGACGATCACCCTCGACCCCGGTCCCGTCGCCCGTATCTACGTCTGCGGGATCACCCCGTACGACGCGACCCACATCGGTCACGCGGCGACCTACAACGCGTTCGACCTCGTGCAGCGCGTGTGGCTCGACAACAAGCGGCAGGTTCACTACGTCCAGAACGTCACGGACGTGGACGACCCGCTCCTGGAGCGGGCGCTGCGCGACGGCCACGACTGGACCGAGCTCGCGGAACGCGAGACCGCCCTCTTCCGCGAGGACATGACCGCCCTGCGGATGCTGCCCCCGCGGAACTACATCGGCGCCGTCGAGGCCATACCCGGCATCGTGCCGCTGGTCGAGCGGCTGCGCGACGCGGGTGCCGCCTACGAGCTCGACGGGGACGTCTACTTCTCCGTGGAGTCCGATCCGCACTTCGGCGGGGTCTCGAACCTCGACGCCCGGGCGATGCGGCTGCTGTCCGCCGAGCGGGGCGGGGACCCGGACCGTCCGGGCAAGAAGAACCCCCTCGACCCGATGCTGTGGATGGCCGCACGGCCCGGCGAGCCGAGCTGGGACGGCGGCTCCCTGGGCCGCGGCCGCCCCGGCTGGCACATTGAGTGCGTCGCCATCGCCCTGGACCACCTGGGCATGGGCTTCGACATCCAGGGCGGCGGCTCCGACCTGGCCTTCCCGCACCACGAGATGGGCGCCTCGCACGCGCAGGCCCTGACGGGCGAGTTCCCGATGGCCAAGGCCTACGTCCACGCGGGCATGGTCGCGCTGCACGGCGAGAAGATGTCCAAGTCCAAGGGCAACCTGGTCTTCGTCTCGGCGCTGCGCCGGGCCGGCGTCGACCCGGCCGCCATCCGGCTGGCCCTCCTCGCACACCACTACCGGGCCGACTGGGAGTGGACGGACGAGGTCCTCGCCGAGGCCGTGGCCCGGCTGGAGCGGTGGCGCGCGGCGGTCTCCCGGCCGGACGGCCTGCCGGCGGACGCCCTCGTCGAGGAGGTCCGCGAGGCCCTGTCGAAGGACCTGGACGCCCCGGCCGCGCTCGCGGCCGTGGACCGGTGGGCGGACGCGCAGAACGCCTCGGACGGCGACGACGAGTCCGCCCCGGGCCTGGTCTCCCGCACGGTCGACGCCCTCCTGGGCGTGGCCCTCTAGCACCGGAGCAGTACGCGAGGAGCGCGCCCCCCGGCCCGGTGCCGGGGGGCGCGCTCCTTCCGTACCGCCGCCCACGGCGGCGCCGGATCACTGCACGACGGTCACGGTCCAGATCGTGCGCGGCCGGATATTCGCGGACCTGCTCCGGGTGGAGCACGCAGGGGACCGGCACCAGCTCGTCCGTGCCCACGTACGCCGGCTCCGGCGCCGCCGCGAGCAGGGCGTACCGACACCCGGACGGCCGGGGCCGTCAGGCCCCTTCGGCGTCTCCGTCCCCGCCTTCATCTCCCTCGCCGGTGGCGTCCGGTCCGGAGGGGCCGTCCTGGTCCGCCGGGCCGTCCGGCTTCGGTTTCGCCGGGGGCCGGGGGCCGCCCGACAGGTCGCGGAAGTAGGAGCCCGTGTCGCCGGCCGTCTCCGGACCCGCCGACGGATCCCGTCGCCTCAGGTACCGCTCGAACTCCCGCGCGATCGCGTCCCCCGAGGCCTCCGGCAGGTCGGCGGTGTCCCGCGCCTCCTCCAGCGTCTGGACGTACTCCGCCACCTCGCTGTCCTCGGCGGCCAGTTGGTCCACGCCCAGCTGCCAGGCCCGCGCGTCCTCCGGGAGTTCGCCCAGCGGGATCCGGATGTCGATCAGGTCCTCCAGCCGGTTCAGCAGCGCCAGCGTCGCCTTCGGGTTCGGCGGCTGCGACACGTAGTGCGGCACCGCCGCCCACAGCGACACCGCCGGCATCCCGGCATGGGTGCAGGCCTCCTGAAGGACGCCCACGATCCCGGTCGGACCCTCGTACTTGGTCTCCTCCAGGTCCATCGTCCGCGCCAGGTCCGCGTCCGAGGTCACCCCGCTCACCGGAACCGGCCGGGTGTGCGGGGTGTCCCCGAGCAGCGCGCCCAGGATGACCACCATCTCCACGCCCAGCTCGACGGCGAAGCCGAGGATCTCCTCGCAGAACGACCGCCACCGCATGGACGGTTCGATGCCCCGCACCAGCACCAGGTCCCGCGGCTTCGCGCCGCCGATCCGGACCACCGACAGCCGCGTCGTGGGCCAGGTGATCTTCCTTACCCCGTTGTCCAGCCACACCGTCGGCCGGTTGACCTGGAAGTCGTAGTAGTCCTCGGCGTCCAGCGCCGCGAAGACCTCGCCCTTCCACTCCCGGTCCAGGTGCGCCACCGCACCGGAGGCGGCGTCACCCGCGTCGTTCCAGCCCTCGAACGCGGCCACCATGACCGGGTCGATCAGCTCGGGCACGCCCTCAAGCTCGATCACCCAGGTCTCCTTCCGAAGTTCCCTTGTGTACGTGGGCCAGCCTAAGCCTTGATGAGGCACCGGCCACAGCCCACGACAGAGGGGCGGTTCCCCTCGGAACCGCCCCTCTTCCCCACCTGCGGGACAGCTATGCCTTGCGGCCCAGCATCTCCTCGACCCGGGCCCGTACGGCCTCGTCGTCCAGGCCGCGGACCGTCACCGTGGTACGGCGGCGCAGCACGTCGTCGACCGTCTCGGCCCACTCGTTGTCACGGGCATAGGCGACCTGCGCCCAGATCTCCGGACCGTCCGGGTGGATCCGCTCGGCCAGCTCCGGGTCCTCGTTCGCCAGACGGGCGATGTCGAAGGCCAGCGAGCCGTAGTGCGAGGCCAGGTGACGGGCGGTCAGCGGGTCCATCCGGGTGCCGGGCTCACGGTCCACCAGGAGCCGGTGCGCGACCGCGTTCGGGTTGGCGACGCCGGGCAGCGCGATGCGGCGCACCAGCGACTTCACCGGCTCCATGTCCTCGGTGAGCGGGCTGCCGGGGAGCTTGGCCAGCTTGTCCATGACCACGCGGCCGATGTGCCGGTACGTGGTCCACTTGCCGCCGGCCACCGACAGCATGCCGCCCGCGCCCTCGGAGACCACCGTCTCGCGCTTGGCCTTCTCGACGCCGCCGGGGCCGCCGGGCAGCACCCGCAGGCCGGCGAAGGCGTACGTCATCAGGGAGCGGTCGAGGTCGGCGTCCTTCACGGAGAAGGCCGCCTCGTCGAGGATCTGCTGGATGTCCGACTCGGTGGCGCGCACGTCCGCCGGGTCGCCCTCGTAGACCTCGTCGGTCGTACCGAGGAGCAGCTGGTCCTCCCACGGGAGGGCGAAGGTGATGCGGTACTTGTCGATCGGGGTGGCCATGGCGGCCTTCCACGGCGACTTGCGCTTCATGACGATGTGCGCGCCCTTGGACAGGCGGATCGACGGCATCGCGTGCTTGTCTTCCATGCGCCGCAGGTGGTCCACCCACGGGCCGGTGGCGTTGAGCACGACGCGCGCGTCGACCCCGAACTCGGTGCCGTCGAGGCGGTCCTTGAGCTCGGCGCCGGAGACCCGGCCGCGCGTCATGCGCAGGCCGGTGACCTCGGCGTGGTTCAGGACGACCGCGCCGGACTCGACGGCCGCGCGGACCGTCATGACGGCGACGCGGGAGTCGTTCATCTGGTGGTCGTAGTAGACCGCGACGGCCTTCAGGTTGTCCGTCTTCAGACCGGGGTTGTCGGCGACGGCGCGGGCCGGCGAGATGACCTTGCCGATCCCGTCGCCGAAGGCCGAGAGCGCCGAGTACGCGAACACGCCCGCGCCCAGCTTCGCCGCGCCGACCGGACCGCCCTTGTACACGGGCAGGTAGAAGGTCAGCGGGTTGACCAGGTGCGGGGCCACGTCCTTGGCCAGCACCCGGCGCTCGTGGTGGTTCTCGGCGACCAGCTTGACCGCGCCGGTCTGCAGGTAGCGCAGACCGCCGTGGACGAGCTTGGAGGAGGCGGACGAGGTGGCGCCGGCGAAGTCGCCGGCGTCCACCATGGCGACCCGCAGACCCGACTGCGCGGCGTGCCAGGCCACCGAGGTGCCCAGGATGCCACCGCCGATGACGAGCAGGTCGTAGGTGGCCTTCGACAGCTGCTCACGGGTTTCGGCGCGGCTCGGGTTCGAACCGGCGGTCGGGTGCGTACCCAGGGCGGGAACGCTCTGCAGGGTGCTCATATCTCTTTCAGCTCCTCGTCGATTGACTCAGCTGGTGCGGTCAGCTGGCGTCTTCGTCGTCGACCCAGCCCATGGACCGCTCCACGGCCTTGAGCCAGCTCTTGTACTCGCGGTCCCGCTGCTCGGCGGGCATGCGCGGGGTCCACTCGGCCGCGCGGCGCCAGTTGGCGCGCAGGGCGTCGGTGTCGGGCCAGAAGCCGACGGCCAGGCCGGCGGCGTAGGCGGCGCCGAGGCAGGTGGTCTCCGCGACCATGGGACGGACCACGGGGGCGTCCACGAAGTCGGAGAGGGTCTGCATCAGCAGGTTGTTGGAGGTCATGCCGCCGTCGACCTTGAGGGCCGCGAGCTCGACGCCCGAGTCCTTGGTCATGGCGTCGGTGATCTCGCGGGTCTGCCAGGCGGTGGCCTCCAGGACGGCACGGGCGATGTGCGCCTTGGTGACGTACCGGGTCAGGCCGGCGATCACACCGCGGGCGTCGGAGCGCCAGTACGGGGCGAACAGGCCGGAGAAGGCCGGCACGAAGTACGCGCCGCCGTTGTCCTCGACCGAGAGCGCGAGGGTCTCGATCTCGGCCGCGGTCTTGATCATGCCCATCTGGTCGCGCATCCACTGGACGAGCGAGCCGGTGACGGCGATGGAGCCCTCCAGGGCGTAGACCGGCTTCTGGTCGCCGATCTGGTAGCCGACCGTGGTCAGCAGGCCGCTGTAGGAGTTGATGACCTTGTCGCCGGTGTTCATCAGCATGAACGTGCCGGTGCCGTACGTGGACTTGGCCTCGCCCTCGGCGAAACAGGTCTGGCCGAACAGCGCGGCCTGCTGGTCACCGAGCGCCGAGGCGACCGGGACGCCGGCGAGGACGCCCTCCTTGACGTGGCCGTAGACCTCGGCGGAGGACTTGATCTCCGGGAGGACGTTGAGCGGGACGCCCATGGACTCGGCGATCTTGTCGTCCCAGGCCAGGGTGTGCAGGTTCATCAGCATGGTGCGCGAGGCGTTGGTGACGTCGGTGACGTGCGCACCGCCCTCGGCGCCGCCCGTGAGGTTCCAGATGACCCACGAGTCCATCGTGCCGAAGAGGATGTCGCCGGCCTCGGCGCGCTCGCGCAGGCCCTCGACGTTGTCGAGCAGCCAGCGGACCTTCGGACCCGCGAAGTAGCTCGCCAGCGGGAGGCCCGTCTCGCGGCGGAAGCGGTCCTGGCCCACGTTGCGGCCGAGCTCCTTGCAGAGGGAGTCGGTGCGGGTGTCCTGCCAGACCAGCGCGTTGTGCACCGGCTCGCCGGTGTGCCGGTCCCACAGGACGGTGGTCTCGCGCTGGTTGGTGATGCCGACCGCCTTGACGTCGGCGGCGGTGATCTCCGCCTTGGCGATGGCTCCGGCGACGACCTCCTGGACGTTGGTCCAGATCTCGGTGGCGTCGTGCTCGACCCAGCCCGGCTTCGGGAAGATCTGCTCGTGCTCCTTCTGGTCGACGGCGACGATGCGGCCGTCGCGGTCGAAGACGATGCAGCGGGAGGAGGTGGTGCCCTGGTCGATCGCGGCGATGAAGGGGCCGGTGCTGCTGGTCATGGTGGCTGCTCCTGGCAGATCTGAAGGGTTGGCGGAATCAGGAGGGCGGTGCGGATCTTGCGATCTTGCCGATGCTGATCAGGCGAACGCGATGTTGTACAGACCACCGGCGAGGGCGGCACCGACGAGCGGGCCGACGACCGGGATCCAGGAGTACCCCCAGTCCGAACCGCCCTTGTTGGGCAGCGGGAGCAGGGCGTGGACGATGCGCGGACCGAGGTCGCGCACCGGGTTGATGGCGTAGCCGGTCGGACCGCCCAGCGAGAGGCCGATGCCGACGACCACGAACGAGGTGATCAGGACGCCGATGACACCGAGCCCCTTGCCGTCGTCCTGGAGGCCCTGGGTCAGGATGGCCAGAACCAGGACGGCGGTACCGATGATCTCGGTCGCGAGGTTCTGCACGACATTACGGATCTCGGGGCCCGTGGAGAAGATGCCGAGCACCGGACCGGCCGTGTCGTGCGGGTGCGGGTCCTCGGGACCGAGCTTGGCGTCGCGGATGTGCTCCGGGTCGGACAGGTGCACGAGGAACTGGCCGTAGTACGTGATCCACATCAGGACCGCGCCGATCATGGCGCCGAGGAGCTGGCCGGCGAGGTAGACCGGGACGTCGCCCCACTCGCCGGTCTTGACGGCGATGCCGACGGTGACCGCCGGGTTGAGGTGCGCGCCGGAGAGCGGTGCGGAGACGTAGGCGGCGATCAGGACGGCGAAACCCCAGCCGAAGGTGATCGCGAGCCAGCCCGCGTTGCGGGCCTTGGAGCTCTTGAGGGTGACGGCGGCGCAGACGCCACCACCGAGCAGAGTGAGCAGGGCGGTACCTATGGTCTCGCCGATGAAGATGTCGGAGCTGGACACCCGCGACTCCTTTGTCTTACGTCCAGGGGTGGGCGGACACCGGGTCCCTCCGGTGGTCCACGCACTCGGTGAGTGCTGCACCGGTCCTTGGCCTCGCCATAGCCTAACGCGTATTGCCGGTAGGTGTTCGACAATGCCGACCGATGAACGGCAGTTTTCCGCCTGGGTGAAGAACGCGTCAAGGGCTGGCCAGGTCAAAGAACCGGATCGTTACCACTAGGTACGATCAGCCAAAATCAGCCAATGGATGATCGGTAAAAGACAAAATCCACCCAAACGGCCCACAGGGTGGCCGCTGGGTGGATCGGGTGGATCAGGTCAAGCTCAGAACCGGCCCGCCCCGAGGTCGCGCGAAACCGACCGCGCGCAGTCCCGTACGGAGGCCACGAGCGCCGCCCGGGGCTCCCCGGAGTCCCCGCAGACCCGCTCCACGGCCCCCGCCACCGCGACGGCGCCCACGGGCATCCGCCGCCGGTCGTGGATCGGCGCCGCCACCGAGGCGATGCCCTCCCAGGTCTCCTCGACGTCCGCGGCCCAGCCCCGCGCCCGCGTCAGGTCCAGGACCTCCTCGAAACCCGCGGCGTCCGTGACCGTACGGGGGGTGAACGCCTCCCGCTCCGCCTCCACGGCCTCCGTGTGTGCCACGGGGTCGTAGGCCGACAGGACCTTGCCCAGCGCCGTGGAGTGCAGCGGCTGCATCGCCCCCACCTCCAGCACTTGACGGCTGTCGTCCGGCCGGAACACGTGGTGCATGATCAGCACCCCGCTCTTGTGCAGCACCCCCACGTACACGCTCTCGCCGCTCGCCCGGGCCAGGTCGTCCGTCCAGACCAGCGCGCGGGCGCGCAGCTCGTGCACGTCCAGGTAGCTGTTGCCCAGGCGCAGCAGCTCCGCGCCCAGCTGATAGCGGCCCGAGGCCGCGTCCTGCTCCACGAAGCCCTCGGCCTGCAGCGTGCGCAGGATCCCGTGCGCCGTGCCCTTGGCCAGGCCCAGGGAGGACGCCACGTCCGAGAGGCCCAGCCGGCGTTCCCCGCCCGCCAGGAGCCGCAGCATCGCAGCGGCTCGTTCGAGCGACTGGATGTTCCGTGCCATCGCGCAGCCTCCTGCTGACGTAGTTCGACAATGCTGAACACTATCGGTCGATGCCGACCTTGTGTATGGTCGGGCGGCCTCCGGCGCGCCGCGCGCCGCACCCTCACCCGTCCGGGCCCCGCGCACAGAATGCAGTCCGCCACGTGGGACGACCGCACCGGGTCCGGTGCGGCGCGGTTACCCTGACCGCGTGCACCCTTGACACAGAGGGGGTGCAAAGCCGACAGCCGTCGCATCCCAGGGAGCTCAACCATGGCCTCGTTGCCGAACCCGCCCGCAGACACCCAGACCCGGGCCGATGCCCTCCGAGAGGCGCTCGCGACCCGCGTGGTCGTCGCCGACGGGGCCATGGGAACCATGCTCCAGGCGCAGGACCCCACGATGGAGGACTTCCAGCAGCTCGAAGGCTGCAACGAGGTCCTGAACGTGACCCGCCCCGACATCGTGCGTTCGGTCCACGAGGCCTACTACTCGGTCGGCGTGGACTGCGTCGAGACCAACACCTTCGGCGCGAACTTCGCCGCCCTCGCCGAGTACGACATCCCCGAGCGGAACTTCGAGCTCTCCGAGGCCGGCGCCCGGATCGCCCGCGAGGTCGCCGACGAGTTCACCGCCACGACCGGACAGCAGCGCTGGGTGCTCGGCTCCATCGGCCCCGGCACCAAGCTCCCCACCCTCGGCCACATCACCTACGCGCAGATCCGCGACGCCTACCAGATCAACGCCGAAGGCCTGATCTCCGGCGGCGCGGACGCCCTCCTGGTGGAGACCACGCAGGACCTCCTGCAGACGAAGTCCTCGATCATCGGTGCCCGCCGGGCGATGGAGGCCCTGGGTGTCAGCGTCCCGCTGATCTGCTCCGTCACCGTGGAGACCACCGGCACCATGCTCCTGGGGTCGGAGATCGGCGCGGCGCTGACGGCGTTGGAGCCGCTGGGGATCGACATGATCGGTCTGAACTGCGCCACCGGCCCCGCCGAGATGAGCGAGCACCTGCGCTACCTCGCGCGCAACGCCCGCATCCCGATCTCCTGCATGCCCAACGCGGGCCTGCCCGTCCTGACCAAGCAGGGCGCGCACTACCCGCTCAGCGCCCCCGAACTGGCCGACGCCCAGGAGACCTTCGTCCGCGAGTACGGGCTCTCCCTGGTCGGGGGCTGCTGCGGCACCACCCCCGAGCACCTGCGCCAGGTCGTCGAGCGCGTCCGCGGCACGGCGATCACCGAGCGCACCCCCCAGCCCGAGCCCGGCGCCGCCTCCCTCTACCAGACCGTGCCCTTCCGCCAGGACACCTCGTACATGGCGATCGGCGAGCGCACCAACGCCAACGGCTCCAAGAAGTTCCGCGAGGCCATGCTGGAGGCCCGCTGGGACGACTGCGTGGAGATGGCCCGCGACCAGATCCGCGAGGGCGCGCACATGCTCGACCTCTGCGTGGACTACGTGGGCCGCGACGGCGTCGCCGACATGGAGGAGCTCGCCGGCCGCTTCGCCACCGCCTCCACCCTCCCGATCGTCCTGGACTCCACCGAGGTCCCCGTCATCCGGGCGGGCCTGGAGAAGCTCGGCGGCCGCGCGGTCATCAACTCCGTCAACTACGAAGACGGCGACGGCCCCGACTCCCGCTTCGCCAAGGTCACCCGACTGGCCCAGGAGCACGGCGCCGCGCTCATCGCGCTGACCATCGACGAGGAGGGCCAGGCCCGAACCGTCGAACACAAGGTCGCCATCGCCGAACGGCTCATCGACGACCTGACGGGCAACTGGGGGATCCGCGAGTCGGACATCCTCATCGACACCCTGACCTTCACGATCTGCACCGGCCAGGAGGAGTCCCGCAAGGACGGCATCGCCACGATCGAGTCGATCCGCGAGCTCAAGCGGCGCCACCCGGACGTCCAGACCACCCTCGGCCTGTCCAACATCTCCTTCGGCCTCAACCCGGCCGCCCGCGTACTGCTCAACTCGGTCTTCCTCGACGAGTGCGTCAAGGCCGGCCTGGACTCCGCGATCGTCCACGCCTCCAAGATCCTGCCGATCGCCCGCTTCGACGAGGAGCAGGTCACCACCGCACTCGACCTGATCTACGACCGGCGCGAGGGCGACTACGACCCGCTGCAGAAGCTGATGGCCCTCTTCGAGGGCGTCAACACCAAGTCGCTCAAGGCCGGCCGCGCCGAGGAACTCCTCGCCCTGCCGCTGGACGAGCGACTGCAGCGCCGCATCATCGACGGCGAGAAGAACGGCCTGGAGACCGACCTCGACGAGGCGCTGCAGACCCGCCCCGCCCTCGACATCGTCAACGACACCCTCCTGGAGGGCATGAAGGTCGTCGGCGAGCTCTTCGGCTCCGGCCAGATGCAGCTGCCGTTCGTGCTCCAGTCCGCCGAGGTCATGAAGACGGCCGTCGCCTACCTCGAACCGCACATGGAGAAGACCGACGACGAGGGCAAGGGCACGATCGTGCTCGCCACCGTCCGCGGGGACGTCCACGACATCGGCAAGAACCTCGTCGACATCATCCTCACCAACAACGGCTACAACGTCGTCAACATCGGCATCAAGCAGCCCGTCTCCGCGATCCTCGAAGCCGCGCAGGAGCACAAGGCCGACGTGATCGGCATGTCCGGCCTGCTCGTGAAGTCCACGGTGATCATGAAGGAGAACCTGGAAGAGCTCAACCAGCGCAAGCTGGCCGCCGACTACCCCGTCATCCTCGGCGGCGCCGCCCTCACCCGCGCCTACGTCGAACAGGACCTCCACGAAATCTACGAAGGCGAAGTCCGCTACGCCCGCGACGCCTTCGAAGGCCTGCGCCTCATGGACGCCCTCATCGCGGTCAAGCGCGGCGTCCCCGGCGCCTCGCTGCCCGAGCTGAAGCAGCGCCGCGTCGCCAAGCGGGACACCCCGGCGCTCCAGGTGGAGGAGCCGCAGGAGCCGGGCGGCCGTTCGGACGTGTCCGTCGACAACCCGGTCCCCACCCCGCCCTTCTGGGGCACCCGCGTCGTCAAGGGCATCCCGCTCAAGGACTACGCCTCCTGGCTGGACGAGGGAGCCCTGTTCAAGGGCCAGTGGGGCCTCAAGCAGGCCCGCGCGGGCGGAGCCACGTACGAGGAGCTCGTCGAGAGCGAGGGCCGTCCGCGCCTGCGCGGCCTCCTGGAGAAGCTGCACACCGAGAACCTCCTGGAAGCGGCCGTGGTCTACGGCTACTTCCCCTGCGTCTCCAAGGGCGACGACCTGATCATCCTCGACGAGCAGGGCAACGAGCGGACCCGCTTCACCTTCCCGCGCCAGCGCCGGGGCCGCCGCCTGTGCCTCGCGGACTTCTTCCGCCCCGAGGAGTCCGGTGAGACCGACGTGGTCGGCCTCCAGGTGGTCACCGTCGGCTCGAAGATCGGCGAGGCCACGGCCAAGCTGTTCGAGTCCGACTCCTACCGCGAGTACCTGGAGCTGCACGGCCTCTCCGTCCAGCTCGCCGAGGCCATGGCCGAGTACTGGCACGCCCGCGTCCGCGCCGAGCTCGGCTTCGGCGGCGAGGACCCGGCCGCCGTGGAGGACATGTTCGACCTCAAGTACCGGGGAGCCCGCTTCTCCCTCGGCTACGGCGCCTGCCCCGACCTGGAGGACCGGGCGAAGATCGCCGACCTCCTCCAGCCGGAGCGGATCGGCGTCCACCTCTCGGAGGAGTTCCAGCTCCACCCCGAGCAGTCCACCGACGCCATCGTGATTCACCACCCCGAAGCGAAGTATTTCAACGCACGCTGACGCGGACCGGCGTACACTGGTCGGTCCCATACAGGCCGGTCACCTGGTACCGAGGGGTTGCCCCCACGGCGAGGTGACCGGCCTTGTCGTCCCCTGCGAGAGGCGTACGCATGACCAGCACCGTTCCCGCTCCCGTCGCCCGTACGGCAGACGGGCACGCCCTGCAGGCGGTGCTCCTCGACATGGACGGCACCCTCGTGGACACCGAGGGTTTCTGGTGGGAGATCGAGGCGGAGATCTTCCGGGAACTCGGGCACCGGCTCGACGACGCCTGGCGCGACATCGTCGTCGGCGGCCCCATGAGCCGCAGCGCGGCGTTCCTCATCGAGGCCACCGGCGCCGCCATCGGCCTCGCCGAGCTGAGCGTGCTGCTCAACGAGCGCTTCGAGGCCCGCATCGCCGACCAGGTCCCCTTGATGCCCGGCGCCGAGCGGCTGCTGAGCGAGCTGGCCCGGCACAACGTGCCCACCGCCCTGGTCTCCGCCTCCCACCGCCGGGTCATCGACCAGGTGCTGCTCACCCTCGGCCGCGACCGGTTCACCATGACCGTCGCCGGGGACGAGGTCCCGCGCACCAAGCCGCACCCCGACCCGTACCTGCTGGCCGCGAGCGCCCTGGGCGCGCACCCCTCGCGGTGCGCGGTCATCGAGGACACCGCCACCGGTGTCGCGGCCGCCGAGGCCGCCGGCTGCCGGGTCGTGGCCGTGCCCTCCGTCGGCCGGATCGAGCCGGCCCCGGGCCGCACCGTCGTGGCCTCGCTCGAAGAGGTGGACCTGCCGTTCCTGCGGTCCCTCATCACTCCGCTGAACTGACCGCGCACGCTCCGTGCCGAACGGAACGGGGGTGGGGTCAAGGTCCCACGAGAGGATCTTCCGCCCCCGCCCCCGGAGGCCGAAATTCCATCCTGCCGGGAAATGTAGCAGCGGGTGACCTTGGTCACCCGGGGAGCCCCGGACGGGCCCGTCGGAGTGCCCCGAGCCCTTCCCATGTGTCCGGATTGATCATCTCCTGACCACATCTGCGAAGACTCCGGCATAAGCGGTCAGTCCGCTCCCATCACGGTGCGATTACGCCCCAACTCCTGCCGGTTCAAGCCATCCCGTTCCGGGCCACTAATGTCGATCCGGGCACTCCGCACGCACCTCTGCCGCACCGGCCGCACACCCTTGCGCCGGTACCGCGTGGACCGATCGTCAAACACCGGCCCGATCGTTCCGCCCTGAACGGGCGACCGCCGCGAAGTGCCCTCTACGCCGCTTTGACCAAGTGCCGGGTGAGGGAGTACTTCCAGCATGAACCGCAAGACCATGGTGCTGACGGCCGCGATCGGCCTGCTCACCCCCGCGCTGTCCGCATGCGGCAGCGCGAGCGGCGGAGGAGCAGCGTCCGGAGCGATCGTCGTCGGCACCACCGACCGGTTCGAAGCCGCCGATTACGCCCCCGCCCCCTTCGACCCCGCCTACGCCTACGACGCCGGCGCCTGGAACGTCCTGCGCCAGACCGTCCAGACGCTGATGCACACCCCGCGTGGCGGCGGCCAGCCCGTCCCCGAAGCCGCGTCCGACTGCCGCTTCACCGACACGGGCAACGAGAGCTACCGCTGCGTCCTGCGGCCCGGCCTGAAGTTCGCGAGCGGCGACCCGCTCACCGCCAAGGACGTCAAGTTCTCCATCGACCGCGTCCTCGCGATCAAGGACGAGAACGGCCCCTCCTCCCTCCTCTCCACCCTCGACACCGTCGAGGTCAAGGGCGCCGACACCGTCGTCTTCCACCTGAAGACCGCCGACGCGACCTTCCCGTACAAGCTCTCCACCCCCGCCGCCGGCATCGTCAGCGAGAAGAACTACGAGGCCAAGAAGCTCCGCCCCGGCTTCGCCGTCGACGGCTCCGGCCCCTACACGATGAAGGCGGAGGTCAAGGACGACCACCTCGTCCGGGCCGTCTTCACCAAGAACCCGAACTACAAGGGCGACATCAAGCTGCAGAACGACAAGGTCGAACTGCGCACCTTCGCCGACTCCGCCTCCATGGGCAAGGCCCTCACCGACGGCTCCGTCCAGATGGTCTCGCGCACCCTGGCGCCCGCCCAGATCGCCGACTTCTCCGCGAAGCCGCCCAAGGGCGTCAAGCTCGTCCCCCTGCCCGGCCTGGAGATCCGCTACCTCGGCTTCAACACCGACGCCCCGGTCGTCAAGGACAAGGCCGTACGCCAGGCCCTCGCCGCCGCCGTCGACCGCGACAACGTCATCTCCAAGGTCTACGGCAAGGCCGCGCAGCCCCTGTACTCGCTGGTCCCCACCACCGTCACCGGCCACGTCAACTCGTTCTTCAACAAGTACGGCGAGGCCAACACCGCCAAGGCGGCCGACCTGCTGAAGGCCGCCGGGATCAAGACCCCGGTCAAGCTCACCCTGAACTACACCAAGGACCACTACGGCGACGGCACCGCCGCCGAGTTCGAGGCCCTCAAGACCCAGCTGAACTCCACCCAGCTGTTCGACATCACCGTCCAGGGCAACGACTGGTCCGACTTCCGGCCCGCGCAGAAGAAGGGCGACTACGCCGCCTACGGGCTCGGCTGGTTCCCCGACTACCCGGACGCCGACAACTTCCTCGCCCCCTTCCTGGAGGCCGACAACTTCCTGGGCACGCCGTACGCCAACAGCACGGTGCGCACCAGGCTCATCCCCGACTCCCGGCGCGCGGCCGACCGCAACACCGCCGCACCCGCGATCGCGGACATGCAGGACATCGTCGCCGAGGACGTACCCGTCCTGCCCCTGTGGCAGGGCAAGCAGTACGTCGCCGCACGCGACGGGATCACCGGGGTGGAGTGGTCGGTCAACGCCATCTCCGACCTCCAGCTGTGGGAACTCGGCCGGGGTGTCAGCGGCTGAAACCGGCAGCAACCGGCGGCGGACGTCGCAGGCCGGCGCAACGACCAGACAAGACTGTGAAGGACATTCGCGTGAAGAGACGTAACCAGTGGTTGGCGGCCCCGCTCGGCGCGGCCACCGCCGCCGCGCTGCTCAGCGGTTGCGGTTCGACCGATGGCGCCAACGCCGGCAGCGGCAAGGGCGTGGTCATGGGGATATCCGACAGGGTGAAGTCGACCGACCCGGCGGCGGGCTACGACCCGGGCTCCTGGCTGCTCTTCAACAACGTCTTCCAGTCGCTGCTCAGCTTCCCCAAGGGCGGCACGACCCCCGAGCCCGACGCCGCGCAGTCCTGCGCCTTCGAGGGCGCCGACAGCAAGCAGTTCAAGTGCGTCCTGCGCACCGGCCTGAAGTTCAGCAACGGCCACAGCCTCACCTCGAAGGACGTCAAGTTCTCCTTCGAGCGCACGCTGAAGATCAACGACGACGCCGGCCCGGCCGTCATGCTGTCCTCGATCGCCGGCATCGACACCCCCGACGAGAAGACCGTCGTCTTCCGCCTCAAGACGTCCGACGCGACCTTCCCCAGCAAGATCGCGTCCGGCGCGGGCTCCATCGTCGACCACGCCGAGTACCCGGCGAACAAGCTCCGCACGGACGGCAAGGCCATCGGCTCCGGCGTCTACAAGCTGGACTCCATCAACGAGAAGAGCGCCAGCTTCTCCGTCAACGAGTCCTACAGCGGCAAGGCCAAGGCCAAGAACACCGGCGTCACGCTGAAGTTCTTCAACGGCGACCAGGCCGGCCTCAAGACGGTCCTGGAGAGCGGCGACGTCGACTTCGCCTTCCGCGGCCTCGCCGCCAAGGACATCGCCGCCCTGGCCTCGGTCAAGACCGGCGACAACAAGGTCGACGTCGTCCAGGGCACCGGCGCCGAAGTCGAGCACATGGTCTTCAACGTCAACGACCCCGTCGTCGGCAAGCTCCCCGTCCGCAAGGCCATCGCCTACCTGATCGACCGCGAAGCGCTCGTCAAGGACGTGTACGCGGGCACCGCCGCCCCGCTCTACTCGATCGTCCCCGCGGGCATCGCCGGACACACCACCCCCTTCTTCGACCGCTACGGCGGCAGCCCCCAGGTCGAGAAGGCCAAGGCCGTCCTGAAGGCCGCCAACATCACCGGCAAGATCAAGCTCACCCTGTACTCCACGCCGTCCCGCTACGGCCCCTCCACCGACCAGCAGTTCCAGGTCATCGCGAAGCAGCTCAACGACAGCGGCCTCTTCGAGGCCGACATGAAGTCCGTCGAGTACGAGCAGTACGAGAAGGACATCCAGGACGGCAAGTACGGCGTCTACGTCAAGGGCTGGGTCCCCGACTACCCGGACGCCGACAACTTCACGCAGCCGTTCTTCGGCCCGGAGAACGTCCTGCACAACAACTACGACAACAAGGAGATCACCGGGACCCTCATCCCGGCGACCAACACCAAGTCCGACCGCACCGCGGCCAACACGGACTACACCCGTCTCCAGGACATCGTCGCCGACGAACTCCCGATCATCCCGCTCTGGCAGGGCAAGCAGTACGCCGTCACCCGCCAGAACGTCACCGGCCTCCAGTGGTCCCTGGACGCCTCCACGGTCTTCCGCTTCTGGGAGATCAGCAAGGGCTGACCCGCCCCGGCACGACGAAGGGCCGGCAGCCGCTCACGCGGCCGCCGGCCCCTTCGCGATCGGGTCCCGCTACTGGGCGCCCGGACGCACCAGCCCGCTCTCGTACGCGTACACCGCCGCCTGCACCCGGTCCCGCAGCCCCAGCTTCGTCAACACGTGACCCACGTGCGTCTTCACCGTCGTCTCGCTCACGAACAGGTCGGCCGCGATCTCCGCGTTCGACAACCCCCGGGCCACCAGCTTGAGCACCTCCACCTCGCGCTCCGTCAGCGTCCCCAGCGTGTCCGGCAGGCTGTCCTCACCCGACGGCAGGTGCCCCGCGTACTTGTCCAGCAGCCGCCGCGTGATGCTCGGCGCCAGCATCGCCTCGCCGCCCGCGACCACCCGGATCGCCTGCACCAGCTCGTTCGCCGGAGCGTCCTTCAGCAGGAAGCCGCTCGCCCCCGCCCGCAGCGCCTCCACCACGTACTCGTCCAGGTCGAACGTCGTCAGCACCAGCACCTTCGCCGGCCCGTTCCGCTCCGGACCCGTGATCTGCCGCGTCGCCTCCACCCCGTCCATCCGCGGCATCCGGATGTCCATCAGCACCACGTCGGGCTGCAGCGCCCGCACCTGGTCCAGCGCCTGCAGACCGTCCCCGGCCTCACCCACCACCACCAGGTCCTGCTCGGCCTCCAGGATCATCCGGAAACCGGTGCGCAGCAGTGGCTGGTCGTCGACCAGCAGGACGCGGATCGCCACGGGGTGTACCTCGAATTCGTCGGACGGCATCGGCGGACCCCGCCCATTGTGCCCTGACCGGACGATCAGGAATCGGCCGGCCGGTCCGCCCCCGGCCTCGGAGTGATCACCAGCGGATAGGCCGGGGGAGTCCCCCCGAACTCCGGACACACCGCCTGATGATCACACCAGCCGCACAGCTTCGTCGGCCGAGGCCGCCACTCACCCGTCTCCGTCGCCTCACGGATGGCCTCCCACAACGCGTGCAGCTTGCGCTCCACCCGCTCCAGATCCGCCACCACCGGGTCGTACGTCAGCACGTCCCCACTGCCCAGGTACACCAGCTGCAACCGCCGCGGCACCACCCGCTTCAACCGCCACACCACCAGCGCGTAGAACTTCATCTGGAACAGCGCGCCCTCGGCGTACTCCGGCCGCGGCGCCTTCCCCGTCTTGTAGTCGACGATCCGCACCTCACCCGACGGCGCCACGTCCACCCGGTCGATGATCCCCCGCAGACGCAGCCCCGACTCCAGCTCCGTCTCGACGAAGAACTCCCGCTCCACAGGCTCCAGCCGCGTCGGGTCCTCCAACGTGAACCACCGCTCCACCAGCGCCTCGGCCTCCGTCAGCCAGCGCGCCAGCCCCGCCCCCTCGTCCCCCTCCGGGAACAGCTCCGCCAGCTCCGGCTTCGCCCGCAGCAACCGGTCCCACTGCCCCGGGACCAGAGCCTTCGCCACCGGCGCCGTCCGCTCCGCCGCCGGATGATCGAAGAGCCGCTCCAGCACCGCGTGCACCAGAGTGCCCCGCGTCGCCGCCGCACTCGGCTTCTCCGGCAGCTTGTCGATCACCCGGAACCGGTACAGCAGCGGACACTGCATGAAATCACCCGCCCGCGAAGGCGACAGCGAGGTGGGCCGGGCAGCAGCCGGGGAAGGATCGGCACCGGGGATCGTCGTCATGCGTGAAACCCTACGGCCCACCGCCGACAGCACGCGCATACCATCGACTCCGGCGCCCTCGCACTGCATGATCGGAGCATCACACCGCGCTACCGCACCAGCGGCGAACCCACGACGTGGACCACACTGGAACCACCGGCACCGAACGAAGGACAACCGTGGCAGACACCGACGAAACCGGCGAGCGCACGCCCAAGCGCTCCGACCCGGGCGGCGGGATCCTGATGGGCCGCCCCTTCGGCGTACCCGTCTACGTCTCGCCCAGCTGGTTCCTCGTCGCCGCCCTCATCACCTGGGTCTTCGGCGACCGGCTCGACCAGGTCCTGCCCGACCTCGGCCCGGCCCGCTACCTCGTCTCCCTCTTCTTCGCCGTCGCCTTCTACGCCTCCGTCCTCGTCCACGAACTCGCGCACACCATCGCCGCGCTCCGCTTCAAACTCCCCGTGCGCCGCATCCAGCTCCAGTTCTTCGGCGGGGTCTCCGAGATCGAGAAGGAATCCGAGACGCCCGGCCGCGAATTCGTCCTCGCCTTCGTCGGCCCCCTCCTCTCCCTCGTCCTCGCCGGACTCTTCTACCTCGGCATGAAGGCCGTCGACCCCGCCACCGTCCCCGGCGTCCTCCTCGCCGGCCTCATGATCTCCAACCTCCTCGTCGCCGCCTTCAACCTCCTGCCCGGCCTCCCCCTCGACGGAGGCCGCATGCTCCGCGCCGTCATCTGGGGCATCACCGGCAAACCCATGACCGGCACCGTCGCCGCCGCCTGGGTCGGCCGCGGCCTCGCCGTCACCGTCCTCCTCGGGCTCCCCCTCCTCACCCACACCGGACTCCTCGGCAACCGCACCCAGGAGATCGGCGGCATGGACACCGTCATGGACGCCCTCCTCGCCGCCATCCTCGCCGCGATCATCTGGACCGGCGCCGGCAACAGCCTCCGCCTCGCCCGCCTGCGCGAGCACCTCCCCGAACTCCAGGCCCGCGCCCTCACCCGCCGCGCCATCCCCGTCGAGAACGCCACCCCCCTCTCCGAAGCCCTCCGCCGCGCCAACGAAGCCGGAGCCCGCGCCCTCGTCGTCGTCGACGGCCACGGCGACCCCACCGCCATCGTCCGCGAAACCGCCATCGCCTCCGTCCCCGAACACCGCCGCCCCTGGGTCGCCGTCAGCACCCTCGCCCAGGACCTCACCGACGGCATGAAGGTTTCAGCCGAGCTCACCGGCGAAGAACTCCTCGACCACCTCCGCGCCACCCCCGCCAGCGAATACCTCGTCCTCGAAACCGGCGGCGAGATCTACGGCGTCCTGTCCACCCTCGACGTCGAGAAGGCCTTCGTGAAGGCCATGGCGCGGCCCCAGTCCTGAACCCAATACACTGGTCACATGTCCGAACCGACCGGTGCCGCCCGCCGACGCGGGCCCTTCGAGGTCGGGGACCAGGTTCAGCTCACCGACCCCAAGGGCCGCCACTACACGTTCACGCTCGAAGCCGGGAAGAATTTCCACACCCACAAGGGTTCCTTCCCGCACGACGAGCTGATCGGTGCTCCCGAGGGCAGTGTTGTCCGCACCACGGGCAACGTCGCGTACCTCGCGCTGCGCCCCCTGCTCCCCGACTATGTCCTGTCCATGCCCCGCGGCGCCGCCGTGGTCTACCCCAAGGACGCGGGCCAGATCCTGGCCTTCGCCGACATCTTCCCCGGCGCCCGCGTCGTGGAAGCAGGAGTGGGCTCCGGCTCCCTGAGCAGCTTCCTGCTGCGCGCCATCGGCGACCAGGGCATGCTCCACAGCTACGAGCGCCGCGCGGACTTCGCCGAGATCGCCACGGCCAACGTCGAACGCTACTTCGGCGGCCCCCACCCCGCGTGGCAGCTGACCGTGGGCGACCTCCAGGACAACCTGTCCGACACCGACGTCGACCGCGTGATCCTCGACATGCTCGCCCCCTGGGAGTGCCTGGAGGCCGTCTCCAAGGCCCTCGTCCCCGGCGGCATCCTCTGCTGCTACGTGGCCACCACCACCCAGCTCTCGCGCACCGTCGAATCCATCCGCGAATTCGGCTGCTACGCCGAACCGCAGCCCTGGGAATCGATGATCCGCAACTGGCACGTCGAGGGCCTCGCCGTCCGCCCGGACCACCGGATGATCGGCCACACCGGCTTCCTCGTCACCGCCCGCCGCCTCGCGGACGGCGTCGAGCCCCCCATGCGCCGCCGCCGCCCCTCCAAGGGCGCCTACGGCGAGGACTACGAGGGCCCCGGCAGCGACCGCTCCGCCTAGGACCCGTCCTCACGCCCAACACGAAAGCGCTGTGGCGCAGTTCCCCGGCCAACCCGGGAACTGCGCCACAGCGCCTTTTCGTTGCACCGGGGAAACCCACCCGGACCCGGCCGTTCCACCCCCGTGTGAGGTATGGCACGATGCTGGCTCCCCGTCACCCTTCGCACAGGAGACACCCCGCGTGCTGCACAGCCCCACCCCGCCGACCCCGGCACCGGACGTCCTGGCGCACCACCACACCCGACCCGTCCACTGGGTCGCCACCGCCTGCGCCATGGCCGCCGTCATAGCCGGCGCGGGACTGCTCCAGCCGGACCGGGCCACCGGAGCCACCCCCGGACCCACCGCGGCGAGCGGCCCGCCGGCCACCGCCCCCGACGCGCACGCCGTCACGTACCCCCTCGACTGCAAGGGGGCCCCACAGGTCGTCACGGACACCGCCGAAGGCGACCTCGACGGCGACGGCAGCCCCGAGACGGTCGTCGCCGTACGCTGCGACGCGGGCTCGGGCACCCCGCCCCACGCGATCTACGTACTCGCCCGCGACCGGCAACAGGGCGCCGCCCCCCGCGTCGTCGCCACCCTCCTCGACGCCGGCCGCCGGCAGACCGCCACCGAGCTCACCGTGAGCGACCGGACCGTCACCGCACGCCTCCTCGGCTACTCCTCGCCCTCGGTCCCGCGCTACAGCCCGGACGTGAAGCAGCTCGCCAAGTGGCGCTGGACCGGCGGGAAATTCCGCCAGGAGCTGACGGACTCGGCCGCCACACGTGTTTGAAGCGTCACTCCGCGTCCGGGCCGTACACCTCGACCCTGTCCGAAACGCGCCTTACGTGAATGCAGTCGCCCGGACATTCCTTGGCCGAGTCGACCACGTCCTGGAGCAGCGTCAGCGGAACCGGAGTGGTCGCCCCCGCGTCCTGCAGCAGCTCGTCCTCCGGGCTCTTCACGTACGCCAGACCGTCGATGTCCAGCTCGAACACCTCCGGCGCGTACTGCACGCAGATGCCGTCCCCGGTGCAGAGGTCCTGGTCGATCCAGACCTCAAGCGGCTCCCCGGCCTCGCCGGTACCGCCCGTCGGGGCCTCCTGCTGCACGGTCATATCTCCTGCCGTTTCCTGCCCTGAGTGATCCGTCCCGGACACAACTCGCGACAAGTCGCGCGAGCCCTGACGGGTGTTGAACAGTTCGACCTTACAACCGGCTGCTTTCCGATGTTGAAGGGTGGGTATTTCCCTGGCGTGAGGGAGTACGCAAGGGTGAAGATCGGACACACCTCTACCGTCTTTGTGATCTAGGGGTTTCAATCACCACCAGCCCAGGTAGGGTCAGGAAGCGTCCAGCTCCCCTTGGAGGAGGTGAGGACCGTGGCAGCCCACGACGACGACATCAACCGCGGCATCCGGCCCGGGCGAGGGTCTGAGGACCCCGCTGGCCAGGTTGCCTATCTAGAGCAGGAAATCGCCGTCCTGCGACGCAAGCTCGCCGACTCTCCGCGTCACACGAGGATTCTCGAAGAGCGGATCGTCGAGCTCCAGACGAATCTGGCAGGCGTCTCCGCGCAGAACGAACGACTGGCGAACACCCTCCGTGAGGCCCGCGACCAGATCGTGGCCCTCAAGGAAGAGGTCGACCGGCTCGCACAGCCTCCGGCCGGCTTCGGTGTCTTCCTGCAGGCGAACGAGGACGGCACCGTCGACATCTTCACCGGGGGGCGCAAGCTCCGCGTGAACGTGAGCCCCAGCGTCGAACCGGAAGACCTCCGGCGCGGCCAGGAGGTCATGCTCAACGAAGCGCTCAACGTGGTCGAGGCCATGGAGTTCGAGCGCGCCGGCGACATCGTCACCCTCAAGGAGATCCTGGAGGACGGCGAGCGCGCCCTGGTGGTCGGGCACACCGACGAGGAAAGGGTGGTGAGGCTCGCCGAGCCGCTCCTGGACATCACCATCCGCCCCGGCGACGCCCTGCTCCTGGAGCCCCGCTCCGGCTACGTCTACGAAGTGGTCCCCAAGAGCGAGGTCGAGGAACTCGTCCTCGAAGAGGTCCCGGACATCGACTACGACAAGATCGGCGGCCTGGGCGACCAGATCGAGCTGATCCGCGACGCCGTCGAGCTCCCCTACCTCTACCCCGACCTCTTCAAGGAGCACGAACTGCGGCCCCCGAAGGGCATCCTGCTGTACGGCCCTCCCGGCTGCGGCAAGACGCTCATCGCCAAGGCCGTCGCCAACTCCCTTGCCAAGAAGGTCGCCGAGGTGACCGGCCAGCCCGCCGGGAAGTCCTACTTCCTGAACATCAAGGGCCCCGAACTCCTCAACAAGTACGTCGGCGAGACCGAGCGGCACATCCGCCTCGTCTTCCAGCGGGCCCGTGAGAAGGCCAGCGAGGGCACCCCCGTCATCGTCTTCTTCGACGAAATGGAGTCCCTCTTCCGCACCCGCGGATCCGGCGTCAGCTCGGACGTGGAGAACACCATCGTCCCCCAGCTCCTCGCCGAGATCGACGGTGTGGAGGGCCTGGAGAACGTCATCGTCATCGGCGCCTCCAACCGCGAGGACATGATCGACCCCGCCATCCTGCGCCCCGGCCGCCTCGACGTGAAGATCAAGATCGAGCGCCCGGACGCGGAGGCCGCCAAGGACATCTTCGCCAAGTACCTCAAGGCCTCGCTGCCCCTGCACACGGACGACCTGTCCGAGCACCAGGGCTCCACGGCCGGCACCGTCCACAGCATGATCCAGACCGTCGTCGAGCAGATGTACGCCGAAACCGAGGAAAACCGCTTCCTCGAGGTCACGTACGCCAACGGCGACAAGGAAGTCCTCTACTTCAAGGACTTCAACTCGGGCGCGATGATCCAGAACATCGTGGACCGCGCGAAGAAAATGGCGATCAAGGCCTTCCTGGAGCACAACCAGAAGGGCCTGCGCGTCTCCCACCTCCTCCAGGCATGCGTGGACGAGTTCAAGGAGAACGAGGACCTGCCGAACACCACCAACCCGGACGACTGGGCCCGGATCTCCGGAAAGAAGGGCGAGCGGATCGTATTCATCCGTACCCTCGTCACCGGAAAGCAGGGCGCGGACACCGGACGCTCCATCGACACGGTGGCGAATACCGGCCAGTACCTCTGACCGAGCGGGGCGGCTGCGGGTGCCCTCACCGGGCACCCGCAGCCGACTGCTTTACCCCCCGGCATTGCCGCCCGCCCTTTTCGGCCGGTGACAGGGCAAAGTCAATGACTGAAATGATCTCCCCACCAGCGCGGAGTGGTTCTAGGCTCTTCCGTACCGCCTCCTCCGCAGTGCGGGGACGGACACCGCACATGACCCACCGGAGAACAAGCGGTACTTGAGCGCCGCTCCCGAACAGGAGCGCCGCCGGGCAAGGAGGGCCGCATGACCGTACGGCGAGTAATGGGGATCGAAACGGAGTACGGGATCTCCGTTCCGGGGCACCCGAACGCCAATGCCATGCTCACCTCGTCCCAGATCGTCAACGCCTACGCGGCGGCGATGCACCGGGCGCGACGCGCCCGCTGGGACTTCGAGGAGGAGAATCCGCTGCGGGACGCCCGCGGCTTCGACCTCGCCCGCGAGGCCGCCGACAACAGCCAGCTGACCGACGAGGACATCGGCCTCGCCAACGTCATCCTCACCAACGGCGCACGGCTCTACGTCGACCACGCGCACCCCGAGTACAGCTCGCCGGAGGTCACCAATCCGCTCGACGCCGTGCTCTGGGACAAGGCCGGCGAACGGATCATGGCCGAGGCCGCCGAGCGGGCCGCCCAGCTCCCCGGCGCCCAGCCCATCCACCTCTACAAGAACAACACCGACAACAAGGGCGCCTCCTACGGCACGCACGAGAACTACCTGATGAAGCGGGAGACCCCCTTCTCGGAGATCGTGCGCCACCTGACGCCCTTCTTCGTCTCCCGCCAGGTCGTCACCGGCGCGGGCCGCATCGGCATCGGCCAGGACGGCCGCGAGCACGGCTTCCAGATCAGCCAGCGCGCGGACTACTTCGAGGTCGAGGTGGGGCTGGAGACCACCCTCAAGCGGCCCATCATCAACACCCGGGACGAACCGCACTCCGACGCCGAGAAGTACCGCCGGCTCCACGTGATCATCGGCGACGCGAACCTCTCGGAGATCTCCACCTACCTCAAGCTCGGCACGACCGCGCTGGTCCTGTCGATGATCGAGGACGGGTTCATCAACGTCGACCTGGCCGTGGACCAGCCGGTGCGCACCCTGCACCAGGTCTCCCACGACCCGGACCTCCAGCACCTCATCACCCTGCGCAGCGGGCGCACCCTGACCGCCGTACAACTCCAGATGGAGTACTTCGAGCTGGCCAGGAAGTACGTGGACGAGCGTTTCGGGTCGGACGCGGACGAGCAGACCAAGGATGTCCTCACTCGGTGGGAGGACGTACTCGGCCGGCTGGAGACCGACCCGATGAGCCTGTCGGGAGAGCTCGACTGGATCGCCAAGCGGGAGATCCTGGAGGGCTACCGCAGGCGCGACGGACTGGGCTGGGACGCGGCCCGGCTGCACCTGGTGGACCTCCAGTACGCGGACGTCCGCCCCGAGAAGGGCCTGTACAACCGGCTGGTCGCCCGCGGGAAGATGAAGCGGCTCCTGGAGGAGCCGGCCGTGGAGCGGGCGGAGAGCAAGCCCCCGGAGGACACCCGGGCGTACTTCCGCGGGCGCTGCCTGGAGCAGTACGCGGACGACGTGGCGGCGGCCTCCTGGGACTCGGTGATCTTCGACCTCCCGGGCCGCGACTCGCTCCAGCGGGTCCCGACCCTGGAACCCCTGCGGGGGACCCGCAACCACGTCAAGGAGCTGCTGGACCGCTGTCGGACGGCGGAGGACCTGGTGCGGGTGCTCTCGGGGCAGTGAGGCACCCGAAGGTGGCCTGAAATGGCTCCGGTCCGGGAATCATGAGAATGCCCGGACGTTATGAAAGTGCGGGGACGAATGTCGGGCCCTCCTTGTAGGGTCCGACGTAGGGTCTGATCTTGAGAGGTCCCGAATCCCGGGGCCTTTCCATGTGGGCGTGCGAACCGAGCGGGGTGAGGTAGACATGGCGACCAAGGACACCGGCGGCGGACAGCAGAAGGCGACGCGCTCGACCGAGGAGGTCGAGGAGGCGGCGGTCGAGGAATCGACCGACCTCAAGGAGCGGCAGGAAAAGCTCTCCGACGACGTCGACTCCGTACTTGACGAGATTGACGATGTACTCGAGGAAAATGCCGAGGATTTCGTTCGGAGCTTCGTACAAAAAGGCGGCGAATAGCCTTCGAATCCAAGGTGAACTCGCCAGCATTGGGTCATGTCCAATGGAACCAAGTGGTGTCGCGGCTGCAGCCGGGACGTGCCGCTGAGCGGATTCGCCTCAGATCGGAATCGTGGGGACGGCCTGCAGCCGAGGTGCCGGGAGTGCGTGGCGGAGTACGGAGCCCTGCACTACCGGCGCCGCCAGGCGGCCAGGGGCAAGGTCGTCAAAGAGAAAGTGGACGTTCCGTCCGGTCACAAGCTGTGCCGGCAGTGCGGTGAGGTCAAACCGCACAGCGAGTGGCACAGGAACGCTTCGGCGTCGGACGGGTTGTCCACTCGCTGCAAGGCGTGTCGCGCCATCCAGGGCAGGGCTGGCCACTTGAAGCGTTCGTACGGCATCACCGAGGCGCAGCGCGATGCGATGATCGCCGCCCAGGGCGGGGTCTGCGTGGTCTGTCGGAATGCTCCGGCCGAGCACGTTGATCACGATCATCAGACGGGTAAGGTCCGAGGCGTACTGTGCTTCAGCTGCAACGCAGCCTTGGGGCAGTTCAAGGATCGGCCGGACGTCATACGGCGTGCAGCCGCTTACGTGGAAGGAAACCTGTGGAACCCAACACTCGTAGCACAGGGCGTCTACCGGCAGCCTTCCTGACGCCGGGGTCGTCGTCCTTCATGGACTTCCTGGGCGCGCACTCGCCCGAGATGCTGCCGGGCAACCGCAAGCTGCCCGAGGGCGTCGTCGAGGCGCCGCACGGGACGACCATCGTGGCCGCCACCTTCCCCGGCGGGGTCGTGCTCGCCGGTGACCGGCGGGCGACCATGGGGAACATGATCGCGCAGCGGGACATCGAGAAGGTGTTCCCGGCCGACGAGTACTCCGCGGTGGGCATCGCCGGTACGGCCGGTCTGGCCGTGGAGATGGTCAAGCTGTTCCAGCTGGAGCTGGAGCACTTCGAGAAGGTGGAGGGGACGACCCTTTCCCTGGAGGGCAAGGCCAACCGGCTCTCCACCATGATCCGGAGCAATCTGGGCATGGCGATGCAGGGGCTGGCCGTCGTGCCGCTGTTCGCGGGGTACGACGAGGCCAAGGAGAAGGGCCGGATCTTCTCCTACGACGTGACCGGCGGGCGTTCCGAGGAGCACGGGTACGCCGCCACCGGTTCGGGCTCGATCTTCGCCCGGGGCTCGATGAAGAAGCTGTTCCGTCCCGACCTGACGGAGGAGCAGGCCACCACGCTGGTCGTGCAGGCGCTGTACGACGCCGCCGACGACGACTCGGCGACCGGCGGTCCGGACCTGTACCGGCACATCTATCCCATCGTCACCGTCATCACCGACGAGGGCTTCCGCAGGCTGACCGACGACGAGTCGCAGGAGCTCGCCCGTACGGTCACCAACCGTCGTCTCGAGCAGCCCGACGGCCCGCGCGCCGCCCTGCTCTGACCATCCGTCGCCCCGTAGGAGCCCAGAAGAAAGGGACGGACAGCCGGTGTCGACTCCGTTCTATGTGTCACCCCAGCAGGCCATGGCCGACCGGGCGGAATACGCCCGCAAGGGCATCGCCCGCGGTCGCAGCCTTGTCGTGCTGCAGTACGCCGACGGCATCGTGTTCGTCGGCGAGAACCCGTCCCGCGCGCTGCACAAGTTCAGCGAGATCTACGACCGGATCGGCTTCGCGGCCGCCGGCAAGTACAACGAGTACGAGAACCTGCGGATCGGCGGCGTGCGTTACGCCGATCTGCGCGGATACACCTACGACCGCGACGACGTGACGGCCCGTGGGCTGGCGAACGTGTACGCGCAGACGCTCGGCACGATCTTCTCCTCGGCCGGGGAGAAGCCGTACGAGGTGGAGCTGGTCGTCGCCGAGGTGGGTGCCACGGCGGCCGGGGACCAGATCTACCGGCTGCCGCACGACGGCTCGATCGTGGACGAGCACGGCTCGGTCGCGGTCGGCGGGAACGCCGAGCAGATCAGCACCTTCCTCGACCAGCGGCACCAGGACGGGATGACCCTGTCCGAGGCGCTGAAGCTGGCGGTGCAGGCGCTGTCCAGTCAGGCCAACGGCGCGGACAAGGCGATTCCGGCTGAGCGGCTGGAGGTGGCGGTGCTGGACCGTACGCGGTCGCAGCAGCGCAAGTTCAAGCGGATCCGCGGCCGGCAGCTGTCGCGGCTGCTGGAGGCGGACGTTCCGGCGGCCGCCCAGGCGGATGCCGTGTCGAACGACGAGGCGCCGGAGGACGACGCCGAGTAGGGCGTGCGTGCGCGTGGGGCCCCGGTCCGCCGTTTCCGGCGGGCCGGGGCCCCTGTGCGTTCAGGGGGTGGGGGCGGGGCCCGAGGAGTCGCGGACGACGAGTTCGACGGGGATGTCGGGGGCGGTCCAGGGGGTGCCTTCGAGGACGGCGAGGAGGGCGGTCATGCCCTGTTCGCCGACGAGCTCGGCCGGGAGGCGGACGGTGGTGAGCTCGGGTTCGACGGCGGTGGCGAGGCCGAGGTCGTCGAAGCCGGTGACGGAGAGGTCCTCGGGGACGCGCAGGCCGAGGCGGCGGGCGGCCTTGCAGGCGCCGGCGGCCAGGATGTCGTCGTCGCAGACGATGGCGGTGGGCCGGTCGTGGGGGCCGGCGAGGGCCGCCTCCATGGCCGTGCGGGCGGCGTCGACGGTGAGCGCGGCCCGTACGGTGCGCAGCTCGGTGGTGGGGCCGAGGCGGGCGGCGAGGGCGCGGGCGCGGACGTCGAAGGTCCAGGTCTCGATGTCGGCGGCGAGGTGGAGGAAGCGGCGGTGGCCGTGGCCGAGGAGGTGGGTGGTGACCTGGTGGACGCCGTCGGTCATGGCGAGGTTGACGTGGGCGGCGGCGGTTCCGGCGGTGGGGTCGCTGTCGAGCATGACGAGGGGGAGGCCGTCGCCGCCGATGGCGGTGAGGGCGTCGGCGGCCATGGAGGAGGCGATGACCCCGTCGAGGGCGGCGCGGGCGGAGGCGAAGGGGTCGCGGGCGGGGCCGGTGCCGTCGGGGGAGGGGTAGAGGACGACGCCGAAGCCGTGGTCGGCGGCGACGCGGGCGGCGCCGGTGTAGACGCGGGCGAAGAATTCGTTGGTGAGGGCGGGGACGACGAGGAGGGCGGTGCGGGTGCTGCCGAGGCGGAGGTTGCGGGCGGCGAGGTTGGGGCGGTAGCCGAGTGCGGTGGCGGCTTCGCGGACGAGGGTGGCGGTGCGTTCGGAGACGCGGCCGCGCCATTTGTCGCCGAGGACGAGGGAGACGGTGGCCTGGGAGACCCCGGCGGCGGTGGCCACGTCGCGGCTGGTGGGTCTCGTCACACGGTGCTCCTGAAGTGCGAGGTGGGAGGGGGTGGGGGTGGTTCGGCGGGTGGACCTGTGGACTGCCGCCATGGTACGTATGACGGGTCAAGTTATACGTATTACTCCGGCAGGGTCCGGGCAGAAGGGGGCGGACATGGCCGCGGGATACGCGGAGCTGCTCAGGACCCGGCACGCGGCGAGGCTGCTGGCGGGGACGTTGATGGGCCGGCTGCCGAACGGTACCGGGCCGATCGCGATCGTGCTCTTCACCCGGGCCGAGGGGGGCAGCTACAGCCTGGCGGGCGCGCTCGCGGCGGCGTACGGGCTGGCCAACGCGGTGGGTCAGCCGTTGCTGGGCCGGGCGGTGGACCTGTACGGGCAGCCGCGCGTGCAGCTGCCGGCGGCCGTGGTCTCGGCGCTGGGCATGGTGTGGCTGGCCCTGGCGGGTACGGGTTCGGCTGTCGTGGCCTACGCGGCGGTGGTGATCGCGGGCCTGTTCACGCCGCCGCTGGAGGGCGGGCTGCGGGCGCTGTGGCCCAAGGTGCTCGGCGGCAAGGAGGAGCGGGTGCACGCCGCGTACGCCATGGACGCGGTGGCGCAGGAGGTCATGTACACGGTCGGGCCGCTGCTGGTGACCCTGTTCGTGGCACTGTGGTCGCCGGCGGTGGCGCTGCTGGCGCTGAACGCGCTGGGGGTGCTGGGCGCGCTGTCTGTGGTGGTGTCGGAGCCTTCGCGTACCTGGCGTTCGGAGCCGCGTGAGGCGCACTGGCTGGGGGCGCTGCGTTCGCGCGGGCTGCTGGCGCTGCTGGGGGCGTTCTTCTTCGTGGGGATGGCGCTGGGGGCGATCACGGTGGCCGCGGTGTCGTACGCGGACGGTCACGGCGGTCAGGCGGTGTACGGCTGGCTGCTGGCGGCGCTGGGGCTGGGCGCCCTGTTCGGCGGCGTGTTCTACGGGGCGCGGCAGTGGGCCGGTGCGCCGGAGCGGCGGCTGCGGCTTCTGGTGGCGTTGCTGGCGGTGTGTTACCTGCCGCTGACGGTTCCGGTGGGCACGGTGGCGATGGTGGGGCTGTCGGCGCTGGCGGGGGTGTTCCTGGCCCCGTCGCTGGCGTGTGCGTTCGTGGTGGTGGACCGGCACGCTCCGGCGGGCACTCTGACGGAGGCCTTCTCCTGGCTGGTGACGTTCTTCGGGGTGGGTGCGGCCATCGGTACGGCGGCGGCCGGTCCGGCGGTGGAGGCGGGTGGCACCGTGGCGGGCTACGCGGTGGCGTGCGCGGCGGGTGTCGCGGCGCTGCTGGTGCTGACGGTGACTCAGCGGGCCCTGTCCGGCGGGGGTCGCAGCCGCGCCGTCGCGGGGTCCTCGACGGGACCGGTGGAGGGTGCCGTGGGGGCCGTCGTGGAGCCGATGGTCAAAAACTGATCGGAACGCCGCTCTCGAACCCGGTTTCAGAAGAGGGCAGAAGGCGTAATGTTCAGTCATGGACCGCCGCATTTTCGGGCTGGAGAACGAGTACGGCGTCACGTGCACGTTCAGGGGACAGCGCCGACTGTCTCCTGACGAAGTGGCGCGCTACCTCTTCCGCCGTGTTGTGTCATGGGGCCGCAGCAGCAATGTCTTCCTGCGGAACGGCGCCCGTCTGTACCTCGACGTGGGATCGCATCCGGAATATGCAACTCCCGAATGCGACAACCTGATCGAACTGGTCACCCACGACAAGGCCGGCGAGCGCATTCTCGAAGGCCTGCTCGTCGACGCTGAACGTCGCCTGCACGAGGAGGGAATCGCGGGCGACGTCTACCTCTTCAAGAACAACACCGACTCGGCGGGCAATTCGTACGGTTGCCACGAGAACTATCTCGTGGCCCGGCACGGAGAATTCTCCCGCCTGGCGGACATCCTGATTCCCTTCCTCGTCACGCGCCAGCTGATCTGTGGCGCGGGCAAGGTGCTCCAGACCCCGCGGGGCGCGGTCTACTGCGTCAGCCAGCGGGCGGAGCACATCTGGGAGGGCGTCAGTTCCGCGACGACCCGGTCCCGGCCGATCATCAACACCCGGGACGAGCCCCACGCGGACGCCGAGCGCTACCGGCGCCTGCACGTGATCGTCGGGGACTCGAACATGTCCGAGACGACCATGCTGCTCAAGGTCGGGGCCACCGACCTGGTGCTGCGCATGATCGAGGCGGGCACGGTGATGCGGGACCTGACCCTGGAGAACCCGATCCGGGCGATCCGGGAGGTCAGCCACGACATCACCGGTCAGCGCAAGGTGCGCCTGGCCAGCGGTCGCGAGGCGTCGGCCCTGGAGATCCAGCGCGAGTACTACGAGAAGGCGCTGGACTTCGCCGAGCGGCGGGGCATCCGCACCGGGGTGGTGGAGCAGGTCCTGGAGCTGTGGGGCCGGACCCTGGACGCCGTGGAGGCCGAGGACCTGGACCGGATCGGCACGGAGATCGACTGGGTCATGAAGTACCAGCTGATCGAGCGGTACCGGGCCAAGCACAACATGACGATGTCCAATCCGCGGGTCGCGCAGATAGACCTCGCGTACCACGACATCCACCGCCGGCGGGGGCTGTACTACCTGCTGGAGCGCAAGGGGCAGGCGGCGCGGGTCTGCAACGACCTGAAGATCTTCGAGGGCAAGTCGGTGCCCCCGCAGACGACGAGGGCCAGGCTGCGTGGCGACTTCATCCGCCGGGCGCAGGAGCAGCGGCGGGACTTCACCGTCGACTGGGTGCACCTGAAGCTCAACGACCAGGCGCAGCGGACCGTGCTGTGCAAGGACCCGTTCCGGTCGGTGGACGACCGGGTGGAGAAGCTCATCGCCGGCATGTGAGCCGGTGGTCCGGGGACCCCGTGCGCGGTGGCGTGCGGGGTCTTCGCACGCCACCGCCTTGTCGCGGAGGGGCAGCCCGTAGAGTGGGCCGCTAGGACGGACCATTCCAGCGACCCTGAGGACCACTGTGCGACGCCGACTTGCTGCCGCGCTCATCGTGCCGGCTCTGATGCTCACCGCGGCCTGCGGAGGGGGCGACGACTCCGGGAAGAAGGACTCCGCGTCTCCGTCGGCCGACGCCTCGAAGCCCGCCGACGTTCCGAAGCCGGTGGACTCCGCGGACCCGATGCCGTCGGTGGCGGGCGAGGCGGGGAAGAAGGCGGAGATCACCGTCCCCAAGGGCGACCCGAGCGGCAAGTTCGTGGTGCACACCGTCACGGAGGGCAGCGGCCCGGAGATCAAGAAGGACGACCTCGTCCTGACGAAGTACACCGGCAAGGTCTGGAAGAGCGGCAAGGACCTCCAGGGTTCGTACGACAAGGACGGCCAGCCGCTGGTCGTGCCGGCCGGTTCGCAGTCGATCCTGCCGCTGTTCAGTGACTCGGTGCTCGGCAAGAAGGTCGGCAGCCGTGTGCTGGTCGTCGCCCCGCCGGCGGCGGCGTTCGGTGCGCAGGGCCAGCCCCAGCTGGGGGTCGGGCCGACCGACAACCTGGTGTTCGTGCTGGACCTGGATTCGGTGATGCCGAAGAAGGCCGAGGGCACGCAGGCGCCGATCCCGTCCGACCTGCCGCAGGTGAAGGCGGACAAGGACGAGGCCGCGACGATCACGGTCCCGAAGAACGACCCTCCGAAGGAGCTGGTCGACAAGGTCCTGATCGAGGGCAAGGGTCCTGAGGTCAAGTCCGGCCAGACCGTGTACATGCAGTACAGCGGTGCGGCGTGGGCGCCGAACCAGGGCAAGGACGCGGCGAAGCTGTTCGACACGTCCTGGAAGACCGGGGCGCCGTTCTCGACGGTGATCGGTCAGGGCCAGGTCATCGAGGGCTGGGACAAGGGCCTGGTGGGCAAGAAGGTCGGCAGCCGCGTGCTGCTGGTGATCCCGCCGGAGCAGGCGTACAAGGATCAGGCCAAGGGCGAGGACCTGCCGGCCAACTCGACGCTGGTCTTCGTCGTGGACATCGTCGGGGCAGTGTAAGACTGTTCCGGTTGACCGTTTCGTACGTATGAGGAGCAGTTCCGTGAGCCAGAAGCTCGAGAAGCCCGAGATCGACTTCCCCGAGGGCCCGGTTCCGACCGACCTCGTCATCGAGGACATCTGGGAGGGCGACGGCGCCGAGGCCAAGGCCGGTTCCATGGTCTCCGTCCACTACGTGGGCGTGGCCTTCTCCACCGGTGAGGAGTTCGACGCTTCGTGGAACCGCGGCTCCGCGCTGCAGTTCCCGCTCGGTGCCGGCCGCGTCATCGCGGGCTGGGACCTGGGCATCGCGGGCATGAAGGTCGGCGGCCGTCGCAAGCTGACGATCCCGGCGCACATGGCCTACGGTGACCGCGGCGCGGGCGACGCGATCGCCCCGGGCGAGACGCTGATCTTCGTCTGTGACCTGATGGCCGCCTGATTCACCGGCAGTCACCGTGAGGGCCCCCGCCGTGAGGCGGGGGCCCTCGCTTTTGTCCGGGACGGCCGGGGCGGTACGGTCAACGGTCACGAGTGTGTGTCGAGGAGCGGGGGAACGGCGTCGATGGCGATTGCCAAGGCCGAGCGGCTGATGAATCTGGCGCTGTGTCTGCTGGGGACCCGTCGTCCCCTCAGCAAGCGTGAGCTGCGCGGTTCCATCGAGGCTTACCTGGAAGCCGGGAACGACGAATCCTTCAACCGGATGTTCGAGCGGGACAAGGACGATCTGCGCGAACTCGGTCTGGTGATCGAGACGGTGGAGAACCTGGAGGGGGAGACCGGGTACCTGGCCCGCCGGGACAGCAACCGGCTGCCGCCCGTCTCGCTGGACGCCGAGGAGGCCGCCGCCCTGGGGCTGGCGGCCAAGGTGTGGCAGCAGGCCCGGCTTGCCGGGGCGGCCAGTGGCGCCCTGCAGAAGCTGCGGGCCGGCGGGATGCCGGAGGCCGGTGACCCGTACGAGGGCCAGCACAGTGCCATCGAGCCGCGCATCCCGGTCCACGAAGCGGCCTTCGAGCCGCTGATGCTGGCCTGCCGCGACCGGCGGCCGGTCGTCTTCGAGTACCGCAAGTCCAACGCGGCCCGGCCCGAGCCCCGTCAGGTCGAGCCGTGGGCCCTGGAGTGCTGGCGCGGCCACTGGTACCTGGCCGGGTACGACCGCGACCGCGGGGCGGAGCGCGTGTTCCGGCTCTCCCGGATCACCGGCAAGGTCCGTTCCCGGGCCGGGAAGTACACCGCCGAGGTGCCCGACGTGGTGACCGTGCGGGAGACCGTGGCGAGCTGGGCCGGGGAGGGCGGCGAGCGTTCCGCGCTGCTCCGCCTGCGGGCCGGGGCCGGGTACCCGCTGCGGGCCAAGGCCACCGCCGTGCGCGAGGGCGCCGACGGCTGGGACGAGCTGGAGGTCCCCTACGGGCACGGGCTCGACGCCTGGCTCGTGGAGTTCGGCCCGGACGTCGTCGTGGTGGAGCCGGCCGATCTGCGGGCCGACGTGGTGGACCGGCTGCGCGCCGTCGCCCGGGGCTGAACCGCACCATCCGTAGCAACGCCCTGAGGGGGAGACGTACCAGCATGGCTGCCAACGCCATCGACCAGACCCGCCGGATGCTGTCCCTGGTGACCTACCTGCGCGAGCGGCCGGGCGCGCACGTCGCCGACGTCGCCCGCGCCTTCGGGATCACCGAGGACGAGCTGATCTCGGACCTCGACGTCCTGCCCATGTGCGGGACCAGCTTCCGCGGCGGGGACCTGCTCGACATCGACACCGACGGGGAGCGCATCTGGTGGCGCAATCCCGACGCCTCCGGGGAGTCCACGGCCGAGCCGCTGCGGCTGGCCGCCGACGAGGCGACGGCCCTGCTGGTCGCCGCCCGCGCGGTGGCGACCCTGCCGGGGCTGCGCGAGAGCGACCGGGACGCGCTGCTGCGCGCCACCGCGAAGCTGGAGGCGGCCGCCGGGGAGGCGGCCGGGGCCAGCTCCCGGCTGTCGGTGACCTTCGAGTCCGAGGGCGGGGTCTTCGCGGACGTCGACCGGGCCATCGCGGAGCGGCGGCGGCTGTGGCTGCGCTACTACTCGCCCGCCCGTGACGAGCTGACCGAGCGCACCGTCGACCCGATCCGGTTGTTCGCCGTGGGGCACACCTATATGGAGGGGTGGTGTCACCTCTCGGAGGCCCGGCGCACCTTCCGGCTCGACCGGGTGGCCGAGATCAGGCTGCTCGACGAGCGGGCCGAGCCGCCCGCGATCGAGCCCCGGGACCTGTCCGAGGGGCTGGTGCAGCCGGCCGCCGAGGACCCGGAGGTGGTGGTCGAGGTGGGGCCCGGCGGGCGCTGGGTCGCCGAGTACTACCCGCACGACAGTGCCGAGGAGCGGCCCGACGGCGGCCTGCGGATCACCCTGCGCAGCCCCGACCCGGCCTCCCTGCGCCGGCTGGCGCTGCGCCTGGGCCGGGACGGCCGGATCGTGTCGCCTCCGGAACTGGCGGAGAGCGCGCGGAAGGCCGCCGCAGAGGCACTCGCGGGGTACGGGGAACGGGTCTAGGGGGAGCGGACAGCGATGTCGCCATCATCCGGGCCGGCAGCGGTCACCTTCAAGGCGGCCTGCCCCGAGTGCCGGGCCCGTTTCGAGCTGGCCGCGGACGCGCTGCGGCTGGCGATCGGCCGGCGGGCCACCTTCTACTCCTTCACCTGCCCCGAGTGCTCGGCTCCGGTCCGTAAACCCGCAGGTGAACGCATTGTGGAATTGCTGACGGGCGGTGGGGTGAGCACGCTGCGCAGCGTGTGAGGCGGGCGCGCTAGGCTCGTCCCATGCTGTGGCCGATGCTCGCAATTGTCCTGGGCTTCCTCGGGGTCGCCGTTCTCGCCGTGCTGGCCGTGCGGGTCTTCCTGGAGGTGCGGCGGCTGTCCGGGCAGGTGGCCCTGGCCAGCCGCCGGATCACCCAGGCCTCGGGGGACCTGGAGCAGGCGGCGGCCGACCTGGCACGGGCCGGACAGGGACTGCGGCCGTAGACGCGCGGGCCGTCGGCCCGCGCTTATGGAATCCGTGGAGGAGGACCCGTACCGTCGGTGCGGTAAGCAAGCGGGGATACCCCGGGGGATTGCCGGGCGTTAACCCTCGGGGGTTACGATCCTTGTCAGAGAGGTGCCGGAGCTCCGTCCGGAGGCGCCGGGCCACCACAACCAGCCGTTTCGGTGAGAAGGAAGACACACATGATCGGCAATCTGAAGCCCCTTGAGATCCTTCTGATCATCGCTGTCATCGTGCTGCTGTTCGGCGCCAAGAAGCTTCCCGAGATGGCCCGCTCCCTGGGCAAGTCGGCCCGGATCCTCAAGAGCGAGGCGAAGGCCATGAAGAAGGACGGCGAGGCCGAGGACGCCGCGGCCACCGCTCCGGTCGCCGACCAGGCCCCGGCCCAGCCCGTCGCCCCGCGCACCATCCAGGCCGCTCCGGGCGACGTCACCAGCGCCCGCCCGGTCAGCGAGCCGAACCGCACCACCCAGGCCTGACATCCGGCGGTCGCCCGTCGTACGAGTCATCTGTAACGAGACAAGGGACGTGGGTTGCTCAAGTCTGCCCGCAAGCAGGGGAACAAGGACCGGGCCAAGGACGCCGAAGGGCGCATGCCGCTGGTCGAGCACCTGCGTGAGCTGAGAAACCGCCTGCTGAAGTCGGTGCTGGCGATCGTCGTGGTGACCATCGTCGCGGCCTACTTCTACCGGCCGATCATCGACTTCCTGCTGGAGCCGATGCTCTCGTCCGTCGGCTGCACCAACGGGGCCACGCACCAGAGCAACGGTGCCCCCTGCGCCGAGATGACGACGAACGGCCTGACCGCGCCCTTCTCCATCGCGCTGAAGGTCGGTCTGTCCGCGGGCGTCGTGCTGTCCGCGCCCGTCTGGCTCTACCAGCTGTGGGCGTTCGCCGCCCCGGGCCTGCACCGCAACGAGAAGAAGTACGCGCTGAGCTTCGTCGCGGTCGGCGCCCCGCTGTTCCTCGCCGGCGCGGTGCTCGCGTACAAGATCCTGCCGCAGACGGCGGAGATCCTCCTCGGCTTCACCCCGGACCACGTCAAGAACCTGCTGCCGGTCGACGACTACCTCGACCTCGTCACGCGCATGGTCGTGGTCTTCGGCCTGGCCTTCGAGCTGCCGCTGATGCTGGTGCTGCTGAACTTCACCGGTGTGCTGAGCGCCAAGCGGCTGGGCAGCTGGTGGCGTGCCATGGTCCTCGGCATCACGATCTTCGCGGCCTTCGCGACGCCCACCGGCGACCCGCTCACCATGCTGACGCTGGCCTCCCCGATCGTGGCCCTGTACTTCATCGCCCTCGGGATCTGCCTGCTGAACGACCGGCGCCGCAAGCGCGCCAACCCCGACGCCGACCTCGACGACGACGAGGCCTCCGAGGTCGACCTGACCCCGGCCCCGATCGGCGCGGCGGAGCGGGCCCCGGCCGCCTCCGCGCTCCCCGAGCAGGCCGACGGCGGGCGTCGGCAGATCAACGGTTACGACGACGCCACCTGACGGGTGCGCCCCCGGCCGCCGCCGGGAGGCGCCCCCCCCGGGGGGCGGGTGAGCGCGGAGATCACCCTCGGGTACATTCCCCGGGTGTCCTCCGAGATCACCCTCTTCGTCAATCCCACCGCGGGACGCGGCCGGGGCGCGCACGCCGCGCAGCCGGCCGCTTCCGCGCTCCGGGAGGCCGGATTCTCCGTCCGGACCGTGGTCGGCACCGACGCGGCCGACGCCCTGGCCCGGCTGCGCGCGGACGTCCGCGACGGCACCGGCGCGGTGATCGCCGTCGGCGGTGACGGGGTGGTCTCCCTCGCCCTCCAGGCACTGGCCGGGACGGCGGTCCCCCTCGGCGTGGTCGCGGCCGGCACCGGGAACGACTTCGCCCGCTCGATGGGACTGCCCGTACGGGAGCCCGAGCGGGCCGGGCGTCTCGCCGCCGAGGCCCTCAAGGAGGGCCGGATACGGGAGATCGACCTCGGCCGCGCCGGTGACACCTGGTACGGGACCGTGCTGTGCTCCGGCTTCGACTCGCGGGTCAACGACCGCGGCAACCGGATGCGGCTGCCGCTCGGCCGCTTCAAGTACGACCTGGCCATCCTCGCGGAGCTGGCCGCCTTCAGGCCCTTCCCGTACCGGATCACCCTCGACGGGGGACGGGTGATCGAGACGGAGGCCACGCTCGTGGCCGTCGGCAACGGGTCCTCGTACGGCGGCGGGATGCGCATCTGCGCGGACGCCGAGCCGGACGACGGGCTCTTCGACGTCACGGTGGTCGGCGACTGCGGCCGCGGCACCCTGCTGAAGGTGTTCCCGCAGGTCTACAAGGGGACGCACCTCACCCACCCCAAGGTCACCGTGCACCGGGCCGCCGAGGTCACCCTGGAGTCGGCCGCGCTCACCGCCTACGCCGACGGGGAGCGGCTGGGCCCGCTGCCGGTGACCGCGCGGTGCGTCCCCGGGGCCCTGCGGCTGCTCACTTAAATGATCGCGACTGTTGTCGGAGGTGGCGGGTAGGCTCGACAGCAAGATGACCGAAGAACTCTCCCCCGCCGAGCGGTACGCCGCTGCCCGGATCCGCGCCGCCGAAGAGGCCACCGCCCTGGCCCCCTTCCGCGAGATGTACGAATTCGACCTGGATCCGTACCAGGTCGAGGCCTGCAAGGCACTGGAGGCCGGCAAGGGCGTCCTGGTCGCCGCCCCGACCGGTTCGGGAAAGACCATCGTCGGCGAGTTCGCCGTGCACCTCGCGCTCCAGCAGGGGCGCAAGTGCTTCTACACGACGCCGATCAAGGCCCTGTCGAACCAGAAGTACGCCGACCTCGTCAAGCGCTACGGCGCCTCCGAGGTGGGCCTGCTGACCGGCGACAACAGCGTCAACTCCGAGGCGCCGGTGGTCGTGATGACCACCGAGGTGCTCCGCAACATGCTCTACGCGGGCTCCCGGTCGCTCCTGGGCCTGGGCTACGTCGTGATGGACGAGGTGCACTACCTCTCCGACCGGTTCCGCGGAGCCGTCTGGGAGGAAGTGATCATCCACCTCCCCGAGTCGGTGACCCTGGTGTCGCTGTCCGCCACCGTCTCCAACGCCGAGGAGTTCGGCGACTGGCTCGACACCGTGCGCGGCGACACCGAGGTGATCGTCTCCGAGGAGCGGCCCGTACCGCTGTGGCAGCACGTGATGGCCGGCCGGCGGGTCTACGACCTCTTCGAGGAGGAGTCCGACCACGGCGGCCGCGGCTCCGCGCGCCGCGAGGTCAACCCCGACCTGCTGCGCATGGCCCGCGAGGAGAACACCCGTACCTACAGCCCCAAGGACCGGCGGCGCGGCAAGATGGTCCGCGAGGCCGACCGCGAGCGCGAGCGCCGCTCCCGAGGCCGGATCTGGACCCCCAGCAGGCCCGAGGTCATCGCGCGCCTGGACGGCGACAACCTGCTGCCCGCCATCAACTTCATCTTCAGCCGGGCCGGCTGCGAGGCCGCCGTCCAGCAGTGCCTGTACGCGGGCCTGCGGCTCAACGACGACACCGCGCGGCTGAAGGTCCGCGAGATCGTCGAGGAGCGGACCGCCTCCATCCCGGCCGAGGACCTGCACGTCCTGGGCTACTACGAGTGGCTCGAAGGCCTGGAGCGGGGCATCGCCGCGCACCACGCGGGCATGCTGCCCACCTTCAAGGAGGTCGTGGAGGAGCTCTTCGTCCGCGGTCTGGTCAAGGCCGTCTTCGCCACCGAGACCCTCGCGCTGGGCATCAACATGCCCGCGCGCACGGTCATCCTGGAGAAGCTGGTCAAGTGGAACGGCGAGCAGCACGCCGACATCACCCCCGGCGAGTACACGCAGCTCACCGGCCGCGCCGGGCGGCGCGGCATCGACGTCGAGGGCCACGCGGTGGTGCTCTGGCAGCGCGGCATGGACCCGGTGGGGCTGGCGGGGCTCGCGGGTACCCGTACCTATCCGCTGCGTTCCAGCTTCAAGCCCTCGTACAACATGGCCGTGAACCTGGTCCAGCAGTTCGGGCGGCACCGCTCGCGCGAGCTCCTGGAGACCTCCTTCGCGCAGTTCCAGGCCGACCGCTCCGTCGTGGGCATCTCCCGGCAGGTCCAGCGCAACGAGGAGGGCCTGACGGGCTACCGCGAGGGCATGACCTGTCACCTGGGCGACTTCGAGGAGTACGCGCGGCTGCGCCGCGACCTGAAGGACCGTGAGACGGACCTGGCCAAGCAGGGCGCGGCGCAGCGCCGGGCGCAGGCGGCCAGTTCGCTGGAGCGGCTCAAGCCGGGCGACGTCATCCACGTGCCGACGGGCAAGTTCGCCGGGCTCGCGCTGGTGCTGGACCCGGGCGTGCCGGCGGGGCGGGTCCACGGCCACCGCGGGTACGAGTACGCCGAGGGTCCGCGCCCGCTGGTGCTGACCGCGGAGCGGCAGGTCAAGCGGCTCGCCGCGATCGACTTCCCGGTGCCGGTCGAAGCCATCGACCGGATGCGGATCCCCAAGACGTTCAACGCCCGTTCGCCGCAGTCCCGCAGGGACCTGGCGACGGCGCTGCGCAACAAGGCCGGTCACATCGCGCCCGAGCGGCACCGTCCGGGCCGGGCGGCGGCGGCCGACGACCGCGAGATCGCCCGGCTGCGGGCCGAGCTGCGCGCGCACCCCTGTCACGGCTGTGACGAGCGTGAGGACCACGCGCGGTGGGCGGAGCGCTTCCACCGGCTCAAGCGGGACACGCAGCAGCTGGAGCGGCGCATCGAGGGCCGGACGAACACCATCGCCCGCACCTTCGACCGGATCCACGCGCTGCTGACCGAGCTGGACTACCTGCGCGAGGACGAGGTCACCGTGCACGGCAAGCGGCTGGCCCGGCTCTACGGGGAGCTCGACCTGCTGGCGTCGGAGTGCCTGCGCGAGGGGGTCTGGGAGGGGCTCAGCCCGGCGGAACTGGCGGCCTGCGTCTCGGCGTTGGTCTTCGAGGCCCGGCAGTCGGACGACGCCGTGCCGCCGAAGGTGCCCAACGGTCCGGCCAAGGCGGCGCTCGGCGAGATGGTCCGGATCTGGGGCCGGCTCGACGCGCTGGAGGAGGAGCACCGCATCAACCAGGCGGAGGGCGTGGGCCAGCGCGAGCCGGACCTCGGCTTCGCGTGGGCGGCGTACCAGTGGGCCTCCGACAAGAGCCTGGACGAGGTGCTGCGCGAGGCGGAGATGCCGGCCGGTGACTTCGTGCGCTGGTGCAAGCAGGTCATCGACGTCCTGGGGCAGATCGCCGCGGCGGCCCCGGGCTCCTCGGCCCCGGCGTCCTCGGCGGGCGGGAGCACGGTGGCGCGCAATGCCCGTAAGGCCGTGGACGCCCTACTTCGGGGTGTAGTGGCCTACAGCTCGGTCGGATAGGCCCTTTTGGGTCTTCCTCTAAACGCCGGGATGGCCGGATCTCATCTCTTGCCATGATCGTTCGCGCGCGTCCTGTGCGACGATCGGCGCATGAGCGGGGGAACGGACGAAGGACCGAGACGGGTCGGTCGGCCACGCGCCGACCAGCTGAGACCGTACAGCGGCCGGCCGCCGCGCGAGGAGCTCCTCTGCGCGGCGGCCGAGCTCTTCACGGTACGCGGGTACGCGGCCACCACCACGCGGGCGGTGGCCGAACGGGCCGGACTGCGCCAGGCCACGATGTACCACTATTTCGCAGGCAAGGAGGAACTCCTCGCCGAACTGCTGGAGTCCACGGTCACGCCCTCCCTGGCCCTGGCCCGGCGGCTGCTGACCGACGGCGGCCGGCCCGCAGCGCACCGGCTGTGGGAGCTGTGCCGCTCGGACGTGCTGCTGCTGTGCGGGGGGCCGTACGACCTCGGCGCCCTGTACCTGCTGCCGGAGCTGCGGGGTCCGCGCTTTGCGTCGTTCCGGCGGATGCGCGACGAACTGCGCGACGCCTACCGGACGTTGCTGCACGCCACGTCCGTGGGCGCCGAACTCGCCGGGGACACCGAGGGTCTGACGCTCCGCAACGACCTGGTGTTCGGCCTGATCGAGGGCGTCATGCTGATCCACCGGTCCGCTCCGGGCCGCCCGGTGGCCGCCTTCGCCGAGGCGGCGGCCGACGCCGCCCTGCGGATCGCGGGCGTCACGGCGTCTGCGGCCCCGGGTCCCGTTCCCAGCCTTCCGGGTCCTCCCAGGCCCGCAGGGTGAGGTTCGTCTCCAGGCGGTGCTCCAGGCCGGTGACCGGATCGGTGAAGGACAGGGTCCGGGCCAGCAGCTGGAGCGGGCGGCGGTAGTCCGCCGGGTCGGCCGCCGCGGCCACCACCGGGTAGACCGGATCGCCGAGCAGGGGCAGGCCCAGCGCGTTCATGTGCACCCGCAGCTGGTGGGTGCGGCCGGTGTGCGGGGTCAGCCGGTAGCGGCCCAGGGCGCCCCGGGTGCCGGTGAGCTCGACCAGGCTCTCGGCGTTGGGTTCGGCGTCGGGGACCTCGACCGCCGCCATCACCCCGCGCACCTTCTCGATGTGGCTGCGGACCACGCGGGGGAGTTCCACCGCCGGGTCGTGGCGGGCGACCGCCTCGTACTCCTTGCGGACCCGGCGCTCCTGGAACAGCAGCTGGTAGGCGCCGCGGTCCTCGGGGCGGATGCTGAACATCACCAGTCCCGCCGTCATCCGGTCCAGCCGGTGCGCCGGGCTGAGCGTCGGCAGGTCCAGTTCCAGGCGCAGCCGGGCCAGGGCGGTCTGCGTGACGTGGCTGCCGCGCGGGATGGTCGCCAGGAAGTGCGGCTTGTCCACCACCAGCAGGTGCCGGTCGCGGTACACGACACCGATCGGGAACGGTACGCGGGGCTCGGGGGGCATGTCCCGGTGGAACCAGAGCCAGCCGCCCGGCTCGTACGGGTCCTGCGGGCGCAGCACCCGGCCGCCTGGGCCGAGCACCCGGCCGTCGGACAGCAGCCGCGCCATCGATTCGGCGCCGCGGGTGCCGGCGTAGCGCTCGGTCAGGTAGTCGCCGAGGAGCCGCCACCGCCCGTCCGGGTCGGGGGGCAGGCGCATGCGGACCGGGTCGATGCCGGCGATCTGGGGGAGCGGTGCGGGCGGGATGTGGGATCTGCGGCTCATCGGGACCAGGGTAGGGGGCCACTCCGGGGCGAAGGGGCCGAGGTGGTTCCCGTCCGGGTGTTCGACGCGGCGGCGGTCAGGCCGCCGCGGCCGCGGTGAGGTCCTGTTCGGCCTCCACCGTGGCGTTCCAGTCGCGCTTGATCGCGCGCCAGCCCTCGTCCGTCTCGCCCTGGCGCCAGTAGCCCGAGATCGACAGGCGGTCGCGCGTGATCCCGCGGTCCAGGCGGAGGTGGCGGCGGAGCTCCTTCACGAAGCCCGCCTCGCCGTGGACGAAGGCGTGGACGTCCGCGGAGGGGAACTCCAGCGAGGTGACGGCCTCCACGAGGGCCGCGCCCACCGGACGGTCCCCACGGTGCAGCCAGACCGGGACGATCCCGTCCGGCGTGGTGATCTTCTGCTCGTCGGCCGGGCCGTCGATCTCGATGAAGGCGTGCACCCGCGCGCCCGCCGGCATCCGCTCCATGGCGGCGGCGATCGCCGGAAGCGCGCTCTCGTCGCCCGCCAGGAGGTGCCATCCGGCCATCGGGTCGGGGGCGTAGGCGCCGCCCGGGCCGAGGAAGTGCACCCGTTCGCCCGGCTGGACGCGGGCCGCCCAGGGGCCGGCCAGGCCCTCGTCGCCGTGGACGACGAAGTCCAGGGTCAGCTCCCGGTGCGTCGGGTCCCACGCGCGGACCGTGTACGCGCGCTGGCGCGGCCAGGCCTCGCGGTGGTGCGTCGCGCGGATCCGGTCCAGGTCCCAGGGCTCCGCGTAGCGCACGCCCTCGGGGGCGAACAGGAGCTTCACGTAGTGGTCGGTGCACACGCCCGCGCCGAAGTCGGCCAGCCCGTCACCGCCCAGCACGAGCCGGACCATGTGCGGCGTCAGCCGCTCGGTGCGTACGACGACTGCGGTGCCGACAGTGCGGGCGCGTCCTTCTGCCACGGCGTCTCCCCTGAACTCACAAAGCTTAGGATTACCTAAGTTAGCACCTCATGGGCGCAGCGCGCTGCTCAGGCGTGACACCGCTCCTCCCAGACCCCACCGATGAGCGAGTGCGTCGACCAGTTCCGGCTGTGCCGGGAGGTGCGGAAGTGCCGGGTCAAAGGCCGGGAGCGGCACGTCGGAGGCCACCTGGACGACCTTGGGCGCCACCGCCAGGTACGGGCGGGATTCTTCGAGGCGCCTGCGCTGGGTGGGGGTCAGCTTCGACTTCGGGTCGCCGACAGCGGCCAGGATCCCCGCGAGGTCCCCGTAGGCGTCCAGCAGCTTCGCCGCCGTCTTCTCGCCGATGCCGGGAACGCCCGGCAGGCCGTCGCTCGGGTCGCCGCGCAGCAGCGCGAGGTCCGCGTACCCGGGGCCGTCCACCCCGTACTTCTCGCGCAGCCAGGCCTCGTCAGTGACCTGGAGGGTGCCGACGCCCTTGAGGGGGTACAGGACGCGGCGCTGCCGGGCGTCGTCCACCAGCTGGTAGAGGTCCCGGTCGCCGGTGACGATGTCCACCGGGCCGGTCGCCCGTGCGGTGAGCGTGCCGATCACGTCGTCCGCCTCGTACCCGGCGACGCCGACCCGGGCGATGCCGAAGGCGTCCAGGGCCGCCTCGATGATGGGCACCTGCGGGGCGAGGGTGTCCGGGGTCTCCTCCACGTCGGGGCCGGTCTCCGTCTCCCGCGCGACCCGGTGCGCCTTGTAGGAGGGGATCAGCTCCACCCGCCAGTGGGGCCGCCAGTCGGCGTCCATGCAGGCCACCAGGTCGTCCGGGCGGTGGTCCTGGACCAGGCGCCCGATGAAGTCGAGCAGCCCGCGCACCGCGTTGACCGGGGTGCCGTCGGGGGCCTTCACGGAGTCCGGCACGCCGAAGTAGGCGCGGTAGTAGAGGGAGGCGGTGTCCAGGAGCATCAGGCGTCGTGTCGTCACGCAGACGATGATGCCGCACGGGCGGTGGGGGCCGGTGGGGGCCGACGGGGCCGCGGGCGGCGGCGGTCCCGTCACTCCAACAGTGCGTCCGGCGCGCGCGGGGGCGGGCTTTCGCGGAGGGTGTTGATCACTGGCAGGACGTTCTGCCCGCCCGGTCCCCCCAATGCGAGGAGTCTCGGACGCCCATGGCCGCCGTCATCGCCGTCGTCGCATTCGCCGCCGTTTCCGTCGCCGTCGTCGCCGTTTCCGTCGCCGTCCGTGCCGCTCCGGCCGCCGGCCCGGCGGGCGCGGGGCTCATAGGCGCGGTCCTGATCGGGTGACGGGTCCGTCCGCGGGGTGCGCCCCCCGGTCCGGGTGACCCCACCCCGTGCCCGGGGCCGGGTCACCGGGCACGGTTCCGCGATCGATCCGTCGAGGGGGCCGTGAGGCCGCGGCGCCCTCCCGTGGCCGCCTTCCGTACTCCTTTCGGGCGGGCCGGGGGCTGCCTCCCGTCGGACACCGACACGGCAACGGACACGGACACCGACCGACACGGACCCGGACTACCGGGCCCGCTTCGCCCGCTTCCGTGCGGGCCGGGCCCGGGATCCGCACCCCGCCTCCCCCTGGCCCCGACCCCGCACCCCGGCCGCGCGGTCCGGTGTCCGCGCTCGCGCCGCCCCGAGGCCCGGCCCCCGTGTTCCCCGCGCCCCGCCCCGCTCCGCCGCCCGCCGCCCGCCGCCCGCACTGCCCGCCGCCCGGTCCCGGGCGCGGCCGGGGGCGTGGTTCCGTCCGTTCCCCACCCAGGAGTTCCCATGGATGCCGTCCCCTCCTCCGCCCCCGCCCGCCGGACCGTGATCATGGCCGGCGCGGGGGCCGCCGCCCTCGCGGTGTGTCCCCGCACCGCCGCGGCCGCGACGGCCGCTCCGGCGCCCCTCGGGGACCGGCCGGCCGAGGCCGCCGCGCTGCCCCTGCGCGCCGACCGCACCACCCAGGGCGACGTCCTGGCCGGCTCCCGCAAGGACCACGCCTGCCTGCTGCTCCTGCACTTCCGGGACGTGGTCCTGGCCCGCCGCTGGCTCGCCCGGCTGGTCCCCGAGCTCTCCACCACCGAGGAGATGGCCCGCTTCAACGCCCTCTTCAGCGCGGCCCGGGTCAAGGCGGGGGGCACCGACCCGGCCTCCCTGTCGGCCCTGTGGACCGGGCTCTCCCTCACCTACCCCGGGCTGCGGCTGTTCGCGGGACGGGAGCCCTTCCCCGCGGTGCCGGCCGGCAGCACCGCCGAGGCGTTCACACAGGGCGCCGCCCTTCGCGCCGAGGCGGTCGGGGACACCGGCGCCAGCGCCCCCGCGTCCTGGCTGTTCGGCGCCGAGCAACCGCGGCGCGCCGTGCACGCGGTCCTCAGCCTCTCCGCGGACGACCCCGACCGGCTCGCGAGCACCGTCACCCGCCACCGGGAGGCCCTCGCCACCGCCGGGGCCACGATCGTCTTCCGGCAGGACGCCGGCACGCTGCCCGGAGCCCTGCGCGGCCACGAGCACTTCGGGTTCACCGACGGCATCAGCCAGCCCGGCGTCCGCGGCTTCCACGCACCCGACGCGGAGACCGGGACCACCGTGCAGGGCAAGCCCGGGACGCGGCTGGTCCCGGCCGGGGAGTTCCTCGTAGGACAGGAGAAGGCCGGGCAGCGGCCCGCCGGGCTGCCCGCCTGGGCCACCGGGGGGTCGTTCCAGGTGGTGCGCCGCCTCGCCCAGGACGTCCCCGGCTGGTGGGAGCAGGCCCGGCAGCGGCTGGTGGAACTGAAGAAGGCCGGGGCCGCGCCGGCGGACGCGACCGCGACGTGGGTCGCGGCCCGGCTGGTCGGCCGCTGGCCCGGCGGCACCCCCATCGCCGGGTGCCCGCTCGCCGAACAGCCGGGCCCGGTGGGCGCCGACCCGGACGCCCGGCTCACCTACCACGAGGACGCGCAGGGCTGGCACACCCCGCTGTTCGCCCACATCCGCAAGGGCAACCCGCGCGACGGTCTCGTCCCCGGCCCCGGCCGGCCCCCGCTCGCCCCCGACGTCCTCGACAACCGACGCATCATCCGGCGCGGCATCCCCTTCGGCCCCGCCTACGACCCCCAGAACCCCAAGGGCGCGGGCGGCCCCGACACCCCGCGCGGACTGCTGTTCATCGGCTATCAGGCCGACCTGGTCCAGCAGTTCGAGTTCGTCGCCAAGAAGTGGATCAACGAGTTGGACTTCCCGGCCGGCCGCAACCCGCGCGTCGGCGCCGACCCGGTGCTCGGCCCGGGTTCACCGGTCACCTTCGAGACCGAGTCGGACGACGGCAGCCGGGCCACCACCCTGCGCTTCGGCCGCTACGTGCGCACCCAGGGCGCCCTGTACGCCTTCACCCCCTCGCTGCCCACCCTGCTGGCCCTCTCCCGCGGCACCCTCGACGACTCCGTGGAGGTCCACCCCGGCACCGTCCTGCGGTCCGGCGACGTCCTCGACGCCGGTGCGGTCCGGCTGGCCCTCGGCGCCGACGGGGACCTCGTCGTCCTCGACGGCTCCGGGGCCCACCGGTGGAGCGCCGGCACGGCGGGCACCGGCCACGACGCCCTCTTCTCACGCGACGGCGAGCTGACCGTGCGCACCGAGGCGGGCGCCACCGTCTGGACCAGCGGCACCGCCGGCCACCCCGGCGCCCGGCTGTTGGTCAAGCCGTCAGGTGACGTAGTGATCCTCGACGTCGACCGTGTGCTGTGGCGCGCACCCGGGGGCCACGTAGGGTGACCGGGGGACCACGGGAAAGCGCCGGGATGGGGCCCGGTGGGCCCGTGCGGGCGAATCCGGGGGCGGTTGCTGCGTAAGGTGCTTACAGCACACCGATGTGCACCAGGACAGGGGAGGGCAGCCCCGAGATGAACGACAAGGAAGACGGCAACGACAAGGAGAAGGACTCCAAAGAGCCGCTGCGGGTGGGCGTGGCCGTGCGCAAACGGCGCCGCGCGCTCCACCTGACCCTCGCCGCGGTGTCGGCGCGCAGCGGCCTGTCCGTCCCCTTCCTGAGCCAGATAGAGAACGAACGGGCCCGCCCCAGCATGCGATCGCTGGAGCGGGTGGCCGACGCGCTGGAGACCACGGCGGTCGAGCTGCTGGCCGCCTCCGACACGGCGCGCACCGTGGACCTCGTACGGGCCGGTGACGAGTCCGGGCTGAGCCCGGTGATGGGCGTACGCCCCCTCGTGCGCGGGCACCACCAGCTGCACGCGCTGGAGTTCACCGGGGACCAGGACGCCGGCCGCGAGTACCAGCACCGCAACGACGAGCTGATGTACGTGGTTTCCGGCGCCTGCCAGGTGGAGGCGGAGGGGCGGGCCTACCGGCTGGAGAGCGGGGACGCGCTGTTCCTCTCCGGTGGGGTGCGACACCGCTGGCGGGCCACGAGCGAGGACACCAGGCTCCTGGTCGTCGCCGTCGGCGACCACATCCACGCCACCTCCGAGCCCCCCTCGCCGGAGCACTGAGCCGGTGCGCGTCGTCTCGCTCGTGCCCTCCCTGACCGAGGCGGTGGCGGTGACCGCGCCGGGGCTGCTCGTGGGGGTGACGGACTGGTGCACGCACCCGGCGGACTTCGGGGCCGCGGTGCGGATCGGGGGGACGAAGAACCCCGACGTGCGGAGGATCGCCGGCCTGCGCCCGGACCTGGTGATCGCCAACGAGGAGGAGAACCGGCTCCCGGACCTCGATGCCCTGCGTGCGACCGGGGTGGAGGTGCTGGTGACCGAGATCCGTGACCTCCCGCAGGCCTTCGCCGAGCTGGAGCGTGTACTGGTGGGGGCGCTGGGGCTGGAGCGGCCCGAGTGGCTGGACCGGGCGGAGGCGGCCTGGTCGGCGGTGGAGCCGCCCGGAGAGCTGAGGGCCTTCGTGCCCGTCTGGCGCCGGCCCTGGATGGTGCTCGGCCGCGACACCTTCGCGGGTGACCTCCTCGCCCGGCTGGGGGTCCGCAACGCCTACGGGGACCACCCCGAGCGGTACCCGAAAGTGCCGCTCGCCGAGCTGGCGGCGAGCGGCTGCGATCTGGTGGTGCTCCCGGACGAGCCCTACGCCTTCACCGCCGAGGACGGCCCGGAGGCCTTTCCGGGCCTGCCGGCCGCCCTCGTCAGCGGACGCCACCTGACCTGGTACGGGCCCTCGCTGGCCGAGGCCCCGGAGGTGCTGGGGAGGGCGCTCAGCGGGTCGTGGGGAGCAGCCGGCCGGTGAACAGGCCGCGCAGGGTGTGGGCCGCGGTCAGCAGCCAGACGGCGACCAGGCCGAGGAACAGGGCGGTGGCCAGCCAGGCGAAGGCGTCCAGGCCGGTGTGCCGGGCCAGTCCGGCGGCGCCGGTGACGCAGGTGCCGATGGGGAAGGTCAGCGCCCACCAGGTCATCGCGAAGCCCATGCCGCCCCGTGCGGCCCGGACCAGCATCGAGGCCGCCAGGGCCAGCCACAGCAGGGCGAATCCCATCACGGGCACCCCGTAGACGACCGCGAAGGCGGCGAGGGCGTCGGCGTAGGGGGCGCCGATCGCGCCGGGGGCCACGTCCGCGAGCTGGTTCACGGCGGTGGTGGACTGGCCGAGGGGGCCGAGCACCAGGAACAGGGCCGGGGTCAGCGCCAGGGGCAGGGGGCCGCTCACGATCAGCCGGCCGAAGACCAGGGGGAGCAGCAGCAGCGTGGCCAGCAGGCTGAGGCCGAACATGGCGTAGCAGGCCAGCAGCAGCGCCTCCCGGGGCTGACCGGCGGGCAGGTGGGGCACGAGCAGGGGCCCGACGGCGGCGGAGACCATGGGGGAGACCACGGGCAGCAGCCAGACGGGGCTGGCCTGCGAGGCCTCGATCTTGTGCCGGACCACCATCAGGTAGGGCACCAGCACGGCCATGACCAGGCCTATCGCGGTGCCGGCGGTGAAGAGCACGGCGTCCGCGGCGACGGCGGCGCCGGTCCCGATCAGGTCCTTGCCGACGGTCAGGGTGCCGGCCCCGACGGCCAGCAGGGCCATCGCCAGACACCCGTAGAAGGGGGCCACGGCGGGGTCGGCGAGGTGGGCGCGGGCCTGGTCGCGGTGGTGGAGCCAGTGCCCCGCGCGAGCGGTCAGCAGGACGGCGAGGGCCACGGCCGACAGCGCCCAGACGATCTGGCAGGCCACGCGCTGGCCCGGGAGCTGGTACGGGAGGGCCGCTCCCGCGTTGGCGATGATGGCCGTGCCCATGACGGAGGCGTACCAGTTGGGGCCGAGGTGGCGCAGCGCGGGGACCTTGTGGATCCGGGGCGCGATGTCGATGACGGTGCGGGGTCGCACGATGGTGGTGGCCATGGGTCCAGCGTCGTCCCCGGTGGGAGCGGGTGGCAGAGGTCGCGGTCCTATGAGGCCATAAACTGGTGTTATGGGTGATGAGGAGATGGTTCCGCTGGCGCACCGCGTGCCCGACCTGGGGGCGCTGGAGCTGCTGCTCACGGTCGCGCGGGTCGGCAGCCTGAGCGGGGCCGCGCGCCGGATGGGCATCACCCAGCCCGCCGCGAGCAGCCGCATCCGGGCGATGGAGACCCGGCTCGGGGTCGCCCTGGTGGACCGCTCCCCGCGCGGCTCGACGCTGACGGCCGAGGGCGCGCTCGTCACGGACTGGGCCCGGCAGGTCGTGGAGGCGGCCGAGGCCTTCGACGCGGGGGCCCAGGCGCTACGGGGCCGGCGCGACTCCCGGCTCCGGGTCGCGGCCAGCATGACCATCGCGGAGTACCTGCTGCCGGGCTGGCTGATCGCCCTGCGCGGGGACCGCCCCGACACGGCGGTCTCCCTGCACGCCGGGAACTCGGCGGACGTGGCCCAGCGGGTCCTGACCCACGAGGCGGACCTCGGCTTCGTGGAGGGGCTGCGGGTGCCGGACGGCCTGGACTCCGCCGTCATCGCGCAGGACCGCCTGGTGGTGGCGGTGGCCCCGACGCATCCGTGGGCCCGGCGCTCGAAGGGGGTGGAGCCGGCCGAGCTGGCCGGGACCCCGCTGATCCTGCGGGAACGCGGCTCCGGAACCCGTCAGGTCCTCGACGCCGCTCTCGCTTCGACCGGGGGGCTGGCGGCCCCGCTGCTGGAGCTGGCCTCCACCACCGCCGTGAAGGCCGCCGCCGTCAGTGGCGCCGGGCCGTGCGTCCTGTCGGAGCTGGCCCTGGGGGACGAACTGGCGTCCCGCCGCCTGGTGGAGGTCCCCGTGCCGGGCGCGGCCCTGGCCCGCGCCCTGCGGGCGGTCTGGCCGACGGGCTCCCGCCCGGCGGGCCCGGCGCGGGACCTGCTGTCGCTGACCCGGAGGCGGGTGTAGGGGCTGTCCGACGGATCTCGCCGCTCTTTCCCCAGGGACATCCGTCAGACACCCCCTGGGCCGATCGGGCAAGGGAGGATCGTTTCGGCGAGGGGTGGGCGGTGACCCGGGGCGGCAGGGGCAGGAGGGTGAGGCTTCGAGGTGCGGGACTCCGGCGCCAGCCAGCCGGCCTTCTCGCCCCGCAACCGGACCACCGCGTCGGCCACCGTGTTCGCCGAGGCGGACCGCGAGGGCGACACGTACTTCACGCTGAAGCCGCTGACGGCTACGGCAACACGAACATGAAGGTCCGCTCGGTCGCGTTCAGCGAGTGATCCGATCCGGTCGGGCGGGCGGTGGCGGCTGAGGAACGTTCGCCCGCCCGGGGGAGGGCTGGTCCCGTCTCAGTCCTGGACCCGGGCCCGCAGCGCCTTCGTCAGCAGCCCGCCCGCCACGATCAGGGCCACGCCCAGCCACCACACGCTGCCGTCGAAGACCAGCACCGCGATGCCGATCGGCACCAGCAGCCCCGCCAGCGGCAGCATCAGCGAGGCCCTGCCCGGTCCCGCCTCGCCCCGCGCCCGGGCCCGGACCACCCCCGGGTACCAGGCGGTGAACCGCAGGGCGGCGACGATCGCCAGGATCTGGATGATCCAGCCCGTCCAGAGGTTGTCCGGGTTGTGCAGCACCAGGTCCCCGTACGCGCCCGCGATGGCCGCCACCAGGAAGGCGAGCCCCCACGCCCCGGTGATCACGTAGTTGGTCCGCAGGAAGGCGGGGGAGTGCCACAGCGAGGGATCGACCTGTTCCCGCGCGTACTGCAGGGTGAACGGCATCCCCACGGCCATCGAGCCGAAGGCGATCAGAGTCAGGGTGAGGTTCGCGACCTCGCCCGCGTACGTCTCCAGCCAGCGCAGCGTGCCCTGGCTCGCCAGGGCGCCCACCACCGCCATCGCCGCGAAGAACACCACGTCGGCGATTTCCAGCAGCTTCCACGAGCTGCCCCGGTGCACGACCCGCCCCAGTACGACCAGGGCCACGGCCGAGGCCAGGGCGATCCCGACCGCGATCTCGAACCGTCCCGGGCCGACCACCAGGGAGAAGATGATCCACGGCGCCATCCCGACGACCGGGTTCTCCAGGAATCCGGACACCGGGCCGGGGGCCGTGCCGTGCGCCTCGGTCCGCATGGTTCCAGCGTGCCCGCCCGGCGGGACCCCGGCCATTCGGCGGAGGAACGCGGGCCGGGCCCCGGACGCGCAAGGGCCCCGGCGCCGGGGAGAAGGCGCCGGGGCCCGGTCACGGGGCGGCGGTCAGGAGACCAGGACCGTCCGGTGGGCGGTGGCCGCCTCGATCAGGGCCGCCATCACCCGGGTGTCCTTGTCCCGCTCGGGGTGCCACTGGACGCCGACGACCCACTTCGAGCGGTCGGGGTCCTCGATGGCCTCCACCGTGCCGTCCTCCGCGTAGGCGGAGACGACGAGGTCGCGGCCGAGTCGCTCCACGGCCTGGTGGTGGTAGGTCGGGACCTCCGCCACCTCCGGGACCAGCGCCGCGTACCGGGTGCCGGCGACGGGGCGGACCGGGTGCCAGGAGGTGACGCCCGGGGTGTGGACGTGCCCGTCGATGTGCTGGACGAGCGTGCCGCCGAGGGCGACGTTGAGGGCCTGCATGCCCCGGCAGATGCCGAGCAGCGGGAGGTCCGCCTCCAGGGCCGCTCCGATCAGCGCCAGCTCCCACTCGTCGCGGACCGTCGCAGGGGCGCCCGTACGGGGGTCGCGCTCGGCGCCGTACCGTACGGGGTCCACGTCCGGGCCGCCGGAGATGATCAGGCCGTCGAGCCGGCCCAGTACCTCCGCCGCCCGCTCCGGTTCGTCCGGCGGCAGCAGGACGGCCGCGCCGCCCGCCGCCTGGACGAGCTCGTAGTACCCGGACGGGACGAGGGACGTGGGCAGGTCCCACACGCCGTAGCGGGTGGAGTCCTCCACGTAGGTGCTGATGCCGATGAGCGGCCTGGGCACGGTGATACCTCCAGGGTGGTACTGGACAGCGGTGCGGGGATCAGGATTTCAGTCGCGGGTCAACTCCGCCTCGGCTTCGGCAAGCGCCGCGAACTCTTCCTCGGGTGCCGAGGCGACGAGGCGGTGACGGCTGTAGAAGGCGAAGTACGCGAGGGCGACGGCGTAGACGGCGAGGGCGATGAACGCGGCGTCCTTGTCGACCAGGAAGGTGGCGACCAGGGCGGACAGGGCGAGGACGAAGGCGACGGACGAGGTCAGGACCCCGCCGGGGGTGCGGTAGGGCCGCTCCAGGCCGGGCTCGCGGCGGCGCAGCACGATGTGGGAGAGGGCCATCAGGGCGTAGGAGATGGTCGCGCCGAAGACGGCGATGTTCAGCATCCGCGCGCCGTTGCCGGTGGCCGCCGCCAGGGCGAAGCCGATCGCGCCCGGGATCACCAGGCCGAGGTAGGGGGCCTTGCGCTTCGAGGTGAGGGAGAGGAAGCGCGGCAGGTAGCCGGCCCGGGAGAGGGCGAACAGCTGGCGGGAGCCGGCGTAGATGAGGGAGAAGAAGGAGGCGACGAGGCCCGCGAGGCCGGCGTAGTTGACGAAGCGGCTGAGGGCGGTGGGGCCGCCGTCACCCTCCAGCGCCACGACGAGGGGGTTGCCGGCGGACTTGACGGCGTCGGCGCCCTGGGCGCCGGTGGCGGCGAAGAAGGTGATCAGGGCGAGCAGGGCCAGGATGCCCATGGAGATGGCCAGGGCCTTCGGCATGGAGCGGACCGGGTCCTTGGCCTCCTCGGCGGCCAGCGGGACGCCCTCGACGCCCAGGAAGAACCACATGCCGAAGGGGAACGCGGCCCAGATGCCGAGGGCGCCGAAGGGCAGCCAGGAGCTGGAGCCGAACGCGTCGGGGTCCACGGCGATGTTGTCGAGGGAGCCCGCGTCGAAGTCCGAGAGCGCCCCGAAGGCGAAGATCAGGAGCGCGGCGACGGCTATGGCGGTGACGACGAGGCTGAAGCGCAGGGCCTCGCCCACGCCCCACAGGTGCACGCCGATGAAGATCACGAAGCAGCCGAGGTAGACGGGCCAGCTGGAGGTGAGCCCGAACAGGCCCAGGGACTCGACGTAGTCGCCGATGAAGATGACGATCGCGGCCGGGGCCAGGATGTACTCGATGAGGATGGCCGTGCCGGTGAGGAAGCCGCCCCAGGGGCCCAGCGCGCGGCGGGCGAAACCGTAGCCGCCGCCCGCCGTGGGCAGGATGGTCGACAGTTCGGCGAGGGAGAAGACCAGGCAGGCGTACATGGCGCCCATCAGCACGGTGGCGATGGCCAGGCCGCCGAAGCCGCCCTTGGCCAGGCCCACGTTCCAGCCGGAGTAGTCCCCGGAGACCACGTAGGCGACGCCGAGGCCGGTCAGCAGCAGCCAGCCGGCGCTGCCGCGGCGCAGGGTGCGGCGCTGGAGGTACTCGGCGTCCGCGTCCCCTGGGGAGGGCGGTGCGGATACGGGTGCGGTGTCGTCGGCCATGTGCGCTCCTGCCTAGGGCAATGCAATGGTTGTGAGGCGTACCTTTGCGTCCTGGGTGTGGCGGGCGCAAGACCCGTGCGTTAAACAGGGGTTACGAAAACCTCTCCCGCCCCACCGGACCGACCCGGATCCGCTCAGGCCAGGAAGCCGCGCAGCAGCGCCGCCGTCCCGCAGCAGTGCTCGCGCATCACCGCCCGCGCCCCCTCGGCGTCCCGCTCCAGCACCGCCTCCACCAGAGCCGTGTGCTGCTGCTGCGAGTGTTCGAGGTTGCGCACCAGCAGCGGGATGCAGTCGAGCAGGTCGTTCACCTTGGCCCGGACGGCCGCGTACTGGGCCGTCAGGGAGGCGGAGCCGGCGAGTTCGCTCAGGGTGAGGTGGAAGAGGGTGTCCTGGCGGCGGTAGTCGGGCAGCGGTGCGTCATGGGTGGCGGTGAGCGCGCGCAGCAGCCGTTCCGTGCCCTCCTCGGTCAGCCCGTGCGCGGCGCACAGGCCGGCCGCGCCCACCTCCAGCACCTCGCGGAAGCGCAGGACGTCCTCGATGTCGACCCCGGCCACCCGGCGCCGCAGCTCCTCCTCGGCCCCGCCCGCCGGGGTGTCGGGGCGGGACAGCACGAACGTCCCTCCGTACCGGCCGCGCCGGGCCTCCACCAGGCCCTGGTCCTGGAGCACCTTCAGCACCTCGCGCAGGGTGACGCGGCTGATCCCCATGCGCTCCGCCAACTCGCGCTCCGGCGGCAGCCGTTCCCCGCCCGGCACCAGACCCAGCCTCACCACCTGGAGGATCTGCTCCAGGGCCTCCTCGAAACCGTTGCCCGCCCGCACCTGTCGCAGTACGGGATTCAGCCGCGCGATCGCGCCACCCTCACCCGCCGTGTCGGTCATCTCGGCTCCTCCCCTTCCCAAGCAATGGTTCTATTCAATACCTTAGGCCCCCTCGGCTCACCGAAGGAGAGATTCCAGTGGTAGACCGCAAGCCCCCGCTCGCCCCCGAGGAGCTCCGTGCCCTCGTAGCGAGCGGTGAGATCGACACCGTCGTCCTGGCCTTCCCCGACATGCAGGGACGCCTCCAGGGCAAGCGGTTCGCCGCACAGTTCTTCCTCGACGAGGTCCTCGCCCACGGCACCGAGGGCTGCAACTACCTCCTCGCCGTCGACACCGACATGAACACCGTCGACGGCTACGAGATGTCCTCCTGGGACCGCGGCTACGGCGACTTCGCCATGCACCCCGACCTCGCCACCCTGCGCCGCGTCCCCTGGAACCCCGGCAGCGCCTTCGTCCTCGCCGACCTCGCCTGGAACGACGGCTCTCCCGTCGTCGCCGCCCCCCGCCAGATCCTGCGCCGCCAGCTGGAACGCCTCGCCGAACACGGGTACAAGGCGATGGTCGGCACCGAGCTGGAGTTCATGGTCTTCCAGGACACCTACGAGGCGGCCTGGAACGCCAACTACCGCGGCCTGACCCCCGCCAACCAGTACAACATCGACTACTCCGTCCTCGGCACCGGCCGCGTCGAACCCCTGCTGCGCCGCATCCGCAACGAGATGCAGGCCGCCGGGCTGGTCGTGGAGTCCGCCAAGGGCGAGTGCAACCTCGGGCAGCACGAGATCGCCTTCCGCTACGACGAGGCGCTCACCACCTGCGACCAGCACTCCGTCTACAAGACCGGCGCCAAGGAGATCGCCGCCCAGGAAGGCGTCTCGCTCACCTTCATGGCCAAGTACGACGAGCGCGAGGGCAACTCCTGTCACATCCACCTCTCACTCGGTGACGCCGACGGCAACAACGCCATGGCCGGTGACGGCCCGGACGGCATGTCGCCCGTGATGCGGCACTTCCTGGCCGGCCAGCTCGCCGCCCTGCGCGACTTCTCCCTTCTCTACGCCCCCAACATCAACTCGTACAAGCGTTTCCGCCCCGGATCCTTCGCCCCGACCGCCGTCGCCTGGGGCTTCGACAACCGCACCTGCGCCCTGCGCGTGGTCGGCCACGGCCGCTCCACCCGCTTCGAGAACCGCCTCCCCGGCGGTGACGTCAACCCCTACCTCGCCGTCGCCGGCCTGGTCGCGGCAGGCCTCTACGGCATCGAGAACCGCCTCGAACTCCCCGAGGCCTGTACCGGCAACGCCTACACCGCCGACTACGCCCACGTCCCGGCCACCTTGCGCGAGGCCGCGGAGCTCTGGGAGAACAGCGAGATCGCCAAGGCGGCCTTCGGCCCCGAAGTCGTCGCCCACTACCGCAACATGGCCCGCGTCGAACTCGACGCCTACGACTCCGCCGTCACGGACTGGGAACTGCGCCGCTCCTTCGAGCGCCTGTAGGGCCCGGGTCCACCCCACCGCACGCCACCCGCACCTCACCGCACACCAGAGAGGCACCACGTTGTCCGACGTGTTGGAAGTCCTGAACCCGGCCACCGAGGAACTCGTCGCCACCGTCCCGGCCGCCACACGGGACGATGTCGACGCGGCCGTCGGGCGGGCCGCCACGGCCCAGCGGGGATGGGCGGCACTCGCCCCCGCCGACCGGGCCAGACTTCTGCGCCGCTTCGCCGCGGCCGTCGACGGACACCTGGAGGAACTGGCGCGGCTGGAGGTCCGCGAGGCCGGCCACACCATCGGCAACGCCCGCTGGGAAGCGGGCAACGTACGCGACCTGCTGGAATTCGCCGCAGGGGGAGTCGAACGCCTCTCCGGCCGGCAGATCCCCGTGGCGGGCGGCATCGACGTCACCTTCCTCGAACCCCTCGGCGTCATCGGCGTGATCGCCCCCTGGAACTTCCCCATGCCGATCGCCGCCTGGGGCCTGGCCCCCGCCCTCGCCGCGGGCAACGCCGTCATCCTCAAGCCCGCGGAGACCACCCCGCTCACCGCCCTGCGCCTCGCCGAACTCGCCCTCGAAGCCGGGATCCCCGAGCACCTCTTCCAGGTGCTCCCCGGTCACGGAGCGGTCGCCGGGGACGCCCTGGTCGAGCACCCCGGAGTCGCGAAGATCGTCTTCACCGGCTCCACCCGCGTCGGCAAGCAGATCATGTCCAAGTGCGCCGACCGGGTGAAGCGGATCACCCTCGAACTCGGCGGCAAGAGCCCCAACATCGTCTTCGCCGACGCCGACATCGAGGCGGCCGCGGCCGCGGCCCCCATGGCCTACCTCGACAACACCGGCCAGGACTGCTGCGCCCGCACCAGGATCCTGGTCCAGCGCGGCGCCTACGACCGCTTCCTCGAACTCGTCGCCCCCGCCATCGAGTCCATCGCCGTCGGCGACCCGCTCGACGAGAAGACCCAGATGGGCCCGCTCATCTCCCGCAGCCAGCTGGAGCGCGTGCGCGCGTACGTCACCGACGACCTCACCACCCTCCGGGGCAAGGCCCCGGAAGGCCCCGGCTTCTGGTACCCGCCCACCCTCGTCACCGGCGCCGCCCCCACCGCGCCCGTCGCCGTCGAGGAGGTGTTCGGGCCGGTCGCCGTCGTCCTGCCCTTCGAGGACGAGGAGGACGCCGTACGCCTGGCCAACGCGACCGAGTACGGCCTCTCCGGCTCCCTCTGGACCCGCGACCTCGGCCGCGCCCTGCGCGTCTCCCGCGCGGTCCGGGCGGGCAACCTCTCCGTCAACTCCCACTCCAGCGTCCGCTACTCGACCCCCTTCGGCGGCTACAAGCAGTCCGGGCTCGGCCGCGAGCTCGGACCGGACGCCCTCACCGCTTTCACCGAGACCAAGAACGTCTTCATCAGCACGGAGGCCTGACCAGCATGTCGAACGAAGAGATCATCTGCCGCCGCCTCGTCGGCCGCACCGCCGTCATCACCGGAGCCGGCAGCGGCATCGGCCTCGCCACCGCCCGCCGCCTGGCCTCCGAAGGGGCCAACGTCGTCTGCGCCGACATCGACCCGGCCGCCGGCAAGGCCGCCGCCGAAGAGGTCGGCGGCACCTTCGTCCAGGTGGACGTCACCGACCAGGAGCAGGTCGAGGCCCTTTTCAAGACCGCCTTCGACACCTACGGCTCCGTCGACATCGCCTTCAACAACGCGGGCATCTCGCCCCCGGACGACGACTCCATCCTCACCACCGGGCTCGACGCCTGGCGCCGCGTCCAGGACGTCAACCTCACCTCCGTCTACCTGTGCTGCAAGGCCGCCCTGCCCTACATGCAGCGCCAGGGCCGCGGCTCCATCATCAACACCGCCTCCTTCGTGGCCATCATGGGAGCGGCCACCTCCCAGATCTCCTACACCGCCTCCAAGGGCGGCGTCCTGGCCATGTCCCGCGAACTCGGCGTCCAGTTCGCCCGCGAGGGCATCCGCGTCAACGCCCTGTGCCCGGGGCCGGTCAACACCCCCCTGCTCCAGGAACTGTTCGCCAAGGACCCCGAGCGGGCCGCCCGCCGCCTCGTGCACATCCCCCTCGGCCGGTTCGCCGAGCCCACCGAGATCGCCGCCGCCGTGGCCTTCCTCGCCAGCGACGACTCCTCCTTCATCAACGCCACCGACTTCCTCGTCGACGGCGGTATCTCCGGCGCGTACGTGACTCCCCTCTAAACGTTCACCTCCGCACCACCCCCTCGACAGCCGGGCGTCGCACGACGCCCGGCTGTCGTGCTCTACCGTCCCCGACGATCTTCATCGGAATCAGGAGCGACCATCCCAGTGACCCGACTCAGCCCCACCCGGCGGCTCCAGGCCGCAGCCGTCGCCGCCGCCGCGATGGCGGCCGGCACCCTCGTCGCGGCCGCCCCCGCCGCCCAGGCGGCCCGGCCCGGCGCGCACTGCACCACCCCGGAGCTCGCGGCCGGCTGGTACGGCGACAACCAGGCCCGCCTCCAGCAGCTCATCGACCGGTACGGCAGCTGCAACCCGTACCGTCCCACCCGCGAGAAGCCCGTCGCCGTCTTCGACTGGGACAACACCGTCGTCAAGAACGACGTCGGCGACGCCACCATGTTCTGGCTGCTGCGCAACGGCAGGATCCGCCAGCCCGCCGGCGGCGACTGGACCACCACCAGCCGCTACCTCACCCCGGCCGCCGCCCGGGACCTGGCCACCGCCTGCGGCCCCCTCGCCCGCCCCGGCGCCCCGCTGCCCACCGGCACCCCCGCGGGCGCGGCCTGCGCCGACGAGCTGGGCGCCGTCTACGGCACCTCCGCCACCCGCGCCGGCGCCGCCGCCTTCGCCGGCTGGGACCACCGTACGACCGAACCCGCCTACGCCTGGCTGCCGCAGCTGATGCAGGGCTGGACCGCGAGCGAGGTCCGCGGCTTCGCCGCCGCCGCCCGCACCGAGAACCTCGCCGCGCCCGTCGGCGCCAAGCAGCAGGTCGGCACCACCACCGCCACCGGCTGGGTCCGCTACTACGACCAGCAGCAGGACCTCATCAAGGGCCTCCAGAAGGCCGGCTTCGACGTGTGGATCAGCTCCGCCTCCCCGCAGCCCGTCGTCGAGGTCTGGGCCCAGGGAGTCGGCGTCAAGGCCGACCACGTCATCGGCATCCGCAACACCACCCGGGGCGGCAAGCTGACCGCCCACCTCCAGGGCTGCGGCTCCGTCAAGGACGGCGCCGACACGATGATCACCTACATCGACGGCAAGCGCTGCTGGATCAACAAGGAGGTCTTCGGCGTACGCGGCCCGGCCGCCGAGAAGGTCCAGCCCGCCTCACGGCGCCAGGTCTTCGCCGCCGGCGACTCCGACACCGACATCTCCTTCCTGCGCGACGCGACCGCCCTGCGCCTGGTCGTCAACCGCAACAAGAACGAGCTGATGTGCCGCGCGTACGACAACAGCGACGGCAAGTGGATCGTGAACCCGATGTTCATCGAGCCCAAGAAGCAGAAGACCGGCCCCTACCCCTGCTCCACCACCGGCTACGTCGACCACGACGGCACGGCCGGCCCCGTCCGCCGGGGCGACACGAGCGTCGTCCCCGACCAGACGGACAGCGTCTTCCAGAACTAGAGGAACGTGCGGCCCTCGCCCCGGTACGTCGGGGCGGTGGCCGTCACCCGGTCGCCCTCGACCAGGTGCAACGTGTCGAAACGCTCGCACAGTTCACCGGCCTTGGCGTGCCGGAACCACACCCGGTCGCCGATCAGCAGATCGTCGGCCGGGCTCCCCAGCAGCGGCGTCTGCACCTCGCCCGCCCCCTCCTGGGGGTCGTAGCGCAACCCCGCCGGCAGGTACGGCACCGGCAGCCGGTCGGCGCCCGCCGCCCCCGAGGCCGGATAGCCCCCGCCCAGCACGGTCACCACACCCACCCCGGGCCTGCGCACCACGGGCTGGGCGAACAGCGCCGCGGGCCGGCCGCGGAACGAGGTGTAGTTGTCGAACAGCCGCGGCACGTACAGCCCCGACCCGGCGGCGATCTCCGTCACCGCGTCCTCGGCCGCCGTCTCGGCCACGCTGCCGGTGCCGCCGCCGTTGACGAACTCCAGGTCCGGCACCACCGCGCGCACCGCCCGCACCGCCTCGGCCCGGCGCTCGGCCAGCTCCCGGCGGGCCGTCGCCTGCATCAGCCGGATCACCCGCGAGCGCAGCGGCCGGCCGGCCAGGGCGTCACCGACCCCGGCGATGTGGCCCTCGTAGCCCATCAGTCCCACCACCCGGAACCCGGGCCGCTCCTGCACCGCCCGCGCCAGCGCGGCCAGCTCACCGGGCTCCCGCAGCGGCGAGCGCCGCGCCCCCACCCGCACCCGGCCCCCGAACAGCTGCAGGGCCGTGTCCAGCTCCAGGCAGACCCGGATCTCCTCCGCGCCCCCGCTCCGCGCCCCCTGGATCAGGTCCAGCTGCGCGGGATCGTCCACCATCACCGTGACGGCCGCCGCCAGCTTCGCGTCGTGCGCCAGCTCCCCGAAACCCGCCCGGTCCGCCGACGGATAGGCGAGCAGCACGTCCTCGAACCCGGACCGGGCCAGCCACAGCGACTCGGCGAGCGTGTACGACATGATCCCGGCGAACCCGGGCCGCTCCAACACGCGTTCGAGCAGGGCTCGACACCGCACGGACTTGCTCGCGACGCGGATCGGCTTGCCGGCCGCGCGTCGTGCGAGGTCGTCGGCGTTGGCGTCGAAGGCGTCGAGGTCCACGATGGCCAGGGGCGCGTCGAGATGCGCGGTCGCCCGGTCGTACCGAGCCCGGTCGGAAGTCATGGGCGGCAGCTTGCCAGACGGGTGTACCGGTGGGTAGGGGTACGCACCCCCGCCGAAAACCCCGTGGCTCCGCCCCGACCCCCGCGCCTCGAACGCCGGCGGGGCTGGGTTCGGCTGCGATGCCCCGACCCCGGCCACCCCCACCCCCGCCCGGCCAGGGCAGCGCCAACCGCCCCGTAGAGTACGGGCAGGCAGCCGTACGGAACGGGGGGCGGAGCCGCCGGATGACCACGTCGACACCAGGGACCGCGGTCCTGGGCGAGCACGGACCGCCCCCGCCCCCGGCCCCGCGCCGCCACCCCGGCCGGGTCCTCGCCGCCACCCTCAGCGCCCTCCTCGGCACCGGCCTCCTCGCCGGCGCGGCCACCATCGCCTGGAACGAACACCGCGCCGCGCACCGGCCGTTGCCCCCCGACGCCGCCTACCGCGAGGCCGCCTCGCTCTGGCGCTCGGCCCCCGTGGACAGCCTCCTGCCGCCCGTGCTCGACGGCCCCGACACCGGCCCCGGCGGCGCCGACCGCAGCTGGACCCGGATCGCACTGGCACCCGACGCCGACTGCGCCGCCGCCCTCACCCCCGAGTGGCGCGCCGCGCTCGCCGCGGCCGGCTGCACCCGCGTGCTCCGCGCCACCTACACCGACACCACCCGCAGCTCCCTGGTCACCGTGGGCCTGGTCTTCACCCCCGCCGACGCCACCGTGATGGCCGGCCTGCGGGGCCGCCTGCCCGCCCCGCCCGCCTACGAGTACGCCGACTCCCGCCGGGCCGCCTGGACGGCGGCCGTCACCGACCGGGCCCCGGCCGTGGTCTACGCGGTCTCCGCCTTCGCCGACGGCCGCACCATGGACGCACCGCTCCCGGCCGCCGACGCGGTCCGTCACGGCGCCACCGGAACGGTCGCCGAAGCGGGCCTGGGCCACGCGGCCCAGGCCGTGGCCGACCGGGTCGGCCGCACCCTGGGCGCGCTCGCGGCCCCGCCCGCCCCCACGGCCACCCCGCGCCCGGAGCTCCGCCGATGACCTCCCCCCGCCGAACCGCCGCCGCCACCGTCACCGCCACCAGCGGTATCGCCCTGGCCGCCCTGTTCACCGTGGTCGCCGCGCCCCCGGCCGCCGCCGACACCATCCGCGACCGCCAGTGGGGCCTGCTGGCCCTGCGTGCCGAGGAGGCCTGGGGCACCACCCAGGGCGACGGGGTCACCGTGGCCGTCCTCGACACCGGTGTCGACGCCACCCACCCCGACCTCGCCGGCCAGGTCCTCGACGGCACCGACCTCGTCGGCATGGGCGCCGGCCGCGGCGACCGCGCCTGGGCCCGGCACGGCACCGCGATGGCCGGCATCATCGCCGGCCACGGCCACGGCCCCGACCGCTCCCAGGGCGTCCTCGGGATCGCCCCCCACGCACGGATCCTCCCCGTCCGCGTGATCCTGGAGGAGGGCGACCCGGGCCGCGCCCAGGCCCGCGACAGCAAGTCCGGCGCCCTCGCCGAGGGCATCCGCTGGGCCGCCGACCACGGCGCCGACGTGATCAACCTGTCGCTGGGGGACGACAGCGACACCGCCCACCACGAGGCCGCCGAGGACGAGGCCGTCCAGTACGCCCTCGGCAGAGGCGTGGTCGTCGTCGCCTCCTCGGGCAACGGCGGCGAACGCGGCGACCACACCTCCTACCCCGCCGCCTACCCCGGGGTGATCGCCGTCGCCGCCGTCGACCGCCATGGCCGCAAGGCGTCCTTCTCCACCCGCCACTGGTACGCCGACGTCAGCGCCCCGGGCGTCGACGTGGTCATCGCCGACCCCGACCGGGCCTACTACGAGGGGTGGGGCACCAGTGCGGCCGCCGCCTTCGTCTCCGGCGCCGTCGCCCTGGTCAAGGCGGCCCACCCCGGCCTCTCCCCGGCGCAGATCAAGAAGCTGCTGGAGGACACCGCCACCGACCGCCCGGCCGGCGGCCGCGACGACTCCCTCGGCCGCGGCACCGTGGACCCCGTCGCCGCGCTCCAGGCCGCCGACGGGCTGCGCCCCGAACCGGCGGTCCCGGCGCCCGTCCCGGCCGGGCGGACGTACTTCGGTGCGGGCCCCGACCCCGTGCGGCCACCGGAGCGGCGGGCCCGGCTGGGTGCCGGGGCGGCCGCCGCCGGGGGAGCGGCGCTGCTCGTGCTGGCCGGCGTACTGGCCCGGCGTCCCCGCGCCGCCCGCCGGGATAGGGTCGGGTAACTGTGGCCACCAAGAACATTCCAGACCCCGGTTTCTCCGACGACGACGGCACCGCCGATCCCCGGCTGAGCGCGGCCCTGGCCGCCTGGGCCGCCGACCGCGCGGCCGAACCGCAGCTGCTCGCGGCCCTCAAGGAGGCCCGCCTGCTGGTGCCCGTCGTGGCGGTGCTCGGCGAGGTCGAGACGGACCCGGAGACCGGCCTCAAGCGCGAGAAGACCAGCGACATGGCCGTGCCGACCCTGACGGCGGGCGACCGGCGGGCCCTGCCCGCCTTCACCTCGATCGCCTCGCTGGCCCTGTGGGACCCCGCGGCCCGGCCCGTCGCCGTCCCGCTGCACCAGGCCCTGGCCGCCGCCGCGCACGAGAAGGCCGACACGATCGTCCTCGACCTGGCCGGCCCCGTCCCCTACCAGCTGACCGGCCCGGCGCTGCTCGCGCTCGCCGAAGGCCGTACGGACGCGGACCCGCTGGCCGCGCCGGCGGTACGGGAAGCGGTACGGGCCGCCGTCGTGGCGGAGCCGGCCGTGCTGCGCGCGCATCTGGTCCCGGGCGGCTCCGGCGCCGACGGGACCCTCGCCGTGCTCCTGGCGGCCGACGCCGATCCGGCCCGGACGGCCCAGCGGATCGCCGAGACCCTGGCGGCCGACGTGACCCTCCGGGCCCGCCTGGTACGGGGCCTGAACATGGCCCTGCTGCCGGCCGACGCCCCGCTCCCGCCGGGTGAGCCGCTCTTCACGCGCTGAGTCGCGCACGCGCGTACGCGAAAGGGGCGCCCGCCAGTGATCGGCGGGCGCCCCTTCACGTACGTACGGGGTACTCCGCGGGGCGGCGTACCGGAACAGGACTAGGCGTAGACGGGACCCGTGAACTTCTCGCCCGGTCCCTGGCCCGGCTCGTCCTGGACGAGGGAGGCCTCGCGGAAGGCGAGCTGGAGCGACTTCAGGCCGTCGCGCAGCGGCGCCGCGTGGAAGGAGCTGATCTCGGTGGCGCTGGCGGTGACCAGACCGGCCAGGGCGGTGATCAGCTTGCGGGCCTCGTCGAGGTCCTTGTGCTCGGAGTCGGGCTTGTCCAGGCCCAGGTTGACCGCGGCGGCGCTCAGCAGGTGGACGGCCACCGTGGTGATGACCTCGACGGCGGGCACGTCCGCGATGTCGCGGGTCATGTCGTCGTAGTCGGGAGCGTCCGGGGCGGAGGAGGGGGAATCGGAGGGCGTCGCGTCAGTCATGCGTCCCACGATATGCCGTGCGGCGGCCTTGCCATGCGGGTGCTAGTATGTACTTCGACCGGCCGGACACCTGTGTGCCCGGCCCACAAGTGGAGGCTCCGATCTCCCACCCGACCACCCTCCGGGGAGGCGGGTCATCCGGTCAGGCGGTATCCATCGTTCCGTACGGACGATGGAAAGCTGCCCGAGTCTGCGCCCCGCGGTTCGCACGCGGCGGTGCTCCGGTTGTTTTGGAGCCCCCGCCTGTGCCCGGCGGGGCTTTTTTTGATTCTCCGCCGCGGTAGGTCTGACGACAGAAGACGTCAGCGGCTGTCTGCCAGGCAGTCGTGTGGTGCTACCGAGGAGGATCCATCAGCACCGAGCCCCGCATCAACGATCGGATTCGTGTCCCTGAGGTGCGACTCGTCGGTCCCAGCGGCGAACAGGTGGGCATCGTCCCGCTTGCGAAGGCGCTTGAGCTCGCGCAGGAGTACGACCTGGACCTGGTCGAGGTCGCGGCTTCCGCACGCCCGCCGGTCTGCAAGCTCATGGACTACGGCAAGTTCAAGTACGAGTCGGCCATGAAGGCCCGTGAGGCGCGCAAGAACCAGGCGCACACGGTCATCAAGGAAATGAAGCTCCGGCCGAAGATCGACCCGCACGACTATGACACCAAGAAGGGTCACGTCGTTCGGTTCCTCAAGCAGGGCGACAAGGTCAAGATCACGATCATGTTCCGTGGTCGCGAGCAGTCGCGACCGGAGCTCGGCTACCGCCTGCTCCAGCGCCTCGCTTCGGACGTCGAGGACCTCGGGTTCATCGAGTCGAACCCGAAGCAGGACGGCCGCAACATGATCATGGTCCTCGGTCCGCACAAGAAGAAGACCGAGGCGATGGCCGAAGCCCGCGAGGCGCAGGCCGCCCGCAAGGCCGAGCGCCAGGGTGTCGCCGCCACCGACGACGAGGTGACTCCTTCCGAGGAGGACGCCCCGGTCGAGGCGGAGACCACCGAGGCCGCTGAGGCCGCTGAGGTCACCGAGGCCGCCGCCGACGAGGCGAACGCCGAGGCCTGATTCCGGGGCAGCCCGTCTCGGATCACCGACACAACATGACGCTCCCGTCAGCCGGTCCCCAGGGACCGGTGGGAGCGCCACCGACGAGGAGATAACGGCGCCATGCCGAAGAACAAGACGCACAGCGGTACCAAGAAGCGCTTCAAGGTCACCGGCTCCGGCAAGGTGCTCCGTGAGCGCGCCGGCAAGCGCCACCTGCTCGAGCACAAGTCGTCCCGTGTCACCCGTCGCCTCACCGGCAACGCGGAGATGGCCCCCGGCGACGCCGCGAAGATCAAGAAGCTTCTCGGCATCTGATGCCCTCCGCTCCCCTCGCCGGGAGCGGACGGACGTCAAGACCGGGACCCCATCGAATTCGGGCCGTGTGAAGACATCCACGGCCCCGCTACAAGGAGTTAAAAAGTGGCACGCGTCAAGCGGGCAGTAAACGCCCACAAGAAGCGCCGGGCGATCCTCGAGGCGGCCTCCGGCTACCGCGGTCAGCGTTCGCGCCTGTACCGCAAGGCCAAGGAGCAGGTCACCCACTCGCTGGTCTACAACTTCAACGACCGCAAGAAGCGCAAGGGCGACTTCCGTCAGCTGTGGATCCAGCGCATCAACGCCGCTGCCCGCCAGAACGGCATGACGTACAACCGCCTCATCCAGGGTCTGAAGGCCGCCAACATCGAGGTGGACCGCAAGATCCTCGCGGAGCTGGCCGTCAACGACGCCAACGCCTTCGCCGCGCTCGTCGAGGTTGCCCAGAAGGCGCTTCCGGCCGACGTCAACGCCCCCAAGGCCGCTGCCTAAGGGCTAGCCGGCCCGCTCCACGCGGCCGGCCCCCACGGACCCGCAGGCGATTCGCCTGCGGGTCCGTGTGCTTTCGCCCCGCCCGCCCCCGGAACCCCCAGAGAGAACCGCAGACACCATGGGTTACCCCGACGAGCTGATCTCCCCCCGATCCCCGCGGGTGGCCGCCGCCAGGCGCCTGGCGCGGCGCAACTTCCGCACCAAGGAGCGCCGGTTCATCGCCGAGGGGCCGCAGGCCGTCCGCGAGGCCGTCGAGCACCGTGGGTCCCAGGGCGCGACCCTGATCGAGCTGTTCGCCACCGTCGAGGCCGCCGAGCGCTACGCCGACATCGTCGAGGCCGCCCTGCTGGCCGGCGCGCGCGTGCACTACGCCTCCGACGAGGTGCTGGCCGAGGTCTCCCAGACGGTCACCCCGCAGGGCCTGGTGGGTGTCTGCCACTTCCTCGACTCGCCCTTCGAGGAGATCCTCAGGGCGCGCCCCCGCCTGGTGGCCGTCCTCGCGCACGTCCGCGACCCCGGCAACGCCGGCACCGTGCTGCGCTGCGCGGACGCCGCCGGCGCCGACGCGGTGGTGCTGACCGACGCCTCCGTCGACCTGTACAACCCGAAGTCGGTACGGGCCTCCGTGGGCTCCCTCTTCCACCTCCCGGTGGCCGTGGGCGTCCCGGTGGAACAGGCGGTGGAAGGGCTGCGGGCGGCGGGCGTGCGCATCCTCGCGGCCGACGGGGCCGGTACGGACGACCTCGACGCCGAGCTGGACGCGGGCACCATGGGCACCCCCTCGGCCTGGGTCTTCGGCAACGAGGCCTGGGGCCTGCCCGAGGAGACCCGCGCGCTCGCGGACGCCGTCGTACGGGTCCCGATCCACGGCAAGGCCGAGAGCCTGAACCTCGCCACGGCCGCCGCCGTGTGCCTGTACGCCTCCGCGCGTGCACAGCGGGCGCCCGGAGGGTGCCGCTCCGTGACCCCCAGCTAGTAATGTGGCCGCCCGGGGGGCCCACTGCGCTACTCGGAGATGTGGGGTACGGGGAAATGACCGTCGGTACGAACAGCTCGCAGGAGGCCGCGGGCGCGGCCGAGGAGCGGCTGCGGGACGCCCCCGGGCCCGCGGGCCACGGCCCGGCGGGACCCGCGCCCGCCGCCGACGGCCTGCGCGGCGTACCGCCCCAGGCGGCCTCCTCCGCCCGGGGCCGTCCCGCGGCTCCCCCCCGGCCTTCCGCCGCGGCCCCGGCTTCCGCGCCCGGACCCGGCCCGGCCCGCGGCTCCGCCCCGTCGGGCGCCGCGGCGGCCTCCGCCCCCGGCCACGCGTCCGCGGGTCCCGGGACCGTGGACGACGCCCCCGCATGGGCCGGGTCCGGGATCGACCCCGACGAGCTGCCCGACGGGCTCGTCGTCGCCGACCACACCGGCCGGGTGATCTGCTTCAACCGGGCCGCCGCCCGGATGACCGCCACCGACCCCGGCCAGGCCCTCGGCGCCCGCATCGAACGGGCACTGCCGCTCGAAGACCTCGAAGGCCGCCGCTGGTGGGCCCTGACCGACCCCTACGGCGGCCTCGCCACCCGCCGCGGACAGCCCGAGCGGAACCTGCTCCTGCCCGGCGGCCGTGAGGTGCTCGTCTCCGCCCGCTACGTCCGCAGCCACCCCACCGGCCCGCTGTGCCGCCTCGTGGTCACCCTGCGCGGCACCGAGGCCCGCCGCCGCACCGAACGCAGCCACGCCGAGCTGATCGCCACCGTCGCGCACGAGCTGCGCTCCCCGCTGACCTCGGTGAAGGGCTTCACGGCGACCCTCCTCGCCAAGTGGGAGCGGTTCACCGACGACCAGAAGCGGCTGATGCTGGAGACCGTCGACGCCGACGCCAACCGCGTCACCCGCCTGATCGCCGAGCTGCTCGACATCTCCCGCATCGACTCGGGCCGCCTGGAGGTGCGCCGTCAGCCGGTCGACATCGCCGCCGCCGTCGGCCGCCACGTCCAGGCGCTCACCGCGAACGGCCAGGCCCCCGAACGGTTCCTCGTACGGGTCAGCCGTCCGCTGCCCGACTGCTGGGCCGACCCGGACAAGATCGACCAGATCCTCGGCAACCTCCTCGAAAATGCGGTGCGCCACGGTGACGGAACGGTCACCATCGACGTGGCGCCGCACGAGAAGGGAACCGCCGTCACCGTGACCGACGAAGGCCCCGGGATCCCCGAGGAATCGATGGGCCGCGTCTTCACCCGCTTCTGGCGGGGGAGCAAGCGCGGCGGCACCGGCCTGGGCCTGTACATCGTCAAGGGCATCGTGGAGGCCCACGGCGGCACCATCACGGTCGGCCGCGGCCCCGGCGGCGGGGCCGAGTTCCGATTTATCCTGCCCGTGAGCGCACCGGCCTACCTCACGCAGTAACCCTGCGGAGCGTCTCGCCAGGCGGCCCACGGGCTCCTCCACCCCCGACGGCCCTTAGACTCGTCCTTTGGCACCTTTGTGTCCTTGTGCCGATCGAGTCGTACGGGGACCACCAGCCAGCCATCGGAAGTACGGGAAGAGATGTCGGCACCGAACAAGTCGTACGACCCTGTCGAGGTCGAGGCACTGAAACCGGAAGAGATCGAGCGCATGCGGGACGAGGCGCTCGCCGCCTTCGCGTCCGCCGGCGACCTCGACGAGCTCCGCGAGGCGAAGACCGCGCACATGGGCGACCGCTCGCCCCTGGCGCTCGCCAACCGGGAGATCGGCGCGCTGCCCCCGCAGGCCAAGGCCACGGCGGGCAAGCTCGTGGGTCAGGCCCGCGGCGCCGTGAACAAGGCCTTCGGGGCCCGCACCGTGGCGCTCGAAGCCGAGCGCGACGAGCGGGTGCTGGTCGAGGAGGCGGTGGACGTCACGCTGCCCTACGACCGCGTGCCCGCCGGCGCCCGCCACCCCCTGACCACGCTGATGGACCGCATCGCGGACATCTTCGTGGCCATGGGCTACGAGGTCGCGGAAGGCCCCGAGGTCGAGGCGGAGTGGTTCAACTTCGACGCCCTCAACTTCACGCCCGACCACCCGGCGCGCCAGATGCAGGACACGTTCTTCGTCCGGGGGCCCGAGGGCACCGAGGGCGACGAGTCCGGCGTCGTGCTGCGCACCCACACCTCCCCGGTGCAGGCGCGTTCGCTGCTGGAGCGCAAGCCCCCCGTCTACATCGTGTGCCCGGGGCGGGTCTACCGCACCGACGAGCTCGACGCGACGCACACGCCCGTCTTCCACCAGGTCGAGCTCCTCGCCGTGGACGAGGGCCTGACCATGGCGGACCTCAAGGGCACCATGGACCACATGGTCCAGGAGCTGTTCGGCGAGGGCACCACCACGCGCCTGCGCCCGCACTTCTTCCCCTTCACCGAGCCGTCCGCCGAGATGGACATGCAGTGCTACGTGTGCCGCGGCGCCTCGGTGGGCAACCCCGACCGCCCCTGCCGCACCTGCTCCAGCGAGGGCTGGATCGAGCTCGGCGGCTGCGGCATGGTCAACCCCAAGGTGCTGACCGCCTGCGGTGTGGACCCGGAGAAGTACAGCGGGTTCGCCTTCGGCTTCGGCATCGAGCGGATGCTGATGTTCCGTCACAACGTTGAAGACATGCGAGACATGGTCGAGGGTGACGTTCGTTTCACCCGGCCCTTCGGGATGGAGATCTGATGCGGGTCCCGCTTTCGTGGCTGCGGGAGTACGTAGACCTCCCCGCAGGTGAGACCGGCCGTGACGTGGCGGCCAAGCTCGTCGACGCCGGCCTGGAGGTCGAGACCGTCGAGCAGCTCGGCGCCGGGCTCAAGGGCCCCCTGGTCGTCGGCCGGGTGCTGACGATCGAGGAGCTGGAGGGCTTCCGCAAGCCGATCCGCTTCTGCACGGTCGACGTCGGCTCCGCCAACGGCACCGGTGAGCCGCAGGAGATCGTCTGCGGCGCCCGGAACTTCTCCGTCGGCGACAAGGTCGTCGTGGTCCTGCCCGGCGCCGTCCTGCCCGGGGACTTCGCGATCGCCTCGCGCAAGACCTACGGCCGCACCTCGCACGGCATGATCTGCTCCGGCGACGAGCTGGGCATGGGCGACGACGGCACGCACGGCATCATCGTGCTGCCGCCGGAGCACGAGGTCGGCACCGACGCGATCGAGCTGCTCCAGCTCGTCGACGAGGTCCTCGACATCGACATCACCCCGGACCGCGGCTACTGCATGTCCATGCGCGGTGTGGCCCGCGAGGCCGCCACCGCCTACGGCCTGCCGCTGCGCGACCCGGCGCTGCTCGACGTGCCCGCGCCGAACTCGTACGGCTACCTGGTCAAGGTCGACGACCCGGCCGGCTGCGACCGCTTCACCGCCCGCACCGTGACCGGTCTCGACCCCGAGGCCCGGTCCCCGATCTGGCTCACGCGCCGCCTCCAGAAGGCGGGCATGCGCCCGATCTCGCTCGCCGTCGACGTCACCAACTACGTGATGCTCGAACTCGGCCAGCCGCTGCACGCCTACGACCGCTCGCGCCTCGACGGCGCCATCGGTGTCCGGCGCGCCGAGCAGGGCGAGAAGTTCACCACCCTCGACGGGGTCAAGCGCACGCTCGACGCCGAGGACCTGGTGATCACCGACAACAGCGGCCCCATCGGGCTCGCCGGTGTCATGGGCGGTGCCCACACCGAGATCGCCGACTCCGTCACCGACCCGGAGACGGGCGCCGTCACCGGTACGACGGACGTGGTCGTCGAGGCCGCGCACTTCGACTCCGTGTCGATCTCGCGCACCGCCCGCCGCCTGAAGCTCTCCTCCGAGGCCTCCAAGCGCTTCGAGCGGGGCGTCGACCCGCAGGCCGCCGCCGCGGCCGCGCAGCGGACCGTCGACCTGCTCGTGCTGCTCGCCGGCGGTACCGCCGAGGCCGGGGTCACCGAGCTGACCGCCCCGGGCGCCCCGCGCACCATCGCGATGCGCGCCGACCACCCGGACCGGGTCGCGGGCATGGACTACGGCCGCGAGACCGTCGTGCGCCGCCTCCAGGAGGTCGGCTGCGACGTCTACGGCCAGGACGAGCTCGTCGTCACCGTCCCCTCGTGGCGTCCCGACCTCGCCGAGCCCAACGACCTCGCCGAGGAGGTCATCCGGCTGGAGGGCTACGGGAACCTCCCGTCCACCCTCCCGCAGGTGCCCTCCGGCCGAGGCCTGACCGCCCGGCAGCTGCTGCACCGCCGGGCCGGCCGCGCGCTGGCCGGCTCCGGCTACGTCGAGGCGCTGAGCTACCCGTTCCTCGGTGAGGGCGTCTTCGACCAGCTCCAGCTGCCGGCGCACGACGCCGCCCGCCAGGTGGTCAAGCTGGTCAACCCGATCTCCGACGAGGAGCCGGCACTGCGCACCACGCTGCTGCCGGGTCTGCTCGGCGCGCTGCGCCGCAACGACAGCCGGGGCAGCCACGACCTCGCGCTCTTCGAGACGGGCTCCGTCTTCCTCGCCGGCGACCGGCCGGGCGTCGCCGTACGCCTGCCCGTGGACCGTCGTCCCACGGACGAGGAGATCGCCACCCTGAACGCGGCCCTGCCCGCGCAGCCGCGCCACGCCGCGGTCGTGCTGGCCGGCGCCCGCGAGCAGGCCGGCTGGTGGGGCAAGGGCCGTCCGGCCGACTGGGCCGACGCGGTCCAGGCCGCCCGCGCGCTGGCCGTCGAGGCCGGTACCGAGCTGGTGGTCCGCCAGGGCCAGTACGGCCCCTGGCACCCGGGCCGCTGCGCCGAGCTGGTCGTCGTCCTGAACGGCGTGGAGACGGTCATCGGCCACGCCGGTGAGCTGCACCCCCGCGTGGTCAAGGCGATGGGCCTGCCCGCCCGTACCAGCGCCATGGAGATCGACCTGGACCGTCTCGCGGCGGCCGGCGGCGAGGCCCTCCAGGCGCCCCGGATCTCCTCCTTCCCGGTGGCGACCCAGGACGTGGCGCTGATCGTCGACGCGTCGGTCCCGGCCTCCGAGGTGGAGACCGCGCTGCGCAAGGGAGCCGGTGAACTGCTGGAGTCCCTGCGGCTGTTCGACGTGTTCACCGGTGAGCAGGTGGGCGAGGGCAAGAAGTCCCTCGCGTACGCGCTGCGCTTCCGCGCGACCGACCGCACGCTGACCGCCGAGGAGTCCACGGCCGCGCGCGACGCGGCGGTGGCCCTGGCCGGCGAGCGGACCGGGGCGGTGCTGCGCGGCGCGTAGCGCCCCGCCGCAGAACCCGATCGAGGGGCCCCTCCGGATCACCGGAGGGGCCCCTCACTCATTGGGGTGAGAACAACGGTGACCTGTGTCCAGTACGTCAGGAGGTCGACACAATCGTTCCGGCCGTCGAGCCGGAGGGGGAGGGTCCTACGGATGATCACGCACGCGGAGAGGCCCCGGGTGCGCCGGGTGTGCGCCCTCGCCCGAGGCGGCGCCGCGGTGTCCTGGGAGCCGTCCGCCCCCGGGCGGCCGGGGCCGGGCCTCGCCACCTGCGCGGCCTTCCTGCTCCTCGCCACGGGCTGCGCGCTGCGCGTCCGCCAGGGGCTGGTGGCCGAACTGCGCCGCTCGCGGGAGATCGCCGGAGCCACCCAGCAGGTCCTGCTGAGACCGCTGCCCGGGCGGATGGACGGCCTGGCGCTCGCGGCCGCCCAGCTGTCGGCGAGCCGGGGCGCGGCCGTGGGCGGGGACCTGTACGAAGCGGTGACCACGGCGTACGGCGTACGGGTGCTGATCGGGGACGTACGGGGCCACGGCCTCCCGGCCCTGGGGGCGGCCGCCGCGGTCCTGGGCTCCTTCCGCGAGGCGGCCCACGACGAGCCCGAGCCCGCCGGGGTCCTGCGGCGGATGGAACGCTCCCTGGAGCGGCACCTGAGCGAACGCGCCCGCGCCGAGCCCCCGTCGGCCTCACCGCAACGGCCGCGGTCCACGGTGGCGGAGGAGTTCGTGACGGTGCTGCTGCTCCAGATCGCGGCGGACGGTTCGGTGGAGGCCCTGAACTGCGGCCACCCCTGGCCCTACCGCCTCGGCCCGGCACCGGCGTCCGTCCCGCCGGCGCGCACGGTACGTCCGCTCGCGGGCGGCGAGACGCTGCCGCCGCTCGGGGTGGTCCCCCTGCCGCCGGACCTCCGGTCCCGGTACTGCGGGGAGATCGGCCCCGGCGAGGTCCTCGTGCTGTACACCGACGGCGCCGAGGACGCCCGGGACCGCCGGGGCCGCTTCTTCCCGCTGCGGGGCGTCCTCGCGCGGGCGCCGGCGCCCACGCCCGCGCGGCTGGTCGCGGGCGTGCACGCCGCACTGCTGCGCCACACCAGGGGACGGCTCACGGACGACGTGACCCTGCTGGTGCTCCGCAACGACCGTGGCGACCGGGGCGAGCGCCCCTGACGGGCCGCTCCTGCGGCCGGGCCGGGTGCGTGCCGGGCGGCGGAGCCGGACCGGCCCTGCACCGGTCCGGCCGTCCCCGCGCGACCGGCGGAGCCACTCCGCACCGGGCCGGTGGACGGGCCCGGTGCGGGTGCGGCCCGGCTCCTGGCGGGCACCCGGCGACCAACCGGGCCCCGGCGGAGCCGTGGTGCGCCGCCCGCCTGCCATGGAGTGTCGGGCAGACAGCAGGGCGGGCGGCGCGGTGCCGGGTCGTCGCACTGTACGAGGGGGAGCCGACGACCCGGACGGCCTCCTTGGCGAGGCTCTTAAGTGAAACCCCGCGGGGCCCCCGCGCGGCAGGGTGCGCATCGCATTTATGCGCGTACTCGATTCACACCCCGTGTGAATCGAGCACACCGCACCCCGCGCGGGGCCCCCAGCCACTAGCCTGGATCCGACGAGCCCTTGGAGGGGCCCATGCAGCCCAACGCCCTGCTCGACGCCCTCCTCGCCGAGGCGGGCATGTCCCACGCAGGACTCGCCGCGCACGTCAACCAGGCGGGCCGGTCGCGCGGACTCGCGCTGCGCTACGAGCACACCGCGGTCTCGCGCTGGCTGAAGGGGCAGCGCCCCCGCGGCCAAGTGCCCGACCTGATCTGCGAAGTGCTCGGCGGACGCCTGCGACGGCCCGTCGGACTGGAGGACATCGGGCTCGGGATCCCGGGACAGCACAGCCCGCACACGACCCGGATCGGCGGCTTCGTCGACCGCGCCACCGCCCTGTGGCGCTCGGACGAACTGGGCCGGCCCGCGCTGCTCACGGCCGAGGCCGTCACCGGGACCCCGGCCGTGATCCCGGTGTGGGAGTGGGAGAACCCGCCGGAGGACGCCGACGTGTCCCGCTCCGGCCCGCACCGGATCGGGCCCGAGCACATCGAGGTCCTGCGGGCGGCCCGCGCGCACTACGAGCTGATGTACCGGCGGGCCGGCGGGATGGCGACGCGCGCCCGGATCGTCCGCTTCCTCGGCAGCGAGACCGCTCCGATGCTCCGCGGCAGCTACCCGGACGGGATCGGCCGGCTCCTGCACCGGGCCACCGGGTCCCTGGTGGCGGTCGCCGGGATCTGCGCGTACGACTCCGACGCCCACGGGCTCGCCCAGCGCTACTTCCACCAGGCGCTGCGGCTCGCCAAGGCCAGCGGGGACCGGGGGCTCGGCGCGTACGTGATCGCCCTGCTGGTCAACCAGTCGCTGCACCTGCGGGAGTACCGCCAGGCCGTCGCCTTCGCGGAGGCCGCGCTGCGCGCCGCCGGACGGCACACCACCCCGGCGCTGGCCGCGGACCTGTACGCGATGCAGGCCAAGGCCTACGCCCAACTCGGTGATCCGGTGGCCGCGTTGGCCTGCATCCGCAGCGCGGAGGCCGCCGCCGAGCGGATCCGGCCGGGCGCCGAGCCCGACGAGACGGGCTACGTACAGCCCGGACTGGTCAACGTGCAGGTGGCGGAGGCGCTGCTGAGCCTGGGGGACCTCGACGCGGCGCACGCCCAGGCCGCGGAGGCCGTGGGGACCCCCGCGCACGACCGGGGGAGGGTGCACCGGCTCGCGATGCTGTGCGAGATCCAGCTGCGCCAGGGCGAGGCGGACCGGGCGGTGGCCTCGGCGGCCGAAATGGCCGAACGGGCCAAGGGGATGGAGTCGCTGCGGCTGCGCGACCGGCTGCGGGCGGTCCGGGAACAGCTGCTGACCAGCGGGTACGCGGGCGCGGAGGAGACTGCGCAGCTCATCGACGGGGCGCTGCGCGTTCCCCTGTGACGGCAGGAACTGCTGCCATGTTGCCACCGACGGATGCGAAAGGTGGCACAACCGTGCAGTGGACGAACCTGAGTGAGCAGACGGTGTACAAGAACCGATGGTTCGACGTGAACCTCGCGGACGTGGAACTCCCCGACGGCCGGCACCTGGACCACTTCGTGATCCGGCTGCGCCCGGTGGCCGTGGCCACGGCCGTCAACGAGGCCAACGAGGTGCTGCTGTTGTGGCGGCACCGGTTCATCACCGACAGCTGGGGCTGGGAACTGCCCGCCGGGGTGGTCGAGGACGGCGAGGCCGTCGAAGCGGCGGCGGCGCGGGAGATGGAGGAGGAGTCGGGCTGGCGGCCGGGGCCGCTGCACCACCTGATGACGGTGGAGCCGTCCAACGGGCTGACCGACGCCCGCCACCACCTCTACTGGGCGGAGGGGGCCACGTACGTCGGTCACCCGGAGGACGACTTCGAGTCCTCGCGGCGCGAGTGGGTCCCGCTGAAGCTCGTGCCGGACATGATCGCGCGGGGCGAGGTCCCGGCCGCCAACATGGCGGCCGGGCTGCTCCTGCTGCACCATCTGCGGCTCGGCTAGGTCGAGGGACCCGGGCCGGCCGGCGGTGCTCCGCCCCCGCGCGTGCGCGCCGGGTGTCAGCCGTACGGGTAGAAGCCCGAGCCGGTCTTGCGGCCGAGGCGACCCGCGTCGACCATCCGCTGGAGCAGCGGGGGAGCGGCGTACAGCGGCTCCTTGAACTCGGAGTACATGGAATCGGCGACCGAGGCGACCGTGTCCAGACCGATCAGGTCCGCCAGCTTCAGCGGGCCCATCGGGTGGGCGCAGCCCAGCTCCATGCCGTTGTCGATGTCCTCGCGGCTCGCGATGCCGGACTCGAACATCCGGATCGCGGAGAGCAGGTACGGGATGAGCAGGGCGTTGACCACGAAGCCGCTGCGGTCCTGGGCGCGGATCGCGTGCTTGCCCAGCACCTTCGCGACCAGGGCCTCGGCGCGCTTGACGGTTTCGTCGGACGTGGTCAGGGCCGGGATCAGCTCGACGAGCTGCTGCACCGGGGCCGGGTTGAAGAAGTGGATGCCGATGACCTGGTCCGGCCGCGAGGTCGCGACGGCCAGCTTGACCAGCGGGATCGAGGAGGTGTTGGAGGCGAGGATCGCGTCCGGGCGGGTGATCACCTGGTCGAGGACCTGGAAGATCTCCGTCTTGACCTGCTCGTTCTCGACGACGGCCTCGATGACGAGGTCGCGGTCGGCGAACTCGCCGAGGTCGGTGGTGAAGGTGAGGCGGGCCAGGGTGGCGTCCCGCTCCTCCTCGCTGATCTTGCCGCGTTCGGCGGCCTTGGTCAGGGAGTTGTGCAGCCGGGTGCGCCCGATCTCCAGGGCCTCGCCCGTGGTCTCGGCGACCATCACCTCAAGACCGCTGCGGGCGCACACCTCGGCGATGCCCGCGCCCATCTGGCCGCAGCCCACCACGCCGACCCGTGCGATGTCGGTCGGGAGGGTAGAGAGGTCCGTCACATCGTGCCTTTCGCTGCTCATCCATCGCGGGTCCCCCGGAGTTGGCAGTGGTAACTGCGTCCGGCGCCCGCCACGCCCCCCGACGTTACCCCCGTCCTTGCCCCCGGTGGCGGGGTGGGGCGGGCATGCTGGGCGCACGCAGAGCGATGTCACGGAGCGGAACGGAGTCGTCACATGGCGCACATCGGACGGCGGGGCCTGCTGGCGGGGGCCGCGGGGGTGCTGGCCACGACGGCGGCGGCCGCCCCGGCGGGGGAGCGGAGGGCGGTGCAGGGGTCCGGCGGCGGGCGGGCGCCGGTACCGGAACTCAGGGGGATGTGGATCGCCACCGTGGAGAACGTCGACTGGCCCTCCGAGGCCGGCCTGTCCGCGCGGGAGCAGCGGGCGGAGCTGACCGGGCTCCTCGACACGGCCGTGGAGCGGCGGCTGAACGCCGTGTTCCTCCAGGTCAGGCCGACGGCCGACGCCCTGTGGCCCTCGACGAAGGAGCCCTGGTCGCAGTGGCTGACGGGGGTGCAGGGGCAGGATCCCGGCTGGGACCCGCTGGGCACCGCGGTAGCCGAGGCGCACGCGCGGGGGCTGGAGCTGCACGCCTGGTTCAACCCGTACCGGGTGGCCAACCACACCGATCCCCAGCGGCTCGTCGCGGCGCACCCGGCCCGCCGCAACCCCACCTGGGCCGTGCCCTACGGGGGCAAGCTCTACTACAACCCGGGGCTGCCGCAGGTGCGGGCCTTCGTGCAGGAGGCGATGCTCGACGCCGTCTCCCGCTACCCGGTCGACGGGGTGCACTGGGACGACTACTTCTACCCGTACCCGGTCGCCGGTCAGGAGTTCGACGACGACGAGGCCTACGAGCGGTACGGCGGGTCCTTCGCCTCGCGCGCGGACTGGCGCCGCCACAACACCGACACCCTGGTGAAGGAGATGTCGGACCGGCTGAAGGGCGTCCGCCCGGCGGCCCGCTTCGGGGTCAGCCCCTTCGCGGTGTGGCGCAACAGCGACCGGGACCCGCTCGGCTCGCAGACCCGGGCGGGGGTGCAGACCTACGACGACCTGTACGCGGACACCCGCAAGTGGGTCCGCGAGGGCTGGATCGACTCGATCGTGCCGCAGGCGTACTGGCAGATCGGCCACCCGTCCGCCGACTACGCCGCGATCGTGGAGTGGTGGGCGGGCACCGTCAGGGGCACGCGGGTGGCCCTGTACGTGGGGGAGGCCCTGTACCGCTGCGACGCGGACAGCTCCACGCCCGCCTGGCGCGATCCGGCGGAGCTGTCGAGGCACCTGACCCTCGCGGCACGGCACGCCGAGGTCCGCGGCCACGTCTACTTCTCGGCGAAGCAGGTGACCGCGGACCCCAACGGCGCGATGGCCAGGGTCGTCGCCGATCACTATCCGGCGACGGCGGCGCCGCGTTGAGCCGGGCTGCCGCCCGGGGTCAGGGGGTGTGCTCGGACGGGTGCTTGACGACGCAGTCGGGGCCGGGCGACATGACCGCCTCGTGGCCGTCGGTGAAGCGGACCCGGTAGGGGGGGGTTCCGTTCTCGCCCAGTACCTGAGTGATCTCGCCGACCTTGTCGTGTTGTCCCACGACCCGGCCGTGCTGCACCAGCTGGTCGCCCTCGGTAGCGCGCATAGCTGACCTCCTCGGTGGCGGTCCGATCCGGTGTTAGCAGTTTAGGGCGACAACCGGCTATTTGACCCGTTGGGTGACGGCGATGCAGACCAGTACCGCGCAGGCGGCGGCGGGCGCCGCCGGGGAGAGGTGCTCGCCCAGCAGCGCGACCGACCAGACCAGGGTCAGCAGGGGCTGGGCGAGCTGGAGCTGGCTGGCGCGCGGGGCGCCGATCTCGGCCATTCCGCGGTACCAGACGTACAGGCCGAAGAAGGTGGAGCCGGCCGCCGCCCACACCAGGCCGGCCACGCCGTGGGCGGTCAAGTGCACCGGCTCGTACGCGAGCCCGAGCACGGAGCCGGTCACGGTGAGCGGCAGGCACAGCACCAGGGCCCAGCCGATCACCTGCCAGCCCGGCATCAGCCGCGCCAGCCGTCCGCCCTCGGTGTATCCGGCGGCGCACACCACGAGCGCCCCGAACAGGTAGGCGTCCCCGGTGGAGAGGGCTCCCCCGCTCTGGGTGAGCGTGAAGCCCAGGACGACCGCCGCTCCGGCGACGGCCGCCGCCCAGAAGCGGGGGGACGGCCGGGCGCCGGTGCGCAGGGCGGAGAAGGAGGCGGTGGTCAGCGGGAGCAGTCCGACCACGACGGCGGCGTGCGAGGTGGTGGAGGTCTGCAGGGCGAGGGTGGTCAGCATCGGGAAGCCGGCCACCACGCCGCCGGCCACGACCGCGAGCCCCGCCCAGTGCGCGCGGGCCGGCAAGGGGACCCGCCCGGCCAGCAGGAAGGCGCCCGCGAGGAGGGCGGCGAGGACGCTGCGCAGGGCGACGAGCGACCAGGGACCGAAGCTCTCCAGGCCCCAGGCGGTGGCGGGGAAGGTCAGCGAGAAGGCGACGACGCCAAGGAGGGCCAGGACCGTGCCGGTGCGGGTGCCGCCCGCCTGCCGGGGGGTGGCCGCCCGCGTAGCGCCGCCGCCGCTGCCGCCCGTGACGCCGGCAGCGCTGCCCGCGCCGCCGCCGGTGCCGCCCGTGACGCCCGGGTCGGCGTGCGCGCCGAGGTGGTGACCGGTCGGCCGAACCGCTATCGGGCCGGAGGGAGTAGCGCTATTCTGTGCTGTCATGTATGAGCGTAGCAGTGTGGCGGAACTGGCGGAAAGCCTGCGGTCGGAGCTTGACCGCTATCCGGTGGGTGGAAAGCTCCCGTCCAGTCGGGCCCTGGTCGAGCGCTACCGGGTCAGCCCCGTCACCGTTTCCCGGGCCCTCGCCCTGCTCGCCGCCGAGGGGCTCGTGGTCACCCGGCCCGGCGCCGGAGTGTTCCGGTCCCCGCCGCGCACGGAGGCCGGCGCCTCCGGCGACACCTCCTGGCAGGAGGTCTCCCTCAGCGCGGAGGGGACCGGTGAGGTGGTTCCCCGCTCGGTGGACGCCTCCGGGGTGATGGTCTGCCTGACCACGCCGCCGCCCGGCGTGATCGGACTCAACAGCGGCTACCTGCACCCCTCCCTCCAGCCGGAGCGGGCCATGGCCGCCGCGCTGGCGCGGGCCGGACGCCGCCCGGGGGCCTGGGGGCGGCCGCCGGTGGAGGGGCTGCCCGAGCTGCGCGACTGGTTCGCCCGCGAGATCGGCGGGGCCGTGGGGGCCGCCGACGTGCTGGTCACCGCCGGCGGGCAGAGCGCGCTGACCACGGCCCTGCGGGCGCTGGCCCCGCCCGGGGCGCCGGTCCTGGTGGAGTCCCCGACGTACCCCGGGCTGCTCGCCATCGCCCGCGCCTCCGGCTGCCGGCCCGTACCCGTGCCCGTGGACACGGACGGGGTCCGGCCGGAGCTGCTCGCGGCCGCCTTCGAGGCCACCGGGGCGCGGGTGTTCGTGTGCCAGCCGCTGTTCCAGAACCCGACGGGCGCGGTGCTGTCCGCCGCCCGCAGGCCCGAGGTGCTGAGGATCGCGCGGGCCGCCGGGGCCTTCGTGATCGAGGACGACTACGCGCGGGCCCTGGCCCACGAGGACGCCGGCCCGCCGCCACCCACCCTGGCCGCCGAGGACGCCGACGGGGTGGTGGTGCACGTCCGTTCGCTGACCAAGGTCACCTCGCCGAGCCTGCGGGTGGGCGCGCTGGCCGCCCGGGGCCCGGTGCTGGACCGGCTGCGCGCGATCCAGGTGGTGGACAGCTTCTTCGTGCCCCGGCCGCTCCAGGAGGCCGCCCTCGAACTGGTCGGCGCGCCCGCCTGGCCGCGTCATCTGCGGGCCGTCGCCGCCGAGTTGCGCCACCGGCGGGACGTGCTCGCGGGCGCGCTGCGGCGGGAGCTGCCGGGGCTGGAGCCCGTCCGGCTGCCGGCCGGCGGGTACCAGCTGTGGACCCGGCTCGGCGAGGGCGGCGACGACGCGGCCTTCGTCGCCGAAGCCCTGCGCGCCGGGGTCGCGATCGCGCCCGGCCGGCCGTTCTTCTGCGCCGAGCCGCCCGCCGCCCACGTCCGGCTGGGCTTCGCCGGGGTCTCGGGTCCGGGAGAGCTGGTGGAGGCGGTGCGGCGGATGCGGGGCGGGCTGTCCGCGGCGCCCGTAAACCCTGTTGAGGGGGGCGGAGGGGCGTTCTAGCCTGCCCGCATGACCGCCATAGTGATCACCTCCCTCGCCCGCCGCCCCGAGCTGGCCGCCAGGCTCTGGGACATGGAGGACTCCTGGCCGGAGTTCGCCGGCCACGACTCCCTGGCCTGGCTGCTCTACCCGCGCATGGTCGCCGAGTTCCCCGAGTACGTCTGGATCGCGACCGAGGGGGACACGGTGGTGGCCCGGGGCTTCAGCCTGCCGTTCGCCTTGCACACCCCCGAGCGGGCGGGCGTGCTGCCCGCGCAGGGCTGGGACGCGGTCCTCATGTGGGCCTTCTCCGACCAGCGGCGCGGGATCCGGCCCGACACGGTCAGCGCCATCGAGATCTCCGTCGCCACCGGCCGGCAGGGCGAGGGCCTCTCCGGCCGGATGCTGGCCGCCATGCGCGAGGGCGCCCGCGCCGCCGGGTTCGCCGAGCTGGTGGCCCCGGTCCGGCCCAGCGGGAAGCCGGCCGAGCCCGCCACGCCGATGGCGGAGTACGCGTACCGGACCCGCGAGGACGGGCTCCCCTACGACCCGTGGCTGCGGGTCCACGTGCGCGCCGGGGCGGTCATCCACGGGGTGGCGCCGCTCTCCATGACCGTCAACGGCACGCTCGCGCAGTGGCGGGAATGGACCGGGCTGCCCTTCGACACCCCGGGTCCGGTCCTCGTGCCCGGTGCGCTGGCGCCGGTCCACTGTGAACCGGAACGCGACTTCGCGGTCTACGTGGAACCGAACGTGTGGGTCCGCCACCCGCTGGACGGCTCCGACGGCTCCTGACGCCGCGGACTACGACGCCGGTCGGCCCGCTCCCGACCGCACCGGCAGGCCCCTGGTGAGCGGCCCCACCACCAGGGGCTGCGCGGCCGCGAGCGCGAGGCACAGGGCCGCGGTGCCCGCCCACAGGGTGCCGGCGCCGGCCCGTTCGAGCAGCTGGGTGGCGGTGACCGGGGCGGCGACCGTGGCGATGCCCCAGCTGATGCCGTACGCGGCGAGGTAGCGGTCGGTGCCGCCCGGCGGCGCCAGGCCGGCCACGACGCCGAGGACCCGGGCCAGGACCAGCGTCTCGCCCACGCTCAGCACGGCGGTGGCGGCCAGGAACGCGGGCAGGCCCCGCGCCGTGGCGTAGCCGGCCAGACCGGCCGCCAGCAGGGCGTAGCCGAGGGCCATGGCCGCGGGGTCGGGCAGCGCGGCCAGGCGGCGCAGGCGCAGCGCCGGCTGGACCGCGACGACGGTCACGGCCGAGGCGGTGAACAGGAGCCCGGCGTCGGCGGGTCGCAGGCCGCGGTGGCCGAGGGTGAGCGGGAGCGCCATCACGATCTGCATGGACACGAGCGCGAACGCGGTCCCGGAGGTGAACATCGCCCAGAGACCCCGGTCCCGCCAGGGCCGCACGGGTCCGCCGCCGTCGCCGCCCGCGCCGTCGCCGCCCGCGCCGTCGCCGCCCCCGCCGTCGCCGTTTCCGTCGTCCCGTGCGGCGTGCGGGCCCCGGGGGCCGTCGGCCGGCAGGGCCAGGCGCAGGGTCAGCGCGCAGGCAAGGCAGGTGAGCGCGTCGACGACGAACAGCCAGCGCAGGTCCCACCGGCCCAGCCCCGCCGCGATCAGACCGGCGCCGGTGCCGCCGACGGCCAGTGCGGCGTTGAGCGCCCCGTAGGCGCGCACCCGGTCGGCCGGGCCGACGGCGTCGGCGATCAGCGCCTGGCTCGGCGGCTCGTACAGCTCGAAGGACAGGCCGAGCAGGACCGCGAAGACGGCCACCGCGGCGAGGGAGCCGGCGGCGGCGATGCCCAGCTGGGCGAGGGCGCAGCCGACGAGTCCCAGCACGATCGTGCGGCGGCGCCCGATCCGGCCCGCCAGCCGGCCGCCCGCCACCCGGGAGGGGATCGTGGCGAGGCCGAAGCCCCCCGAGACCAGGCCCGCCGTCGTCGTGCCCGCGCCGAACTCGGTGCCGATCAGTACGGTCAGGAAGGGCAGGGAGAAGGCGCCGAGCCGGTTGATCGCCCGCGCCGCCACCAGCAGCCATACGGTCCGCGGCATGACCCCACCTCTCGCGTAACTGTCGTATCGAGTAATGTCGGTTACGGACGCCATGGACGCTAGCGATCGAAGGGGTGACTGGTCAAGTGATGTTCGACAGTCACGTAGCGGTACTGCTGGAACAGGCGGTGGCGCTCGTGAACGTCCTGACGGACGGAGAGGCGCGCGGCCGCCCGTATGCGGCTCCGCGCGGGGCGGAGCTGCCCGCCGCGATCGAAGGGGCGGTCCCGCGCGTCGCGGCGTCACTGCCGCGCGCCGTCGACGCCGCGCAGGCGGACTACTTCGTCGGCGCGGCCCGGCGCATGCGCGAGGTCTTCCGGTCGATGCAGGATGGGGATGTGGACGCCGCGGCCGTGACCGTGAACGACCTGCTGCGCGACACCGGGGCCCGGCCGAGGCTGGACCGGACCGGGGGTGAACCGTGGCAGATGCACTTCCACGGCCCCGACGACTCCTTCGCCGCGGGCGTCAACGCGGGCAGCGCCACCGCGCTGGCCCTGGCGGTGGGCGGCGGCCTCGCGGGCCGGCTGGGCGTGTGCCGGGCCGACCGGTGCGACCGCGTGTACGTGGACACCTCGCGCAACGCCGCCCGCCAGTTCTGCTCCACCGCCTGCCAGAACCGCACCAAGGCCGCGGCCTTCCGGGCCCGGCGGGCCTGAGGCGCCGGGAGGAGGAAGATCGCAAGGCGATTGCATAAAAGTGCAGCCCTACGTATAGTCATGCCATCGAGGAGGAGGTCCGATGGTGGTACGTGTAGCGGTGGCCGGAGCGAGCGGATACGCGGGCGGTGAGGTCCTGCGCCTGCTGCTCTCGCACCCCGAGGTCGAGATCGGCGCGCTGACCGGCCACTCCAACGCCGGACAGCCCCTCGGCGGGCTGCAGCCCCACCTCGTCCCCCTCGCCGGCCGGACCCTGGAGGCCACCACGCCCGAGGCCCTCGCGGGCCACGACGTCGTGTTCCTCGCCCTGCCCCACGGGCAGTCCGCGGCCGTCGCGGCCCGGCTCGGCGACGACGTGCTCGTCGTCGACATGGGCGCCGACCACCGGCTGAAGGACTCCGCCGACTGGGACCGCTTCTACGGCGCCCCGCACGCCGGGACCTGGCCGTACGGCCTGCCCGAGCTGCCCGGACACCGCGCCGCGCTGGCCGGCACCAAGCGGATCGCCGTCCCCGGCTGCTTCCCCACCGCCGTCTCGCTCGCGCTCTACCCCGCCTACGAGGCGGGACTCGCCGAGCCCGAGGCCGTGATCGTCGCCGCCACCGGCACCTCCGGCGCCGGCAAGGCCCTCAAGCCGCACCTGCTCGGCTCCGAGGTGATGGGCACCGTGACCCCGTACGGGGTCGGCGGCGTCCACCGGCACACCCCGGAGATGGTGCAGAACCTCTCCCCGTTCGCCGGGGAGCGGGTGTCCGTCTCCTTCACCGCGAACCTCGTCCCCATGCCGCGCGGCATCCTCGCCACCTGCTCGGCGAAGGCCCTCCCCGGCACCACCGCGGAGTCGCTGCGCGCGGCGTACGAGAAGGCGTACGCGGACGAGGCCTTCGTCCACCTGCTCCCCGAGGGCGTGTGGCCGACCACCAAGTCCGTGTACGGCTCCAACGCCGTCCACCTCCAGGTCGCCCACGACGAGTCCGCCGGCCGGATCATCGCGATCAGCGCCATCGACAACCTGACCAAGGGCACCGCCGGTGGCGCGGTGCAGAGCATGAACATCGCGCTCGGGCTCCCCGAGACGCTGGGTCTTTCCACGATTGGAGTCGCGCCGTGAGCGTTACGGCTGCACAGGGGTTCACGGCGGCGGGCATCGCCGCCGGGATCAAGGCGAACGGCAATCCCGACCTGGCCCTCGTGGTCAACGACGGGCCGCGTCTGGCCGCCGCGGGCGTGTTCACCTCCAACCGGGTCAAGGCCGCGCCCGTCCTGTGGTCCGAGCAGGTCCTGCGCGGCGGTGCCGTCAGCGCCGTCGTCCTGAACTCCGGCGGCGCCAACGCCTGCACCGGCCCCCGGGGCTTCCAGGACACCCACGCGACCGCCGAGAAGGCGGCCACCACCCTGGGCGGCGGACACAACGCCGGGGAGATCGCCGTGGCGTCCACCGGCCTGATCGGCGTCCTGCTCCCCATGGACAAGCTGCTGCCGGGCATCGAGACCGCCGCGGCCGCCCTCACCGCCGACGGCGGCGAGGCCGCCGCCATCGCCATCAAGACCACCGACACCGTGCACAAGACGGCCACCGCCACCCGGGACGGCTGGACCGTCGGCGGCATGGCCAAGGGCGCCGGCATGCTCGCCCCGGGCCTGGCCACCATGCTCGTCGTCCTCACCACCGACGCCGACCTGGACAGCGCCACCCTCGACCGGGCGCTGCGCGCCGCCACCCGGACCACCTTCGACCGGGTCGACTCCGACGGGTGCATGTCCACCAACGACACCGTGCTGCTGCTGGCCTCCGGGGCCTCCGGCGAGGTACCGGCGTACGAGGAGTTCGCCGAGGCCGTACGGACCGTCTGCGACGACCTCGCCCGCCAGCTCATCGGCGACGCCGAGGGCGCCAGCAAGGACATCCGCATCGAGGTCATCGGCGCGCTGACCGAGGACGACGCCGTCGAGGTCGGGCGCTCCATCGCCCGCAACAACCTCCTCAAGTGCGCCATCCACGGGGAGGACCCCAACTGGGGCCGGGTGCTCGCCGCGATCGGCACCACCCAGGCCTCCTTCGACCCCGACCGGCTGAACGTCGCCATCAACGACGTGTGGGTGTGCAAGAACGGCTCCGTGGGCGAGGACCGCGATCTGGTCTCCATGAAGGGCCGCGAGGTCCGCATCACCGCCGACCTGGCCAACGGCGGCGAGTCCGCCGTGATCTGGGGCAACGACCTGACCGCCGAGTACGTCCACGAGAACAGCGCGTACAGCTCATGAGCACCGCGAGGAGGCACACCGCGCTGCCCAAGGCCGAGATCCTCATCGAGGCCCTGCCGTGGCTCACCCGGCACAACGGCAAGATCGTCGTCATCAAGTTCGGCGGCAACGCCATGATCGACGAGGACCTGAAGGCCGCCTTCGCCCAGGACGTGGTCTTCCTGCGCCAGGCCGGCCTCAAGCCGGTCGTCGTCCACGGCGGCGGCCCGCAGATCAACGCCCAGCTGGACAAGCAGGGCCTGGTCAGCGAGTTCAAGGCCGGTCTGCGGGTCACCACCCCCGAGGCCATGGACGTCGTCCGGATGGTCCTGGCCGGCCAGGTCCAGCGCGAGCTCGTCGGGCTGCTCAACCAGCACGGGCCGCTCGCCGTCGGCATGACCGGCGAGGACGCCCACACCATCACCGCGACCAAGCACAGTCCCGAGATCGAGGGCGAGCTCGTCGACATCGGCCGGGTCGGCGAGATCACCGCCATCGACACCGGCGCGATCGAGGCGCTGCTGGCGGACGGCCGGATCCCGGTCATCTCCTCCATCGCGCGCAGCGCCGACGACCACCACGTGTACAACGTCAACGCCGACACGGCCGCCGCGGCGCTCGCCGCCGCGCTGGGCGCCGAGACGCTGATGGTCCTCACCGATGTGGAGGGCCTGTACGCGGACTGGCCCAACAGCGACGAGGTCATCAGCAGGCTCACCGTCAGCGAGCTGGAGAAACTGCTGCCGGAGCTGTCCAGCGGCATGGTGCCCAAGATGGAGGGCTGCCTGCACGCGGTGCGCGGCGGGGTGGGCACGGCCCGCGTGATCGACGGACGGGTCCAGCACTCGATCCTGCTGGAGATCTTCACCGACGAGGGCATCGGCACCATGGTCGTGCCCGACGCCCAGGGAGGGGCACGGACATGACGGGCAATCAGGACTACGCCGCCCGCTGGCAGCACGCACTGACCAACAACTACGGCACCCCGCCGCTGGCCCTCGTACGGGGCGAGGGCGCCCAGGTCTGGGACGCGGACGGCACGCAGTACACCGACTACGTCGGCGGGATCGCGGTCAACGCCCTCGGCCACGCCCACCCGGCGATCGTCGAGGCCGTCACCGCCCAGATCTCCACCCTCGGCCACGTCTCCAACCTCTACGCCTCCGAGCCCGTCATCGCGCTCGGCGAGCGGCTGCTCCAGCTCTTCGGCCGCGCGGGCCGGGTTTTCTTCTGCAACTCCGGTGCCGAGGCGGTCGAGGCGGCCTTCAAGATCGGCCGGCTGACCGGGCGGACCCACATGGTCGCCACCGACGGCGGCTTCCACGGCCGGACCATGGGCGCCCTCGCGCTCACCGGCCAGCCGAAGAAGCAGGCCCCCTTCCTGCCCCTGCCGGGCGAGGTCACCCACGTCCCGTACGGCGACGTGGAGGCCCTGCGGGCCGCCGTCACCGAGGAGACGGCGATCGTCGTCATCGAGCCGGTGCAGGGCGAGAACGGGGTCGTCGTCCCGCCCGCCGGGTACCTGACCGCCGCCCGCGAGATCACCCGCGCGACCGGCACCCTGCTGGTCCTCGACGAGGTGCAGACCGGCATCGGCCGCTGCGGCCAGTGGTTCGAGCACCAGGCCCACGAGGGCGTCGAACCCGACCTCGTCACGCTCGCGAAGGGGCTCGGCGGCGGTCTCCCGATCGGCGCGGTGGCCGCCTTCGGCCCGGCGGCCGACCTGCTCCAGCCCGGCCAGCACGGCACCACCTTCGGCGGCAACCCGGTCGCCTGCGCGGCCGGCCTCGCGGTGATCGACACCATCGCCGCCGACGGCCTGCTCGACCGGGTCAAGGCACGGGGGGAGCGGCTGCGCTCCGGAATCGAATCCTCCGGTCATCCCCTGGTCTCCCACGTCCGCGGGTCCGGCCTCCTGCTGGGTATCGTGCTGACGGAGCCGCTCGCGCCGAAGGTGCAGCTCGCGGCTCAGGAAGCCGGATTCCTGGTCAACGCGCCCGCCCCCGACGTCGTACGGCTGATGCCCCCGTTCGTCATCACCGAGGCCGAGGTCGACGCGTTCGTCCGGGCGCTGCCCGGCATCCTCGACGAAGCGGGACGATCCGGAGAATGAGACGACGATGAGCCAGGCGCAGGAACCCGAGCAGAACGGTCCGTCCGTCCCGCAGACGCGTACCGCCCGCCACCGCCGGATCGTGGACATCCTCAACCGGCAGCCGGTCCGCTCCCAGAGCCAGCTGGCCAAACTGCTCGCCGACGACGGGCTGAGCGTCACCCAGGCGACGCTCTCCCGCGACCTCGACGAGCTGGGCGCGGTCAAGATCCGCAACACCGGGGGCGAGCTGATCTACGCGGTCCCCAGCGAGGGCGGCTTCCGCACCCCGCAGGCCCCGCTCGGCGAGTCCGCGAAGGAGGAGCGGATGCGTCGCCTCTCCGGCGAACTGCTGATCTCGGCGGAAGCCTCCGCGAACCTCGTGGTCCTGCGCACCCCGCCGGGCGCGGCCCAGTTCCTGGCCTCGGCGATCGACCAGGCCGAACTCCAGGCCATCCTGGGCACCATCGCGGGCGACGACACCCTGATGCTGATCAGCCGCGACCCGGCGGGCGGCCAGGCCCTGGCCGACCACCTCCTGCGCCTGGCCCAGAAGGAGGGCTGACCCGGCCCGCCCAGCGGCCTAGTACCGGGTCACCGTCAGCGGGCCGGAGTCCGTGCCGATCGCGATGTGGGGGTGGCGGCGGGGGTTCGCCCAGCGGAGGAGCTCGCGCATCGACCGCTCCGGTACCGAGACGCAGCCGGCGGTGGCGCCCTTGCCGTTCACGTGCAGGAAGATGCCCGCGCCCCGGCCGTGCACGGGCCGGTCGTAGTTGAAGGCGACGACCAGCGCGTGCGCGTACTGGGTCCGGTACGTGATCAGGTGCTCCGCCTCCCCGGGCGCGCAGTCGGCGGGCAGCGGCTCGGTCCAGCGGTTGTAGCTGCCCGAGGCGTTGTCCTGGCACCACCAGGAACGGTCCGTCACCCGGCGGTAGCGGTAGGCCGTACCGGCCGGCGCGCGGGCGGTGCCGAAGGCGTACGGCAGCTCGAACAGGCCCGTCGGGGTGGTGTCGGTGCCCTGGGTCCGCGTCGCGCCCTCCGTCAGGCCGTTGGCGCCGAACCGGGCGGGCGCGGAACCCGCCTCGTACCAGCGCCCGGCACGCCGGTCCCACCAGGTCAGCCGGCCCGTCGTGGACCCGGGCGCGGGCGCGACGGCGGTGATCAGCTGACTGCCGCCGCCGGTGTCGGCGAGGCGGGCGGGCAGCGGTTCCGGGCCGTACGGGAAGAGCCCGGCGAGGATCAGCGAGCCCGTGAGCAGAGCGGTACGCAGCACATGTCAGACGGTACGGCCGACGGGGGCCGCGGCGGCGCAGGCAGGCCGTCGAAGGGCGTCACAGCCGCAGCCGGTCGACGGACAGGAGCCGGGCCGACCGCGCCAGGAGCGCGCCGAGTTCCGCTTGGTGCGCCTCCCCCTCGTCGAGGGTGCTGAGCCAGTTCCAGTCGAGCACCCGGCTGCGCGCCCGCCGGCTCAGGCCCGGGTCGGGGTCCGTCAGCATGGCGACGCAGGACCGCAGTTCGGCGCTCCCGCCCCGGCCTTCCAGCAGCCGGAACGCCGCCCTGCGGGTGTGCGCGGGCCACTCGGGGCCGGTCCGGGCGGCCAGCGTGGCGGGGTCCAGCCGCTCGGCCGCGGGGAGCAGGCAGAGCGCGGCCTCACGGGCCACCGACGCCGAGGGGTCCTCCAGCATCGCGAGCAGGACCGCGTCCTCGACGGTGAGGCCCAGCCCGTGCAGTGCGGCCAGGGCGGCGGCCCGTACCGCGCCGTCGGGGTGGTGCAGCAGGGGGAGCAGCAGCGGCCCGTCGGCCTGTCCGGCCACCTCGCGGAAGCCGGTCACCGCGTACCCGCTCACCCGGTCCGGGTCCGTGACGAGCTCGCGGCAGTACGCGTACGGGTCGCCGCCGTTCTGCCGCAGCAGCCAGCGGGCGCAGGCCCGGACCTGGCCGGCGCGGTCCGCCAGGTGGTCCACCGCCTCGGCCGACCGCCCGGCCCGGCGCAGCGCGGTGACACCGGCGGCCCGTACCGCCGCGAAGCGGGAGCCGAGGAGGGCGTCGACCGCCTCGTCGTCCGGCCCGTCGGCCCCCATCGCCGCCAGGGCGGCGTCGGTCCACATCCGGCCCGTCACCGGGTCGGGCTCGGCGGCGGCCTGCCGGGCGGTCTCCCGCACGCCGAACCGCCCGGCGGCGAGGGTGACGCGGGCGCCGAACCGGCGGATCGTCAGGTCGGCGGACCCGCGCAGGCGCTCCAGGAGGCGGTCGCGCTGCTCGGGCGTCAGCGCGTTCCAGCTCCACGTCGTACAGGGCCGTCCGGGGCGCCACCAGGCGGCGAGGAGGGAGTAGCGGCCGGACAGGGCCGCCTCCAGCTGCTCCACCGCCCAGGCGCCGTGCTCACGGCCGCCCAGCCGCAGGATGAACGGGGCGATGCCGATCAGGACCTCGGCGGGATACCGGGCCACCACCCTGCCGAGGACCCTGCGGGCGCGGTCGCGGACCTGCGGGACCCAGTCGGCGCACCGGATCAGGACGAGCGGCAGCGGGGGGTTCCGCCATGCGGCGAGCGCGGCCGCGCGCACCCGCCCGTCGGGGTGACACAGCCGGACCTCCAGCCGCTTGCCGGCGATCTCCGCGCTGTGGGAGCGCAGGAGCCGGCGCATCTCCTCGTCGAAGGCGGTCCAGGCTTCCGGCCCGTTCCCGGCGAGCCTGCCCGCGACGGGGGAGGTGTCCCCGCGCAGCAGCCCCCGGGCCACGGCGCGCCCCCATGACGCGTTCTCGCCCGCGCTCCACATAAGTCCTCCCCGGTTGCTCCGCCGCCGATCGTAGGCGGCCGCAGGCGGGCCGCGCTCCCGATATACGGGCTGGTCAGCGGTGGGGCACCAGGCATCGATTGACGAAACATACGGAGCAATGCATAGTTATGCCTACGCTGCGGCCGGTCACGACGGCGCGTCGCATCGCGCCGTGAATCGTTTGACGCTGTACCGAGACGGCCTCTCCGCTTCCTGGCTTCCTGCGCGCGGCCGGGAGGCCGTCGCACCACCACCCTCATGAGGAGCAGTAGTTGTGAGCAGCAACAACGGTGACGTCCGGCTCTGGGGCGGCCGGTTCGCCGACGGGCCCTCCGAGGCCCTCGCGAAGCTGTCCGCGTCGGTCCACTTCGACTGGCGCCTGGCGCCCTACGACATCGCCGGCTCGCGCGCCCACGCCCGCGTGCTCGCCAAGGCGGGTCTGCTCACGGCCGAGGAACTCGACCGCATGATCGACGGCCTGGACCGGCTGGAGGCCGACGTGGCCGACGGCTCCTTCGTCGGCACCATCGCCGACGAGGACGTCCACACGGCCCTGGAGCGGGGCCTGCTGGAGCGGCTCGGCGCCGAACTCGGCGGCAAGCTGCGGGCCGGCCGCTCGCGCAACGACCAGGTGGCCACCCTCTTCCGGATGTACCTGCGCGACCACGCGCGGACCATCGGCGGCCTGATCGCCGACCTCCAGGACGCCCTGGTCGGCCTGGCCGAGGCACACGCGGACGTGGCGATGCCGGGCCGGACCCACCTCCAGCACGCGCAGCCGGTGCTGTTCGCCCACCACGTGCTGGCCCACGTGCAGTCCCTGTCCCGGGATGCCGAGCGGCTGCGGCAGTGGGACACCCGGACCGCGGTCTCCCCGTACGGTTCGGGCGCCCTGGCCGGCTCCTCCCTCGGTCTGGACCCGGAGCAGGTGGCCGCGGACCTGGGCTTCGAGCGGGGTTCGGTCGGCAACTCGATCGACGGCACGGCCTCCCGCGACTTCGTCGCCGAGTTCGCCTTCGTCACCGCGATGATCGGCATCAACCTGTCCCGGATCGCGGAGGAGATCATCCTGTGGAACACGAAGGAGTTCTCCTTCGTCACCCTCCACGACGCCTTCTCCACCGGCTCGTCGATCATGCCGCAGAAGAAGAACCCGGACATCGCGGAGCTGGCGCGCGGCAAGTCGGGCCGCCTCATCGGCAACCTGGCCGGCCTGCTCGCCACGCTCAAGGCCCTGCCGCTCGCCTACAACCGCGACCTCCAGGAGGACAAGGAGCCCGTCTTCGACTCCTGCGACACCCTTGAGGTGCTGCTGCCGGCCTTCACCGGGATGATGGCGACGCTCACCGTCAACCGGGAGCGGATGGAGGAGCTGGCGCCCGCGGGCTTCTCCCTCGCCACCGACATCGCGGAGTGGCTGGTCAAGCAGGGCGTGCCCTTCCGGGTGGCGCACGAGGTGGCCGGCGAGTGCGTCAAGGTCTGCGAGGCCGAGGGCATCGAACTCGACGAGCTCACCGACGACCAGTTCGTGAAGATCTCGGAGCACCTGACCCCCGAGGTCCGCACCGTCCTCAACGTCGAGGGGGCCCTGGCCTCCCGCAACGGCCGCGGCGGCACCGCCCCGTCCGCGGTCGCGGTCCAGCTCACCGAGCTCAAGGCCGACCTGGTCATCCAGCACGCCTGGGCGATCCACAAGCAGTAGTCCCGAGCGTTCCCGCGGGGGCGGGGGAGCCGGCCGGTTCCCCCGCCCCCGCGGTGTCGCGGGGATCAGCAGACGACGTTGACCGAGAACGGCCGGTCGCTGTCGACGGCCGCGGTGCCGCCCGCGGACGGCGTGGCCGTGCGGATGAAGAGGGTGTTCCCGTTCACCTGGCCGACCAGGATGGACGAGCTGCCCGGCCCGGGGTCGTTCCCCCCGTTGGTGTTGATGGTGCCCAGTAGGGCGCACCCGTTGAGGCTGCCGGACGTGGTGATGTTGTAGCGGCCGATGCCGAACTTGTTGATCCCCGTGATGCCCTGCCCGCCCAGGACCTGGCCGTTCGCGGCGACCCTGGCCCACGCGGTGGTGACCGCCGCGGCCTGCGCGGTCCGGCGCGGTTCGGCCGAGGCCGACGACACGGCGACCGCGCCGCCGATGGTGAGGGCCATCACCGCGGCCCCGAGGGCCAGCTTCCTGGATCCGTTCATGGTTCTCTCCCTGCCGAAGAAATGAATCGGTGCGGGTGGCCCACCCCGGGTGAGGGCCCACCGGGCAGGACTCTCCTCCCTCCCCGGCCCGTGGCAGAAGGCCTCACGGCGACAGTCACTCCAAATGATCAAGCCCGCCCCGCATGCGTACGCTCGCTCGACGGGCTAGTCGTGCCCGGCGGCCGTTGACGGTCCCGCATGATCGCGCCCGGTTACGGGTATCGATGACCGAATCACCGTCGGTCGCCGCCGGGTGCGGGCGGGGCCCAGTCCGCCAGCAGCTCGAAGTCGCTCCCGACCAGGCCGATCCGCGCGTCGATGCGGAGCAGCAGGGCCCGTGCCGGGTGGCGCCGGTCGACGTACTCGTGGTCCAGGGCCGTGATGTCGTCGTCGATCCAGGCGAAGGGGCGCGCGCCCGCGTACTCCAGGAGGTACTGGGTCTTCCAGAAGGTCCCGCGCGGCGCCCGGCCGTGCATCACCGGCCAGTCGACGAAGGGCAGCCGGGGCAGCCCCAGGTGCGGGCCTATCCAGTCGTTCGCCTCGTCCTTCCAGGTCGTGGCCCAGACGAGCTCGTAGCGGTCCGTGAGCGCGAGCAGCCGCTCCCCGTGGGCGGGATTCAGCCAGACGCGCAGTGGCTTCGTGCTCTCCGTCTCCCGCCAGCCCGTCGGCCGCATCCGGTGGGTGGCGTACCCCTCCGGGCGGCGCTGCGCCTTGGCCGCGTAGGGGTTCAGGGGTCCGTCGACGTCGATCAGCAGCAGGGGCTTCATGTCCTCAGGTTTCCTCTCCGGCTGTCCGACGGGCAGCTCATTTTTCGATTCGGTGAGACAGTGACGTCTCATCCGGGGTATGCTTGTCTCATGGCCATGGATCGTGACCAGGTGCTCCGCGACGCGGCCGCCCTGCTTTCCCGCAAGTCGACCGCCACGATGGACGAGGTCGCCCGCGCCGCCGGGATCGGCCGCGCGACCCTGCACCGGCACTTCGCCGGGCGGGACGCCCTCGTACGGGCCCTGGAGGAACTCGGCATCCGCGAGTTCGAGGTGGCCTTCGACAACGCCCGCCTCGACGAGGGCACGGCGGTGGAGGCGCTCAAGCGGCTCGTCGCCCAGGCGGAGCCGAACGCCGAACTGCTGGCCTTCCTCGTCACCGAGAACCAGCTCTTCGAGGGCGACCAGGTCAACGAGGGCTGGGCCCGCCTCGACGCCCGGGTCGGCGCGCTCTTCCGGCGCGGCCAGCAGGAGGGCGACATCCGGATCGACCTGAGCCCCGCCTGGCTCACCGAGGCCCTCTACGGCCTCATCGGCACCTGCGCCTGGGCCGTGATGGACGGCCGGGTCGCCGCCAAGGACTTCCAGTACATGATCACCGAGCTGCTGCTCGGTGGCGCACGACGGAGCGTGGAGCAATGAGCCGTACCGAACAGCTGAACCGGCAGACGGAGGTGGAGGGGCAGAGCCGCGGGCGGTGGCTCGCACTCTCCGTGCTCGTCCTGGCCGTGCTGCTGGTCGCGGTGGACGCCACCGTACTCGGTCTCGCCACCCCCTCCCTCAGCGAGGACCTCAAGCCGTCCGGCACCCAGCTGCTGTGGATCGGCGACATCTACTCCTTCGTCATCGCCGGCCTGCTCGTCTCCATGGGCTCCCTCGGCGACCGCATGGGCCGCAAGAAGCTGCTGCTCGTCGGCGCCACGGCCTTCGGGGCCGTCTCCGTGCTCAACGCGTACGCGAGCAGCCCCGAGATGATGATCGTGGCCCGCGCCCTGCTCGGCGTGGCCGGCGCGACCCTGATGCCGTCCACCCTCGCGCTGATCCGGAACATCTTCCAGGACCCCCGCGAGCGCAGCCTCGCCATCGGCATCTGGGGCGCCACCGCCTCGGCCGGCGCGGCCGTCGGACCGGTCGTCGGCGGAGCCCTGCTCCAGCACTTCTGGTGGGGCTCGGTGTTCCTCATCAACCTCCCCGTGATGATCGCCCTGGTCCTCGTCGGCATCAAGCTGCTGCCCGAGTCCAGGAACCCGGTCGCCGGCCCCTGGGACCTGGTCAGCGTCGCCCTCTCCCTCATCGGCGTCATCGGCGTGGTCTACGCCGTCAAGGACGTCGCCACCCACGGCCTCACCTGGGGCGTCTGGGCCGCCGCCGTCATCGGCGGGGCCTGCCTGTACGCCTTCGTGCGGCGCCAGTTCAGCCTGCCGTCGCCGCTGCTCGACATGCGGCTCTTCCGGCACCGCGGCTTCTCCGGCGCGGTCCTCGCCGACCTGCTCACCGTGTTCGGGCTCTCCGGACTGGTCTTCTTCCTCTCCCAGTTCCTCCAGCTCGTGCAGGGCCGCGACCCCCTGGAGGCCGGACTGGCCGAACTGCCCGCCGCCATCGGCGCGGTGGCCACGGGCCTGGTCGCGGGCCGCTACGCCCGCCGGTACTCGGTACGCGTCATCGTCACCGGCGGCCTCGCCGCGATCGGCCTGGCCCTGGGCGCCCTCACGGTGATCCACAAGGAGACCGGCTACCCGCTGCTCGGCGTGGCCCTGCTCGTCGTCGGCCTCGGCGCGGGGTTCTCCTTCACCGTCACCGCCGACGTGATCCTCTCCAGCGTCCCCAAGGAGCAGGCCGGTTCGGCCTCGGCCGTCTCCGAGACCGCGTACGAACTCGGCGCCGCCCTCGGCATCGCCCTGCTCGGCTCCGTGGTGACCGGCGTCTACCAGTCCTTCACCGCCCCCGCCTCCGTGCCCGCCCCGCTGGCCGGCGCGGCGCACGAATCCCTCGGCGGGGCCGTGGAGGCCGCCAAGGCCCTCGACCCGCAGACGGGCGCGCAGATGGTCGGCGCCGCCCAGGACGCCTTCGTGGACGGGCTGCGGCTCGCCTCCGGCGTCGGCGCGGCCGTCCTGCTCGCCACCGCCGCGGCAGCCTGGTTCCTGCTCAAGGGCCAGGAACTGCAGGACGGCGTCGAGCACTGACGTACCGCCAGGGGAGCGATTTCCGGCCGTGGTTGACATGGCATCGACGGCCGGGACACCATCCCGGCGATGGAGATCACCGATCTGACCCCGGCCGAACGCCGTGTGTGGGAAGCCTTCCCGCGCGGCGACGGCGTCGACTTCAGGGAACACCCCGAGGACAGCTCCGTGGACGGGGCCGGATGGGGCCCGGAGCGCACCGTCCGGGCCGAGGTGCTGCGGGCCCTGCTGCTGGGCGCCGGCCCCGCCGAGGAGGGCCGGGTCGCCGGACTGAAGATCAAGGGCGCGCGGATCGTCGGCAAGCTCGACCTCCGGTACGCGGTCGTCGACCACGCCATCCGGCTGCGCGACTGCTGGTTCGAACGCAAACCCCTGCTGTACGGGGCCCAGCTGAAGGCGCTGGTCCTCGGTTACTCCACCCTCCCGGGCCTCACCGCCGCCACGGTCCGCGTCGACGTGGTCCTGCGGCTCTCCTGCTGCCGGATCAGCGGCCCCGTACGCCTCCAGGGCGCCAAGCTGGCCGGCGGCCTCTTCCTCCAGGGAGCGGTGATCGGGCCGACGGCGGGCGACGAGGCGGACGAACCCCCGCTCCAGCTCAACCACGTCGAGGTCGGCACCGACATCATCGCGAACGACCTGACCGTCCACGGCCAGCTGCGCCTCAACGGCGCCACCGTCGGGGGCCAGGTCAGCCTGGACCGGGCCCGCCTGCTCGCCCCCGGCGGGATCGCGCTGCACGCCGAGACGCTGACCGTCGGGACGGACCTGCGGGCCCAGCGGATGGAGGCCCACGGGATGGTCAACCTCACCGGCTCCCGTATACCGGGCCAGCTCAACTTCGCGTACGTCACCTTCGTCAACCCCGACGGCGTCGCCCTGCGCGCCTCCAGCTGCGCCGTCGGCGAGATGTGGCTGCGCAACTGCCCGCCCGTCGAGGGCCTGGTCAACCTGCGCCGCTCCCACTTCGACATGCTGCACGTGCCGAGCGCCACCTGGCCGGAGAAGATCCGCATCGACGGCCTCAGCTACCGCACCCTCGCCCCCCACCTGCCCGCCGAGGAGCGGCTGCCCGCGCTGGAGCGGGAGGAGTCGGGCTACCTCCCGTACGCCTACGAACAGCTCGCCGCGGCCTACCGCATGGCGGGGGACGAGGCGGCCGCCCGGACCGTCCAGCTCGCCAAGCTGCGGCGCCACCGCCGCACCCTGCCCCCGCACGGGCGGCTGTGGGGACAGCTCCAGGACGTCACCGTCGGCTACGGCTTCCGGCCGCTGCGCGCGGCGGGCTGGCTGCTGGCGCTGCTGCTCGTGGGCTCGGTCGCCTACGCCCTGCACGCGCCCCGGCCGCTGAAGGCGGGGGAGGCGCCGGACTTCAACGCCGTGTTCTACACGATCGACCTGATGCTGCCGATCATCGGCTTCGGCCAGGAGTCCGCCTACGCGCCGGCCGGCTGGTACCAGTGGCTGTCGTACCTGCTGATCGTGACCGGCTGGGTCCTCGCCACCACCACGGCGGCGGGCGTCAGCCGGTCACTCCAGCGGCAGTAGGGGCGCTACGCGGCCTTCGCCTTGGTGGCGTACATGTCCACGTACTCCTGACCCGACAGGCGCATGACCTCCGCCATCACCGAGTCGGTGACGGCGCGCAGGACGTAGCGGTCGCGGTCCATGCCCTCGTAGCGGGAGAACTCCATCGGCTCGCCGAAGCGGACGGTGACCCGGCCCGGTCGCGGCATGCCCGCGCCGCCCGGCTGGAGCTTGTCGGTGCCGATCACCGCGAAGGGGACCACGGGGGCGCCCGTCATCAGGGTGAGGCGGGCGATGCCGGTGCGGCCCCGGTACAGGCGGCCGTCGGGGGAGCGGGTGCCCTCGGGGTAGATGCCGAAGATCTTGCCCTCCTCCAGGATCCTGCGACCCGTCATCAGCGCGGCGACTCCGCCGTTCGCGCCGTCGCGGTCCACGGGGATCATGCCGGCGCCGGTGAAGAACCAGGCCATCAGGCGTCCCTTGAGGCCCTTGCCCTTCACGTACTCGTCCTTGCCGATGAAGTGGACCGTGCGGTCGCACACCAGCGGCAGGATCATCGAGTCGATGAAGGTGAGGTGATTGCCCGCCAGGATCACCGGGCCGGTGCCCGGAATGTTCTCGATGCCCTCCACCCTGGTGCGGATGATCAGGCGAATGACCGGTCCGACAGTGGCTTTGATGAGCGCGGTACGGAACAACGTGAGCCCTCCGGCATCGAAAAGCGGCTTTCGCACCACACGGCGGTAGTGCAGGTGAGGACGATACTCGCGGCTCACGGCTGATCGCACATCGGGTTCACGTGGTAGATACATCGTGTTGACGCACGTTTCCGTCGTGTTCCCGCCACGCCCACCCTCCCGCCATCCCTCCTTGCCTACGATCGGCAGGCCGATTTCGGGCCGCGCGACCCGGAGATCCCGGGGCCCGGGCCCGTTTCACGATGAGGAGAGCACTCATGACGCAGGGTGGGGCAGCACGGCGCACGGTCCTGGGAGCGGCGGTCCTGGCGGCCGGAACCGGAATCACCGGACTGGCGGCGGGCAGCGCCGCCGCCGCCACCGACGGCGGACACGACGAGGGCGGCTACCGTGACCTCCCCGTCCCGACGGTCATCGGCCACCGGGGCTCCAGCGGATACCGGCCCGAGCACACCCTCGGCTCCTACCAGCTCGCCCTCGACCTGGGGGCCGACGTCATAGAACAGGACCTCGTCCCCACCAAGGACGGCCACCTGGTGTGCCGTCACGAGAACGAGATCGGCGGCACCACCGACGTCGGCGACCATCCCGAGTTCGCCGCCCGGCGCACCACCAAGAACGTCGACGGGGTCTCCGTCACCGGCTGGTTCACCGAGGACTTCACCCTCGCCGAGCTGAAGACCCTGCGCGCCAAGGAGCGCATCCCCGCCGTCCGCCAGCGCAACACCCTCTACGACGGCCGCTGGGCCGTCCCCACCTTCGAAGAGGTGCTGCGCTGGGCCAACCGCGAGAGCCGCCAGCGCGACAAGCGGGTATGGCTCCACGTCGAGACCAAGCACCCCACCTACTTCCGGGGTCTGGGCCTCGGCCTGGAGGAGCCCCTCGCGAAGCTGCTGCGCCGCTACGGACGCGACGGCCGGGACGCCGCCGTCTTCCTCCAGTCCTTCGAGCCCTCCAGCCTCCAGCGGCTCTCCCGCCTGGTGTCCGCGCCGCGCGTGGCGCTGCTCGGCGCGGCGAACACCCGGCCCTGGGACTTCGAGGTGGCCAAGGACCCCCGTACCGTCGCGGACCTGGTCAAGCCCGAGGGACTGCGGTGGATCGCCGGCTTCGCCCAGGGCATCGGCCCGGCCCTGGACCTGATCGTGCCGCGCACCGCCGACGGCCGGCTCGGCGAGCCGACCACCCTGGTCAAGGACGCGCACGCGCGGGGCCTGGTGCTGCACCCGTACACCGCGCGCAACGAGAACAGCTTCCTGCCCGCCGAGTTCCGCAAGGGCACCGATCCGGCCGCCTACGGGGACGCCTTCGGCGCCTTCAAGCGGTACTTCGAACTGGGCGTCGACGGCATCTTCACCGACAACCCCGACACCGGTGTCCTCGCGGCGGAGGCCTTCCGCCCCGGACGCGGCGTCAACCGCTAGCGCCGCTTCCCCGTACGGGTGTGCCCTTCCCGGCGGGGAAACCGCCGGGACCCGTCCGCTCGTCCCGCCCGGCATGGACCTGCTGAAGGAACCGGACCTGCCCGAGACCGGCCGGCCGGAGAGCGAACTGCTCCGGGAACTGGGCCCGCTGCTCTCCGCCGAGGCGGCCGCGGAGGCCCCGGCCGCCGGGGTGGAGGCCGCGGACCTGGAACAAGCCGTCTGGGTCAGGCTGCTGGAACGCGGCCCGTGCGCCCCCGACCCCAACGGCCGTGCCCGCTGGCTGCGGCGGGCGGTGCGCGCGGAGGCGCGGCTCGCCCGCAGGCGGGCCCGGCGCGAGGTCCCCTACGGAGCCGCGCCCACGCCCGCCGCGGCGGCCGGCGAGCCCGAGGACGCCCTGCTGCACGGCGAGGAGAACCGGGCCCTCCGATCGGCGGTCGCCCGATTGCCCGGACGTTGTCCCCAGCTCATAGGGGCACTTCTTTCGCCAAGAGACCTCACTTACCGTGAAATCGCAGGAGAGTTGGGTATCTCACAAGGAAGTTTGGGACCGGTCCGTTCCCGTTGCCTGGGATGTCTGCGCAGAATGCTCGCTGCAGAGGTTGCGGCTCCTGGCCCGTGGGGAAAGGAGCGGTAGACCGGAGAGCCACCAGGTGAGCGGGAGGCATGCGCACATGGGCATGAGCGTGACCATTTCGGCGGCGGCCGCCGAAGACGCCGAGCAGATCTTCAAGCTGCAGTATCTGGCGTTCCAGCGGGAGGCCGAGCTGTACGGCAACTACCTCATCCAGCCGCTCACCCAGTCCCTGGACTCCCTGAAGGCGGAGCTCGCCTCGGACACCGTCCTGGTGGCCCGGCTGGGCGACGAGGTGGTCGGCACGGTGCGCGGCAGCATCGGCGAGGACGGCACCGCGAGCATCGCCAAGCTGTGCGTGCACCCGCGCCTCCAGGGCCACGGACTGGGCGCGCGGCTGCTGCGCGCAGTGGAGGAGGCCCTCGCGGGCCACGGCGCCGCGACCCGCTTCCGCCTCCACACGGGCGTCAAGAGCGAGTCGAACCTGCGCCTCTACCGCAAGGCCGGTTACGCGCAGGTCGGCAACCGCACCGCCTCCGACGGCGTGCACCTGGTGATCCTGGAGAAGGAGGCCGCGGAGGCCACCGACTTCGCCGTCAGCGCGTAGGTTCCGGCCGGGCCGTCCCACGGGGCGCCCGGCCGCCACCGGCCGGACGGACGGGACGGGCGGGCCGAGGGCGTCAGCGCTTCGAGCGGAGCCAGATCATCCCGGTCACCGGCAGGATCACGGGGATGAACAGGTAGCCCATCCCGAACTCCGACCACACGGTGGCGTCGGGGAAGGACTCGGGCCGCACCAGGGTCCAGGTGCCGACGGCCAGCACGCCCGCCAGTTCGGCCGCGCAGCAGACCAGCGCCGCCTTGCGGGCCTTCTCCCCGCCGCGCACCAGCGAGTACGTGATGAAGGCGTACGCCAGGGCCGCGGCCCCGGACAGCGCGTACGCCAGCGGGGCCCGGTCGAACTCGGTGGAGATCTGGTAGGCCGAGCGCGAGACCGCGCCGACCACCATCACCCCGTAGAGCCACACCAGCAGCAGTCCCGGACCGGAGACCAGCCGCTTGCGCCCGGGGGTCCCGGAGGCCTCCGCCGTCGCGGTCTTCGTGTCGTCAGGCACCGGCGGTTCCCCAGATGTCGTAGAGCCGTACTTCGAGGACGGCGAGGACGACCGCGCCCGCGGCCACCGTCACCGAACCCCATTTGGTCCGTTCGCTCAGCGAGAGCATCCCGGCGGCCGGGACCGCCGCGAAGGCGCCCACCAGATAGGCGACGAAGAGCACCGTGCCCTGTGCGGGCCTCTCGCCCCGGGCCAGCTGCACCAGGCCGACCACCAGCTGGGCCAGGACCAGGAGGGTCACCACGGCCATGCCGATGAAATGCCAGTCCTTGGTCGGCTGGTCCCGCCACACGGCGTGACCGCACCAGGCGGCGAGGGCGAGGGCGGCCACGCCGATGGCGGCCGTCAGGGCGTCGAGCATGCAGCGAGGGTATTACGGGCCGCAGGACCCGGTGCGCCCGCCCCTCGCCGGTACGGGCCGGGGCGCCGGCGGCCGGGACGCGGACCGTGGTCTTGACCACAGCGCACCCCGCCGGCGGACCCGGCGCGGACGCGGTCGCCGGGGACCTCCGGGCCGTGTCCGCACTGGTCGGGGCCGCCGGAGCGCCGCTCGGGACGGAGGGCCGGGCACGACCGATGTCGTCCGTAATGCGGCCGGAATCCGTCCGGTATGCGGACACTGTGGATCGATGAGTCGCCATGTCTGCTTTACTGGGGCCCATGACCACGACGAGCAGCCGCACCCTTGCGACCGAGGCGACGATGACGCCCGGTGCTCGTTGTATGTGTCGAATGCGCGCCTTCTGAGGGCCCCCTTCCTGCAGTCTCGCGCCCCGAAGCGAGACCGGCCGAGCCGTTCCGCAGCAGCCGTCACCACCTGACGGGCCGTACGGACCGCTCCTGCCCCGCGCACGCGTCGACGCCATCCCCTTTCCGACGGTTCGACCCGTATCGCGTCCCCAGATGTTTGCCCCGTGCACGGCACCCGCACGCCGTGCACTCGACAGCGACGGAATTCCTGTGATCACCACATCGGGCCTCACGAAGGTCTACCAGTCCCGTGGCCGTGAGGTCACCGCCCTGGACGGCGTCGACCTGCACGTCCGCGAGGGCGAGGTATACGGAGTCATCGGCCAGAGCGGCGCCGGCAAGTCCTCCCTGATCCGCTGCGTGAACCTGCTGGAGCGCCCCACCACCGGCACGGTCACCGTCGACGGCGTCGACCTCACCGCGCTGGCCGGCCGCGGCCGCCGCGCCGGCAAGGAACTGCGCGAGGCCCGCAGCCGCATCGGCATGGTGTTCCAGCACTTCAACCTGCTGTCCTCGCGCACCGTGCAGGCCAACATCGAGCTGCCCCTGGAGATCCTCGGCGTCTCCGGCCGCGAGCGCTCGCGCAAGGCCCTGGAACTCCTCGACCTCGTCGGCCTCGCCGACAAGGCCAAGGCCTACCCCACCCAGCTCTCCGGCGGCCAGAAGCAGCGCGTCGGCATCGCCCGCGCCCTGGCCGGCGACCCCAAGGTGCTGCTCTCCGACGAGGCCACCAGCGCCCTGGACCCCGAGACCACCCGCTCGATCCTGCAGCTGCTGCGCGACCTCAACCGCCAGCTCGGCCTGACCGTCCTGCTCATCACCCACGAGATGGACGTGGTCAAGGCCGTCTGCGACTCCGCCGCGCTGATGAAGCGGGGCCGGATCATCGAATCGGGCACCGTCGCGGAACTGCTCGCCACCCCCGGCTCCGAGCTCGCCGCCGAACTCTTCCCCGTCAGCGGCGCCGCCACCGGCCCCGACCGCACCGTCGTCGACGTCACCTTCCACGGAGAGGCCGCCACCCAGCCGGTCATCTCCCAGCTGTCGCGCACGTACAACATCGACATCTCGATCCTCGGCGCCGCGATGGACACCGTCGCCGGCCGCCAGATCGGCCGGATGCGCATCGAACTGCCCGGCCGCTACGAGGACAACGTCGTGCCCGTCGGCTTCCTGCGCGAGCAGGGCCTCCAGGTGGACGTGGTCGACGACGCCGACGCCGCGGCCGACGAGATCGACGACGAACTGGCCGCACTGGTCAAGGATGGTGCCAAGTGACCTGGTCCGAGATGCAGCCCCTGCTCACCCAGGGCACCTACGACACCCTGTACATGGTGCTGTGGTCCACCCTGGTGACCGTCCTCGGCGGACTGCCCGTCGGCATCCTCCTCGTCCTCACCGACAAGGGCGGCCTCCTGCAGAACCGGCCGCTCAACAAGGTCCTCGGCGCGATAGTGAACGTGGGCCGCTCGCTGCCCTTCATCATCCTGCTGATCGCCCTGATCCCGGTCACGACCGCCGTCGTCGGCACCTTCATCGGCCCCACCGCGATGATCGTCCCGCTCGCCATCGGGGCCATCCCCTTCTTCGCCCGCCTCGTCGAGACGGCCGTCCGTGAGGTCGACCACGGCCTGATCGAGGCCGTCGAGTCCATGGGCGGCGGCATCCCCACCCTCGTCGGCAAGGTCCTGCTCCCGCAGTCCCTGCCCTCGCTGGTCGCCGCCGTCACCACCACCGTGATCACCCTGGTCGGCTACTCGGCCATGGCCGGCGCGGTCGGCGGCGAGGGACTCGGCTCCAAGGCCATCACGTACGGCTTCCAGCGCTTCGAGACCGGCTTCATGGTCGCCACCGTCGTCGTGCTGATCGCCCTCGTCACGGTGATCCAGCTGATCGGCGACGGCGTGGTGCGCGTCCTCGCCCGCCGCGGCCGGACCGTCTGAACCTTCCCCCACAAAAGAGCCCGCACTTGTCGTGCTTGGGCCACCACCAGCGGGTCCCCACCGGACCCGTACCGCCAGAAAGGCACTCTTCGTGCGTAAGAACGTCAAGCTCACCGCCTTCGCCGCCGCCTCCGCCGCGCTCGCCCTCGGCCTCACCGCCTGCGGCAGCTCCTCGGACCCCTCCACGGCCAAGGCCGACGGCGGCAAGGCCGACGAGAGCAAGCCCCTCGTCATCGCGGCGTCCCCGACCCCGCACGCCGACATCCTGAAGTTCGTCAAGGACAACCTCGCCGCCAAGGAAGGCCTCAAGCTGGAGGTGAAGGAGTTCACGGACTACGTCCTGCCCAACACCGCCACCGAGCAGGGCCAGGTCGACGGCAACTACTTCCAGCACAAGCCGTACCTCGACGACTTCAACAAGAAGAACGGCACCCACATCGTGCCCGTCGTGAACGTGCACCTGGAGCCCCTCGGCCTCTACTCCAAGAAGGTCAAGGCCCTCTCCGACATCAAGGCCGGCCAGACCGTCGCCGTCCCCAACGACACCACCAACGAGGGCCGCGCGCTCCAGCTGCTCGCCGCGAACAAGCTGATCACCCTCAAGGACGGCGTCGGCACCAACGCCAAGCTCTCCGACATCACCGACAAGAAGGGCCTGGAGTTCAAGGAGCTGGAGGCCGCCACGGTCCCGCGCGCCCTGAACGACGTGGACGCCGCCGTCATCAACGGCAACTACGCCATCGAGGCCAAGCTCTCGCCCGCCAAGGACGCCCTGGCCCTGGAGAAGGCCGAGGGCAACCCGTACGCCAACTTCCTGGCGGTCAAGGACGGCAAGCAGACCGACCCGCGCATCCAGAAGCTCGCCAAGCTCCTGAACTCCGACGAGGTCAAGAAGTTCATCCAGGACAAGTACCAGGGTTCGGTCACCCCCGCCTTCGGCGCCCCGGCCGCTTCCTGACGAAAACCGCCTGGTAGACGCCGGATTCCCGGCCCCGCGCCCCCTCCGGGGGACGCGGGGCCGCGGGCTGCCCGCATCCGGGCAGCCCGGCCCTGCACATCACCCGGCCGATGCTGCATGCTGTGGCCTACGACCCGCACGACGGTCCCCCTCGAACGGTCCCGCACCACGGTCGCACCACGGTCTCAGGCATGGAGCTGCGCATGACTACCACCTTCCCGGACGTCACCATCAGCACGGACCGGCTGGTGCTGCGCGCCTTCGAGGAGGACGACGTCACGGCGCTCGCCGAGATGATGAACGACGAGCACGTCACCGCCTGGACCCCGGTACCGCACCCCTACACCCACGCCGACGCCCACGGCTGGGCCACCCGGAAGTCCCACGCGGAACGCACCGACGGCCGGGGCATCGTCTTCGCCGTCACCGAGTTCCTCACCCAGCGCCTCGTCGGCATCGTCCACCTCCAGAACACCGACTGGCGCACCCGCACCACCGAGGTCGGTTACGTCACCGCCCCCTGGGCCCGGGGCGAGGGCTACGCCAGCGAGTCCGTCCTCGCCGTCGCCCAGTGGCTCTTCCGCGACCAGGGCTTCGAGCGCCTCGAAATCCGCACCGCCGCCGACAACACCGCCTCCCAGCAGGTCGCCCAGAAGATCGGTTGCATCAGCGAAGGCGTCCTGCGCAACGCGTGGATAGTGCGCACCCAGGCGGCCGACGGCGGCTGGACCGAGACCCGCACCGACCTCATCGTCTGGAGCCTGGTCCCCGAGGACCTCGACGAGGGCGAGGAGTACGAGGGCTACGACGGCCACAGCGGCTACGACGGCACCCGCGGATACCCGCCCCGGGACTCCGGATACGCCTTCGGCCGGTCCGCCGACGCCACCGGCTACGCCGTCGCCGCCGACTGGAACTGACCCGATGACCAGGTAGTCTCACGATGCGCGACCCCCGACGAAGCTCGCCCGCCCCCACCTCAGGAGACTGACGACGATGGCCGACCGGGTCACGGTGATCGGCTGGGACGGCTCACCCCTGACCGCGGCCGCTCGGTCCGCGCTCGCCGCCGCCACCCTCGTGGCCGGCGCCGCCCACCACCTCGCGCTCCCCGAGGTCCCGCCCACCGCGGAACGCATCCGCCTCGGCAGCCTCCACCTCGCCGCCCGCCGCATCGCCGGCCACCGCGGCACCGCCGTCGTCCTCGCCGACGGAGACCCCGGATTCTTCGGCGTCGTACGCACCCTGCGCGCCCCGGAACACGGCCTGGAGGTGGAGGTCGTCCCCGCCGTCTCCGCCGTCGCCGCGGCCTTCGCCCGCGCCGGGATGCCCTGGGACGACGCCCAGGTGGTCGTCGCCCACCCCCGCACCCTGCGCCGGGCCGTCAACGTCTGCCGGGCCCACAGCAAGGTCGCCGTCCTCACCTCGCCCGGAGCCGGACCCGCCGAACTCGCCCTGCTGCTCGACGGGGTGCACCGCACCTTCGTCATCTGCGAGGAACTGGGCACCGACCGCGAGCGCGTCACCGTCCTGACCTCCGACAAGGCCGCCGACCACAGCTGGCGCGACCCGAACGTGGTCATCGTCATCGGCGGCGCGGGCCAGGTCTCCGCCGCCGAGCCCGGCTGGCTGTTCGGCCAGCCCCCCCACCTCGCGGCCACCCGCGGCTGGGCCCGGCCCCGGCCCGCCGGGGACGGGCCCGCGGGGGAGGGGCCCGTGGGGGAGGGCGAGTCCGCACAGCTGCGCGCGGCCCAGCTCGCCCGCCTCGGCCCCCGCGCCGGCGACCTCGTCTGGGACATCGGGGCCGGCTCCGGGGCCCTCGCCGTGGACGCCGCCGCCCTCGGCGCGGCCGTCATCGCGGTGGACGCCGACCCCCGCGCCTGCGAACGGGTAACGGCCGCCGCCCGTCGGCGCGGTGTCCAGATCCAGGTCGTGCCCGGCCGCGCCCCGCACGTCCTGGAGAACCTCCCCGAGCCCGACGTCGTCCGCGTCGGCGGGGGCGGCGCCGAGGTCGTCGCGGCCGTCGCCGACCGGCGCCCCGAACGGATCGTCAGCCACGCCTCCACGCGCGACGACGCCGAGGCCATCGGACGCGTCCTCGGCGAACACGGGTACGCCGTCGAGTGCGCACTCCTCCAGTCCGTCGGCCTCGACACCCGGACCTGGGCGGAACAGGAGCGTTCCGTGGTGTTCCTCCTGGCAGCCGAGCGCCCCGTGAGCCGCTAGCGCGCAGGCCGGGGTAGGCTGGCCGATCGTCGTGCCGCCCTCAGGACGCGCGACGTGGCGCAGTCCACAGCGGACCGTGCCGGTTTGTGGCCGACACGGCGGCCGACGAGCGCGACAATGCTCAGGAGTTGTTGTGCGGGCGCACGCGAGGCGTCGCACCGCACGGCGACCCCGCACACATCACCGCCCGGCGGTCGTGTGGGCGACCAGGCGATCGAAGAGGCAACACCGATGGGCGAGGGGTACGCATGACTGACACCGGCCAGGTCCCGGGCGAGGGTCACCCGGACAACGGGGGCATGGTGGATCAGCAGGGCATCCCCGCTCCGGTTCCGCCGCTCCCGCCGCTTCCGCCGCAGCCCCCGGCCGGCTACGCCTTCCAGGACCTCGTGGACGACCCCGCCGAGGCGGAGGACGAGGAACTGCTGCTGATGCCGAGCGGCCAGGGCTCCTGGAGCGACCCCCAGGTGGTCCCGCCGGTGCCGGCCTTCCCGGCCGAGTTCCCCGCCGAGCCCGTCTACACCGAGTACCCGCAGGCCCCCGGGGCCGGTTACCCCGAGCCCGGACACCTCGGCTTCCCGGAGCCCGGCTACCAGGACGCCGGCTACCCGGCGCCGCAGCAGCCCGGCTTCCCCGACCCCTCGTACCCCGTGGGCGCGGGCTTCCCCGACGGCTACGCCGACCCCGCCGCGTACAGCGCGGGCGCGCACGAGACCGGCGGCCGTGACACCGGCTCGCTCGACCTCGGCGGCCTCGTGGCCCCGCAGGCCGCCCAGGTGCCGGCCGCGTCGCCCGTGATCCCCGCACGCCGTCCGCTGCACATGGGCCCGCCGATGCCCGAGGCCGGGGGAGTCGTGCGCTCCCTCGCGGACCGGGGTCCCGCCGCCGCTCCGGCGCCGGCGCCCGTGGCCGCCCCGGCCCCCGTGCCCGCCCCCGAGCCGGCCCCCGTGGTGGCGGCGCAGCCCGTCGCCGAGCCGGCGCCGCAGCCCCTGCCGCAGCAGCCCGTCGCCGAGCCCGCCGCCGAACCGGTGGCGGAGCCGGTGGTGGAGCCCGTCGCCGTGCCGGTCGCCGTCGCAGAGCCGGCCGCCGTGCCCGTGGCCGTGCCCGCCGCCGCCGGTGCGCCGGTGGCGCAGGAGCCGGTCGCCGCGGCGGTGCCGCAGCCCGCTGCGCCGGCCGCGGGTCCCGAGTACCTGGACGCCCCGCAGCAGGCGGCGCAGGCCGCCGAGATCCCGGCGCAGGCCGGGACGCCGTGGACGGCCGAGCCCGCTCCGGCCGCCGCCCCCGTTCCGGCCGCCGCCCCCGCCGCTGCCGCGCCCGCTCCCGTGGAGCCGTCCGCGGAGCCGTCCGCGGAGCCCGTGGCGCAGCCGGAGGCCCAGCCGTCCGCCGAGGCCGCCGCCCAGGCCTCCGAGGCCGCCGCGGTGCCCGCCGCCGCGCCCGTCGCCGCCGAGGCGGCTCCCGAAGCCGCCCCGGAGGCCCAGGAGCCCGCCGGCGCCCCGCAGCCGCCGGCCCCGGTAGTTCCCGAGGCCCCCGAGGCCCCCGAGGCGCCGACCGCCGTGGAGGTCCCGGCCGAGCCGGTGGCCGCCGTGGAGGTCCCCGCCGGGCCTTCGGCCCCCGAGGCCGCCCAGGCGCCCGCCGAGGCCGAGCCCGTGCTCCCGGAGGCCGCCGGTACCCCGGCCGCCGAGCCCGTCGCGCCGGTCGCGGAGGCCCCTGCAGAATCGGTTCAGGCCCCCGTCGAGGCGGCCGTCCCGGCCGACGTGCCGGCGGAGCCCGAGGCGCCGGCCGCCGCGGAGGCCCCGGCCGAGGCGGAGGCCCCGGCCGAGGCGGAGGCCCCGGCCGAGGCGGAGGCCCCGGCCGAGGCGGAGGCCGTCCCGGCCGAGGCCGCCGAGCCGGTCGCCGCGTCCGCCCCCGAGGCCGACGCCCCGGACGCCACCGCCCCGGACGCCACCGAACCCGCCGACGCCGCGCAGGCCCCCGAACCCGTCTCCGCCGGCGAGCCCGCCCCCGCGTACGACGACGCCGAACGCGAGGCCGTCCTGCGCGTCATGCGCGAGCGCCGCGACATCCGCAAGGGCTTCCGTACCGACCCCATCCCGCACGAGGTGCTGCTGCGCGTCCTGGAGGCCGCCCACACGGCCCCCAGCGTCGGCCACTCGCAGCCCTGGGACTTCGTCGTCATCCGCTCCGCCGAGACCCGCCGGACGATGCACGAGCTCGCCCAGCGCCAGCGCGAGGCCTACGCCAAGTCGCTGCCCAAGGGCCGGGCGAAGCAGTTCAAGGAACTCAAGATCGAGGCCATCCTCGACACCCCGGTGAACATCGTCGTCACCGCCGACCCCACCCGCGGCGGCCGCCACACCCTCGGCCGGCACACCCAGCCGCAGATGGCCCCGTACTCCTCCGCCCTCGCGGTCGAGAACCTCTGGCTCGCCGCGCGCGCCGAGGGCCTCGGCGTGGGCTGGGTCAGCTTCTTCGACGAGCGCGAGATGGTCCGCGCGCTCGGACTGCCGGAGCACCTGGAGGTCGTCGCGTACCTGTGCGTCGGCTACGTGGACGAGTTCCCGGACGAGCCCGAACTGGCGCAGGCCGGCTGGTCCCAGCGTCGTCCGCTGGCCTGGGTCGTCCACGAGGAGACGTACGGACGCCGCGCGCTGCCCGGCGAGGAGCCGCACGACCTGCTCTCCGAGACCGTCGCCAGCATCCGCCCGCTCGACGCCAAGGCGCTGGGCGAGGCCTGGGAGCGGCAGAAGCGCATGACGAAGCCCGCCGGGGCCCTGGGCATGCTGGAGATCATCTCCGCCCAGCTGGCCGGCCTCTCCCGGGTCTGCCCGCCGCCCATCCCGGAGCCGGCCGCCGTCGCGATCTTCGCGGGCGACCACGGCGTCCACGCCCAGGGAGTCACCCCCTGGCCGCAGGAGGTCACCACGCAGATGGTGGCGAACTTCCTCGGCGGCGGCGCGGTCTGCAACGCCTTCGCCAACCAGGTCGGCGCCGAGGTCTGCGTCATCGACGTCGGCGTGGCCGGTGACCTCCCCGCCACCACCGGCCTGCTGCCGCGCAAGGTCCGTCCCGGCACGGCCGACCTCTCCACCGGCCCGGCCATGACCCGCGAGGAAGCGATCGCGGCCATCGAGGTCGGCATCGAGACGGCCCGCGACCTGGTCGCCGCCGGCAACAAGGCCCTGCTCACGGGCGAGATGGGCATCGCGAACACCACGGTCTCGGCGGCCCTCATCTCGGTCTTCACGGGCGTCGACCCCGCGGAGGTCACCGGCCGGGGCACCGGCATCAACGACGAGACCCACGCCCGCAAGGTCGAGGTCGTCCGCCGGGCCCTGGAACTCCACCAGCCCGACCCGGCCGACCCGATCGGCGTCCTGGCGGCCATCGGCGGCCTGGAGCACGCGGCGATCGTCGGCCTCCTCCTGGGCGGGGCATCCCTGCGCACCCCGGTCATCCTCGACGGCGTGAGCGCCGGCGCGGCCGCCCTCGTGGCCCGCGCCATCGCACCGGAGTCCCTGTCGGCCTGCATCGCGGGCCACCGCAGCGCGGAGCCGGGTCACGTGGCGGCCCTGAACAAGCTCGGCCTGCGTCCCCTGGTCGACCTGGACCTCCGCCTCGGCGAGGGCACGGGCGCGCTCCTGGCGCTCCCCCTGGTCCAGAGCGCGGCGCGCGCGATGCACGAGGTGGCCACCTTCGACTCGGCGGGCGTCACCGAGAAGTAGCCCCCTCCCCGCCCTTCCACCGCTCCCGCCCCGGGCGCCGGCGATGTCCAGCCCCGCCGGCGTTCGAGGCGCGGGGGGTCCGGGGGGCCGGAGCCCCCGAAGGGTCCGGGCGGAGCCCGGGAACGGGGGAAGGGCGGGCAGGGGTGGACCCCGCGCAGCGGCACCCGGTGGCCCCGCCCAGCAGCCGCACCCGCGCGTCGGCCCGTGAGTCCGGCCCCTGCCGCGGCACCCCGGCACCGGCGCCGCCTCCGCGCACCCGCTCCCCGGATCCGGCCCGCGCGGCGCGGCGCCCCCGCCCCCGAAGCTCGCGCAGCCCCCGCAGGGACCACCGCCCCGGATGGGTCGTATCGTGGTCCCGGACGGGCAACCGCACGCCGCCCGCCACGCCGCTCCAGCGCAGCAGCGGCCCCGCCGACCCCTCGCCGCACCAGGAGCCGCAACCGCCATGGCAAACCCGGCATACCCCGCCTACCCCGTAGGACTCCGCCTGGCCGGGCGCCGCGTCGTCGTCATCGGCGGCGGTCAGGTCGCCCAGCGCCGCCTGCCCGCCCTCATCGCGGCCGGCGCCGACGTCCTGCTGATCTCCCCTTCCGCGACCCCCTCCGTGGACGCGATGGCGGAGACCGGCGAGATCCGCTGGGAACGCCGCCGCTACCGGGAGGGCGATCTCGCCGACGCCTGGTACGCCCTGATCGCCACCCAGAACCGCGAGGACAACGAGCGCGCCTCCGCCGAGGCCGAGCGCGAGCGCGTCTGGTGCGTGCGCGCCGACGACGCCTCCGCCGCCACCGCCTGGACCCCCGCCACCGGCCGCATCGAGGGCGTCACCGTCGCCGTGCTGACCGGCAACGACCCGCGCCGTTCGGCCGCCGTCCGCGACGCGGTCGTCGAGGGCCTGCGCGACGGCACCCTCACCGCCCCCGCGCACCGCCACAAGGGCACCCCCGGCGTCGCCCTCGTCGGCGGCGGCCCCGGCGACCCGGACCTGATCACCGTGCGCGGCCGCCGGCTGCTCGCCGAGGCCGACGTGGTCATCGCCGACCGGCTCGGCCCCCGCGACCTCCTCGACGAACTCCCCCCGCACGTCGAGGTCATCGACGCGGCGAAGATCCCGTACGGCCGGTTCATGGCCCAGGAGGCCATCAACAACGCCCTGATCGAGCACGCCAAGGCGGGCAAGGCCGTCGTCCGGCTCAAGGGCGGGGACCCGTACGTCTTCGGCCGTGGCATGGAGGAGCTGCAGGCCCTCGCCGAGCACGGCATCCCCTGCACGGTCGTCCCCGGCATCTCCAGCTCCATCTCGGTGCCGAGCGCCGCCGGGATCCCCGTCACCCACCGCGGGGTGGCGCACGAGTTCACCGTGGTCAGCGGACACGTCGGCCCCGACGACCCGCGCTCCCTGGTGGACTGGGCCTCCCTCGCGAAGCTCACCGGCACCCTCGTGATCCTCATGGGCGTCGACAAGATCGGCCTGATCGCCGAGGCCCTGATCCGCCACGGCCGCTCCGCCGGCACCCCGGTCGCGGTCGTCCAGGAGGGCACCACGGCCACCCAGCGCCGGGTGGACGCCACCCTCGCCACGGTCGGTGAGACCGTGCGCGCCGAGGAGGTCCGCCCGCCGGCCGTGATCGTCATCGGCGAGGTCGTCCGCGTGAACGCGCCCGACGCCCTCCCCGCCACCGACGCCTGACAGGCCGTTGGCACCACACCCACGACAAGGCAGTATCACCCTGTGGCTGATCTCATCACCGTCGAAGACCCCGACGACCCCCGCCTGCGCGACTACACGGGCCTGACCGACGTGGAGCTGCGGCGCCGCCGCGAGCCCGCCGAGGGCCTCTTCATCGCCGAGGGCGAGAAGGTCATCAGACGGGCCAAGGACGCCGGCTACGAGATGCGCTCCATGCTGCTCTCCGCCAAGTGGGTCGACGTCATGCGCGACGTCATCGACGAGCTCCCCGCCCCGGTCTACGCCGTCAGCCCGGAGCTCGCCGAACGCGTCACCGGCTACCACGTGCACCGCGGCGCCCTCGCCTCCATGCAGCGCAAGCCGCTGCCCACGGCGCAGGACCTGCTCGCGTCGGCCCGCCGGGTGGCCGTCATGGAGGCGGTCAACGACCACACCAACATCGGAGCCATCTTCCGCAGCGCCGCCGCCCTCGGCATGGACGCGGTGCTGCTGTCGCCCGACTGCGCGGACCCGCTCTACCGCCGCTCGGTGAAGGTCTCCATGGGGGCGGTGTTCTCCGTCCCCTACGCCCGCCTCGACGCCTGGCCCAAGAGCCTGGACTCGGTACGGGAGGCGGGCTTCAAGCTCCTCGCCCTCACCCCGCACGAGAAGGCCTCGCCGATCGACGAGGCCGCCCCGCAGTCCCTCGAACGGGTCGCGCTGATGCTCGGAGCGGAGGGCGACGGCCTGTCCACGCAGGCGCTGGTCGCCGCCGACGAGTGGGTGCGCATCCCCATGGCGCACGGCGTGGACTCGCTCAACGTGGGCGCGGCCGCGGCCGTCGCCTTCTACGCGGTGGCCGGCGGCCACCGGGCCTGACCGTCCGGGTGCCGGGCCCCGAGGGGGCCCGGCACACCGTCGGCCTAGAGCTTCTGCGCCAGGGCGATGCCCAGCGCCACCAGCAGCGTCACCACGACGAACACGATCAGCCGCTGCCGCATCAGCTTCGGGTCCGGCCGTGAGGGCCGGCGCCCCGTGCCGGTGGTCCGCGGAGCCGGACGGCCACCCGTACGCCCGGCGGTGGAACCGGGATTGCGCGGGGACGAGGGCCGCGAGTGGGGTCCGCCGTGCGGGGCCTGCGCCCTGGGGGCGGGCGTGCCGCCGCCCGGGGTGCGCCGGTCCACGCTGCTCTGCTCGGTGTAGAGGGCGGTCTGGTCGGCGAGCCGCCCCACCGGCCGGTCGGGCCGCGGCCGCTGCACCGGCGGCCGGCCGTCGCCCAGACCCTGCGCCTCGCGGGCCGCGATCTCCTTCAGCCGCATCGACAGCTGCAGGGTCGTCGGCCGCTCCTCGGGGTCCTTGGCCAGGCAGGCCCGAACCAGCGGCGCGAGGGCGTCCGGTACGCCGACCAGGTGGGGCTCCTCGTGCACCACCCGGTACAGCATGACCTCGGAACTGCCGTGTCCGAACGGGGAGTCGGCGGTCGCCGCGTAGGCGAGGGTGGCGCCGAGCGCGAAGACGTCGGTGGCGGGGGTGACGGCGGCGCCGCGCACCTGCTCGGGGGCGAGGAAGCCGGGGGAGCCGACGGCGGTCCCCACGTGGGTCAGGGTGCTCGCCCCGGTCGCCCAGGCGATGCCGAAGTCGATGATCCGCGGGCCCTTGGGGGACAGCAGGATGTTCGAGGGCTTGAGATCGCGGTGGACCACGCCGGCCTCGTGCACGGCGACGAGGCCCTCGGAGAGCGCGGCACCGATGGCGGCGATCTGCGCGGCCGTCAGGGGGCCTTCCTCGGCCACCTTGTCGTGCAGCGAGGGTCCGGGCACGTACTGCGTGGCGAACCAGGGGCGCTCGGCCTCCAGATCGGCGGCCACCAGCCGCGCGGTGCACCCGCCGCGGATCCGCCGGGCGGCGGACACCTCGCGCGCGAAGCGGGAGCGGAACTCCTGGTCCTCGGCCAGGTCGGGCCGGATCACCTTCAGGGCGACGCGCTGACCGCGCCGGTCGGACCCCAGGTAGACCACGCCCATGCCGCCCGCGCCGAGCCTGCGGTGCAGTCTGAACGAGCCGACGACACGCGGGTCCTCGCGCCGGAGCCGCATCATCGCCATGTCCACCCCGCTGACCGGTCGTCCTGTTGACCTGGCACAGCTTACGGACCATCCGGCACGAGCGCTCAGAGGCCGCGCCCTCGTCGAAGGATTCGATCGTCAGTACGTGGCAGGCCACTTGAGGGTGTGCCGCCCCCGGCCGCCGCCCCCGGACCCGCACCGGAACCGGCGCCCAAACGGCCCTCGTGCCAAGGGGATTGGCGCCGACTGCGGCCCCGCGCGAGCGCATCTCCCGAGGGGGAGCGGCGAGAGCCGCCGGGTGACGCGGTCAACCGCCCGTACGCGGACACGTGTGTGCGGGGAGTGACGGAAGTGAGCGAAGTCACTACCCTCCGGTCATCCCCTCCGGGAAGTCCCCCATGACGGGGAAGCGGTCTCCACCCAGGGGAGTACTCCGGGGAGGTGCTCGTCATCCTCCCGGAGGCCCGCCAAAGGGTACGAAGGCATGAGGCCAGGGGCCTTCCGCACGCCTAGTGTTGAAGACAAGCGGCGGGTGGCGCACTCGTCCCCCGAGGTCACGAACCCGCCGCTGCCAGACGACAGGGAGAGGACCATGGCGGACATCGCCCGGCAGGGACGCAAGGCATTCGCGTTCAACAGCCATGAGTCCGGTAAGCGCCACCCGCTGGTGGCCGCGGCGATGGTCCTCCCCCTGGCCGCCCTCCTGCTCTTCCTCTTCGGAGGTTTCGACCAGGTGGCGGCACAGGCGTCGTCCGTTGGCGTGATGCTGGGGCGCTGAGCGGCGCCCCGGGTCCGGGAGAGCGGCCCGGACCGGGACATCGGCCTGTCGAATCCCCGTGGGGACGGGGGATCGACGACGGACGGCAGGTGAAGGGTGCTGCCCGTACGACTGGGGAGTCGGACGGGCAGCACCCTTCTTCTTTCGTCCCGCCCCCGCCCCCCGTAGCCTCGTCCCGAGCGAAGGAGAGGCCCATGGCGGACGCGGACCACGACCCCACGAGCACGCAGGCCCACGACGGGGAGGCGGCGCACCCCCGTCGCCGCGGCACGCCGCCGCGCACCCCCGTCGCCGCGTGAGCGCACTGCCGCTGCCCGCCCCGCTGCCCGCGGCCCTCGCCGCCTGGGCCCGCGGCGGCCCCGCGCAGCCCTACGTCCTCCTCGCCGACCGCCCCGACGGGACGGTCGTGCGCTGCGGGGACGCCGTGGCCAAGGCGCACGCCCCGGGCAGCGACCCGGAGGCCCTCGCGGCCCGCATCCGCGTCGCCGGCTCCGGAGCCCTCGCGGGGGTGCTGCTGCCCCCGCTGCGCACCGGGGCCGTCCACGGCCGCACCGTCACGCTGTGGCCCTACGGGACCCCCGTGGATCCGGCGCGCCCCGAGGACGCCCCCTGGGAGGAGGCCGCCCGGCTGCTCGCGGCCCTGCACCGGACCGAACCCGGGGACCTCCCCGGACCCCTCCCGCCGATGCGCGGCCCGGCCAAGGTGGCCCGCGCCCTGCGTCGCCTGGCCAGAGCCCCGCAGCCGGACCCGGACGGGGTCCGGGCGGTCCGCGCCGCCGCCGCGACCCTCCCGGACTGGGCTCGCGGCGAGGGCGTCCCCCCGGCCGGGGCGGCGGTGCTGTGCCACGGCGACCTGCACCTCGGGCAGCTCGTCCGCCACCCCGTCCCCGACGGTCCCTGGCGGCTCATCGACGTCGACGACCTCGGCCTCGGGGCGCCCGCCTGGGACCTGGCCCGCCCGGCGGCCTGGTACGCGGCCGGGATCCTCGCCCCGGAGGCCTGGCTGCGCTTCCTCGACGCCTACCGGGCCGCGGGAGGCCCGGCCGCCGGCCCGCCCGGCAGCGACCCCTGGCCGGAACTCGACCTGGCCGCGCGGGCGCTGACCGTACAGACGGCGGCCCTCGCCCTCGCCAAGGCGGCGCCCGCCCGCCGCCCGCTGGACGAGGGGGAGCGGCTGATGCTGGATTCCTGTGTCCGAATGGCTACATTCCGGGCCGAGTTGGAGCCCTGACTCCGTCGTAAGGTGAGCGGGAGGCGCCGGGTGGGCATCCGGCGCCGACGCGAACGGCGAGGAGTTGATCCGGTCATGCAGTGTCCGAAGTGTCACGCGATGATGCACACCTACAACCGCAACGGCGTCCAGATCGAGCAGTGCAGCGGCTGCCGCGGCATCTTTCTCGACTACGGCGAGTTGGAGGCGCTGACCCGTCTGGAGTCCCAGTACACGGCGCAGCAGTACGGCCAGGTCCCGCCGCCCGCCGCGCCGCCGGCCCCGTACCCGGCCCACGTGGCTCCGGCCCCGGCCTGGGGCGCCCCGCAGCACGGCGGCCACGGCCACGGACACGGACACCACGGTCACCACAAGGGCGGATTCGGCCGGATGCTCTTCTCCTCCTGAGGCCGGTCGGCACCCGGGAACGCGGAAGCCCCGGCCGTGGGAACGGCCGGGGCTTCCGGAGGTGGTGCGCGATACTGGGATTGAACCAGTGACCTCTTCCGTGTCAGGGAAGCGCTCTCCCGCTGAGCTAATCGCGCGGGACCGCGGTGTGAAACCGCAGGTGGTACGTGTACTGCGTGCGCGATACTGGGATTGAACCAGTGACCTCTTCCGTGTCAGGGAAGCGCTCTCCCGCTGAGCTAATCGCGCGGGGATCCTTGCGGATCAGTGGACGATACTGGGATTGAACCAGTGACCTCTTCCGTGTCAGGGAAGCGCTCTCCCGCTGAGCTAATCGTCCTTGGAGGTGGAGACGGGATTTGAACCCGTGTAGACGGCTTTGCAGGCCGTTGCCTCGCCTCTCGGCCACTCCACCATGGAGCTGTAGGGGTTCTCGGGAAGAAATCCCCCACTTCGAGCGGACGACGAGACTCGAACTCGCGACATCCACCTTGGCAAGGTGGTGCTCTACCAACTGAGCTACGTCCGCAGGTCACCGTGTTCGCTCCGGGGTTTTTCCCCTTCGCTCCCTGGCGACGTGTTGAACTCTAGCGGATTCCCGGGCCAGCTCAAAAACGCGTTTCCGCAGCGTGCTGCGGCCCGATCACCACCGGTCACCCGGCGGCCACCCCACCGGCGCCATCGCGTCACCGGTCATAGACTCGCAGCCGTGCACGACCTGCCTCCCCTGGCCCGCTTCGGCGGCCTCCTCGCGACCGACCTCCGTGACGTCACCAGTGACCCCTCGGCCCTCGACTCCTCCGGCTTCTGGGCGGTGACCGCAGACTTCGAAGGCCGGCTGGTCTGCGCGCGCTTCGGGGACGTGCGTCCCGACCCCGTCCCGGCCCCCGTGCCCGGGGCCTGGTCCGGTCCGGCCGCCGGCCGCTGGTCCTCCTCGCTGGACCGCGGCGCGTACGTCGCGGGCGTGCGCCGGATACGCGCGTACATCGAGGCCGGTGAGGTCTACCAGGCCAACCTCTGCCGCGTGATGTCCGCGCCGCTGCCGGACCCCGCGCGGGCCGACGTGGACGCCCTCACCGCCCTGCTCGCGCGCGGGAACCCCGCTCCCTACGCAGGAACGATTCGTCTCCCGGCCCACGGCGTGGAGATCGCCAGCGCCTCCCCGGAGCTCTACCTGAGCCGCCACGGCCGCCGCATCGAGTCCGGCCCCATCAAGGGCACCGGCCGCACCGTGGCCGACCTGCTGCCCAAGGACCACGCCGAGAACGTGATGATCGTGGACCTGGTCCGCAACGACCTGGGCCGGGTCTGCGCGACCGGCTCGGTCACCGTCCCGGAGCTGTGCGCCGTGGAGGAGCACCCCGGCCTCGTCCACCTGGTCTCCACCGTCAGCGGAGAACTCGCCGAGGGCGCGGGCTGGCCGGAGCTGCTCGCCGCCACCTTCCCGCCCGGCTCCGTCACCGGCGCGCCCAAGTCCTCCGCCCTGCGGATCATCGACGAACTGGAGACCGCCCCGCGCGGCCCCTACTGCGGCGGCATCGGCTGGGTGGACGCGGACCGGGGCACCGCCGCCCTGGCCGTCGGCATCCGCACCTTCTGGATCGACCGCACGGCCCCCGGCGGCCCCCGCCTGTGCTTCGGGACCGGAGCGGGCATCACCTGGGGCTCCGACCCCGAGCGGGAGTGGGCGGAGACCGAGCTCAAGGCGGCCCGGCTGGTCGCGCTAGCGTCAGGGGTGCGAGAGCCGGGCCCGAACGGGGCCCGCGACCTGAGTGGAGGAACCGTACGGTGAGGATCTGGCTCGACGGAACGCTGCGGGACGACCACGACGCGAAGGTGTCCGTACTCGACCACGGGCTCACCGTGGGCGACGGGGTCTTCGAGACGGTCAAGGCCCAGGACGGGACCCTCTTCGCGCTCACCCGCCACCTGGACCGGCTGACCCGCTCGGCCCGCGGCCTCGGCCTGCCCGACCCCGACCTCGACGAGGTGCGCCGCGCCTGCGCCGCCGTGGTGGCCGAACATCCCGTGCCGCTCGGCCGGCTCCGGATCACCTACACCGGCGGCCTCTCCCCCCTCGGCTCCGAGCGCGGCGACAGCGGACCCACGCTGACCGTCGCCATCGGGGAGACCGTCCGCCGCCCCGACACCACCGCGGTGATCACCGTGCCCTGGGTGCGCAACGAGCGCTCCGCGGTGGCCGGTCTGAAGACCACCTCCTACGCCGAGAACGTGGTGGCCCTGGCCCGCGCGCACGGGGAGGGGGCCTCCGAGGCCCTCTTCGCCAACACCGTCGGCCGGCTCTGCGAGGGCACCGGCTCCAACGTCTTCGTCGTCCTCGACGGCGAGCTGTACACCCCGCCCCTGGTCTCGGGCTGCCTCGCCGGCATCACCCGGGCGCTGGCCGTCGAATGGACCGGCGCCAAAGAGGCCGACCTGCCCTTCGACGCGCTGGAGCGCGCCGAGGAGGTCTTCCTGACCTCGACCCTGCGCGACGTACAGGCCGTCCACCGCGTCGACGGCCGCACCCTGGCCGCCCCGGGCCCGGTCACCGGCAAGGCGATGCGGATCTTCGAGGAGCGGGCCGCCTCCGACATCGACCCCTGAGCGGGACCGGCGGGCACGGCCCGTAGTCACGGAGCCGCGGGGCGGGTAGAACTCGACGGATGACCACCACCCTGCGGCCCTCGGGGCCGCTCCTGCAGAGCGAGGACGGTGCCCGCTCGCGCCCCTACGAGGTCCGCGTCAACAGCAGGCGCGTGGGGGCGCTGCTGATCGCCGCGGACACCCCCTTCGGGCCGACCGTGGGGGAGATCCGCGACCTGGCCATCGACGAACGCGACCGCCTCCGGGGCCGCGCCACCGTCGCGGCGCTCGCCGCCGAGGAGGTGCTGCGCGGCTGGGGCTGCCGCCGGGTGCGCCTCTCCGTACCGGCCGGCTCGCCCGGCGGGCTGCGGCTGGCGGCGGCCCTGGGCTACGTCGAGCAGGGCCGCAACATGGCCAAGGACCTCCCGGAAGACCCGCCCGCCCTCTCCGCCGGGGTACGGGGCCGCCCGATGACGGCCGCCGAGTACACCGCCTGGAACCCGCGGGCCCGCGAGGCGTACGCCGCGAGCTGGACCGGGCGCGGCATGGACCCCGAGGCCGCCCGCAACAAGGCGCGGGCCGACCACGACGCGCTGCTCCCGCTGGGACCGGACACCCCCGGAGTGACCCTCACCGTCCTGGAGGCGGCCGGCGTCCCCGTCGGGCACGTCTGGGTCTCCGGGGCCGGGGAGGGCGCGTACGTCTTCGACGTCGAGGTCGCCGCGGAACACCGGGGGCGCGGCCACGGGCGCGACCTGATGCTCCTCGCGGAGCACGCCGCCCTGGCCGCCGGACACCGTCGGCTGGCCCTCCACGTGTTCGCCGCCAACGCCCCGGCGCTGCGCCTGTACGAGTCCCTCGGCTACCGGGCGACGCACTTCAACTACGCGAAGGAGCTGATCTAGGAGGCGCCGAGGAGCCGGTCCGCGATCTCCTCGATGCGGGCGCGCAGGCCCTCCTGGCTCTTGCCGCCGTCGAGGCGCTCGCCGTCGATCACGTAGGTCGGGGTGCCGGTCACGCCGATGGCCTTGCCCTCGGCCTGGTCGGCGTCGACGATCAGGATGTGCCGGCCGTCGATCAGCGCGGTGTCGAACTCCTCCGCGTCCAGACCGAGTTCGCGCGCCACGTCCAGCAGGGCGGCCTCGCCGCGCTCACCGAGCTCGGCGGTGCGCGCCAGGACGGCCTCCGCGTACGGCCAGCCCTTGCCCTGCTCCGCGGCCTCCTCGGCGGCCTGCGCGGCGGCGAAGGCGTGCTTGTGCTTCTCCAGGGGGAAGTGGCGCAGCCGGATGTCCAGCCGGTCGCCGTAGCGGGCCCGCAGGGCGCGCACGTCGTCCAGAGCGCTGTGGCAGTCCGGGCACTGGAGTTCGCACCAGACGTCGAGGATCACGGAATCGGTCATGCGGACAGTCTCCCAGACCCCCCGGGGAGGAGATCCGACCCCGAGATGTCCCGGAGATCCGCGCCGCAGGCCTTTCGGACATGGCCCCGACGGCATCCGCCGGTGCAGGATGGAAGGGACAGATCGCCCATCCGTCCAGGGTCGGAGGACCGCATGCTCGCCGAAACCATATGCTCCGCGGTGTCCGCCGCGGGACTGGGCATCGCCGCGGTGACCGCGTACCGCAGGCGCTTCCTGACCGCCACGCGCATCGCGGCGTACTCCCTGGTGCCGGTGGGCCTGGTGATGACCGGCGTGGTGGAGTGGTTGTCCGGGATCGTCTTCCGGCCGTCCGTCTGGATCGGCTTCGGCCTGCTGGGCCTGGCCTGGCTGCTCCTGGTGACCACCCGGAGCGTGGAGCGCCGCGGCCTCGGCAGGGAGCGGCCCGCGAAGGCGGCCCGGGGAGGCGCGGCCCGGGAGGCCGTGGCCCCCGCCGCCTCCGCCCCCTCCCTCGGCACCGGAGCCCGTACCGACTCCGCCCCGGCCGCCGCCGCGCCCCCGGCCGAGGACTTCTCCGACATCGAGGCCATCCTCAAGAAGCACGGCATCTAGGCCGGAAGGAGCACGGCATCCAGGCCGGGTGGCGCGGGCGCGGTGCCCGGAAGCCGCCCCGGGGCCATAGCGCACGCGCGGCCGGGCGCGGGGGAGAAGTGGCCGGGAACCACCTGAACTGACGAGAGAGGGCCGGCTCCCGCTCCCCGAATGGCGTGTTGGGGGCCGAACCGGGACGGGCTGCGCGATCATCGCCCCGACATGCTCGACACATCGCAGGACGAGCCGCAGGCTCTCCCTTCCGTCGCCGAGGTCCCCCTCGCCCAGGCCGCCGTCCCGCCGGCCCCGCTCTCCCCCGAGGGGCGCGGTTGCCTCTTCGCCCTCTCCCAGCCCCCTCTGATGATCTTCCTAGGGGTGATCGGGAGCCTGCTGCTGTTCGCCGCCGTCCACGACCTGTACCTGCTCTGAGCCCTCCGGCTGGGAGTCGGCCTCCTTGCGGCGCGCCCGGTAGGCGGCCACGTGCAGCCGGTTCCCGCAGGTCCGGCTGTCGCAGTAGCGGCGGGAGCGATTGCGGGACAGGTCCACGAAGGCCCGCCGGCAGTCCGGGGCCTCGCAGCGGCGCAGCCGCTCCTGTTCGCCCGAGACCACGATGAAGGCGAGCGCCATGCCGCCGTCCGCCGCGAGGTGGTCGCCCACCGAGGCGCCCGGCGCGAAGTAGTGCACGTGCCAGTCGTAGCCGTCGTGGTCGGTGAGCTGCGGGGTGGTGCCCGCGGTGGCGACGAGTTCGTTGATCAGTGCGGCCGCCGCACGGGAGTTCGGTGCCGCGAAGACCTGGGCGAACTTGCCGCGCACGGTCCGCACGCCGGCGAGGTCGCGGGCACCGAGCTCGCCGACGTCGCTGATCGCGTGCTCCTTGACGAAGCCGCGCAGTGCCGCGACGTCGGACAGGCCGTCCGGCTGGTCCGGCTCGGCCGCGGTGTTCACCAGCGCGACGACGACGTCGAGCGCGCGACGGGTGTCGTGGGGGATCTGCACGGGGTCGCTCCCTGGAGGCCGGCATTGCGGCGACGGACCGCCGCCGCCGCTGGGGGGCCGACTCTAGCGGTTACCTCCCCGGGCGGGCCCAAGCGCACCGGCGCCGTCCTCGCGGTCGGCTTCCGCGAGAACAGCGCCGGCACTGCCGTATGTGGTTGTCCGACCCGCACCGTCGCCCCGAGTCGGACGGTGTCGAGCGGCTGTAGGGCTGGCTCAGCTTTCGGCCAGGATGTGGGAGAGCTCCTTGTCGAGGTCGAAGTGCCGGTGTTCGGTCCCGGGTGGGACCGCGGCGTCCGTCCGCTTGAGGAACGATTCGAGGGCTCGGGCGGGTGCTTCGAGCAGCGCTTCTCCCTCCGGTGAGCTCAGGGCGATGCACACGACGCCCTGACCGTGGCTGCGGGACGGCCAGACGCGGACGTCGCCGGTTCCGGTGGGCCGGTGGAGGCCCTCTGCGAGGAGGTCGCGGGCGAATACCCATTCGACCGTCTCCTCGGCGCCGGTGTGGAAGGTGGCGTGCACGGCGTAGGGATCGGCCGTGTCATACCGCAGGCCCGCGGGAACAGGCAGTGAGGACTCGCTCGACACAACGAGGCGCAGGTGCAGCTCGCAGCTGACCGTGGTGTTCATAAGCGCCAGGGCCTTTCGCTCAGTGTGCGCTCGGGGATTCGCACGTCGGCGAAATCGACATGCCACCTACGGTGCCGTTGTAAACCCCTCTGACCGTTTTGCGGACCTCTGGGTCCCTCGAACGGCGGATCCAAAGCGGCATTCACGTGTGCTTCCGGCTCCGGTAGATTCGGAGCCATGAATACGGGGAGTGACCGAGGGGCCGACGAGTCCGCCACCACCGAACCGGCCGCCGAAGAGACGCCGCACGTCTCGAAGGCGCCTGCGTTCATCAAGGCCAACCGCAGCCTGCACCTGAGCTGGCAGGTCGGCGTCTTCGTCGTCGGCCTGGCCGTCATCGGCGCGGGCATCGCCATGCTCGTCCTGCCCGGTCCGGGCTGGGTGGCGATCTTCGCCGGCCTGGCGATCTGGGCCACCGAGTTCGCCTGGGCCCACCTCGTCCTGCGCTGGACCAAGCGCAAGGTCAGCGAGGCCGCGCAGAAGGCGCTCGACCCGAAGGTGCGCCGCCGCAACATCATCCTCACCGGGGTCGGCCTGGCCATCGCGGGCGCGCTGATCGGTTTCTACCTGTGGAAGTACGGCCTCGCGCTGCCGTGGAACCTGAAGGACCAGTGACCGTCCGGGGATGGTCATGGAGCACCCCTGACATGCGGTAATGTTTGCGGTGCGTCCGGGCGATTAGCTCAGTGGGAGAGCACTTCGTTCACACCGAAGGGGTCACTGGTTCGAACCCAGTATCGCCCACCCGGAGCAGAGGCCCGGAGACTCGGAAGAGTCTCCGGGCCTCTGTCGTACCCGCCCGGACCCGGACCCGGCTCCCGCCGGTCCGGGCCTCCTTCAGTGGAGCCGGCCGAGGGCCTCCCGGAGCCTGCGGGCCTCGCGCAGCCGCTTCTCGTACGTCGCCCCCACCACCAGCAGGAGCAGACCCGCCAGGGCCGGGGGCAGCCAGCGCGGCAGCGCCCCGACGGCCTGGACCACGTACGGGGCCAGCTCGTGCACGGCCACCGCCGCCAGGGTCGCGCCGCCCAGCAGCAGTGGCGCCCGCAGCCTGCGGTGCGCCCCGCCCAGGGTCAGGCCCAGCGCCGCCAGGCCCAGCAGGAGCGGGCGCGGCCAGTACGGGTCCCCCCAGACGGCCGCCAGGCTCGGCAGCAGGGTCGCCGCCAGCCCCGGACCGTACGCCGCCCACGACGAGGCCGCCGGGTCCCGGCGGCGCCGCACGAGACCCACCGCCAGGGCGAGCACCGACACCGGCAGCGTGTACGCCTCCGCCGCCGTCACCCCCGACGCGCCCAGCCGCACCCACGAGGCCGCCACGAACAGCGCCCCCGCGGCCCAGCCCAGCGCCCGCCGGTCCGGGCGCACCGCGGCGCCCGCACACAGCACCCCGCCCAGCGCGAGGACCAGGGCCAGCACCGGCCGGTCCCCGGCCGCCAGGAGCACCGCGAGCACCCCCGCCGTCCCCGCCGCCGCCTCGGCGGGGACCCGTACCGGACCCAGCCTCGGCGCGAGCGCCACCACCACGGCCGATACCGCCGGCACGGCGACCGCCCGCCACGGGAGGGCGAGCCCCGCCGACGCGCCCATCGCCACCGCCGTCGCCGTCGCGAACCCGACCGCGCACACCGCCCCGCCCGCCCGCACGGCCCGCTCGGCGGGCCCGTACGCCGCCCCCAGCGCGCAGCCGGCCCCCAGCAGGCCGAACACCGCGAAGGTGGCCAGGCGGCCGTCCAGGGCCGTCAGGGACACGTCCAGGGCCGCGGCCGCCGCGCAGCCCCCGGCCGCGCCGGCGGCGCCGCGGTCCGTGGCCCGCAGCGCCGCCACCCCGGCCGCGGCGGTCACCGCCAGCTGCGCCGCGAGCACCGCCGCCACCGGCAGCCCCGCCACCACCGGCGCCACGAACAGGGCCGCTCCGGCGCACACCGCCGCCGCCGTCCGCGACTCCCGGCGCGGCAGCACCCCGGCCGGCCGCGCCAGCGCCCCGGCCGCCAGGAGCAGCGTCACCACGTACGGGATCCCGTACCCGTCCCCGGCCGGCCGCGGGGTCGTCGCCGCCCACACCTCGCGCAGCACCCCCAGCCCGGAGAGCAGCGCCGCCGCCACCGTCGGGACCGCCGCCAGCGCCCCCAGGACGGACACCGCCGCCCCGGCCCACAGCAGTCCCCGGCGCACCGGCTCCGGCAGCCCGCCCATCCGCGGGACCGCCACCAGCAGGGCCAGTGCCGCCGCCACCCGCACCGCGACCGCCCACCCCGGGGCAGGCCCGGCCGGGGCCAGCGCCCCGACCGCCGCCACCCCCGCCAGGCCCCCCGCGACGGCCGCCGCCCAGGCCCGCGGCTCGCGCCGGGCCACCGCCACGCCCAGCAGCGCCCCCGCCGCCAGCAGCCCCGCCGGACCGGCCGTCCCGGGAGCCGCGAGGGAGAGCGCCAGCCCCGTGGACAGGGCCATCGCGGCGAGCAGCCCCCCGGCCACCGCCGCGGGCAGCCGTACCGCCCGTCGGGACACCGCCGTCGCGAGCGCCACGTCCAGCGCGGCCGTCACCAGCAGCGCCCAGCCGCCCGCCAGGGGCCCCGCCCCGGTGACGGCCGCCGCCAGCGGCAACGGCAGCTGCGCCGCCGCCACCGCGGCCGGCAGCGGCAGCCGCAGCCCGCGCAGCGCGACCCCGTACCCGGCCCAGAGCCCCGCCAGCACGGCCGCCGCCCCCGCCGCGTACGCCCCGCCGCCGGTGCCGGGAAGGCCCACGGCGTGCAGGGCGTAGGCGTCCAGCACGGTCAGCGGCAGCGCGACGCCCGCCACCGACTCGGCCGTCGAGCGCAGCCCGCGCCGTAGCAGCGCGGCGGGCGCGGCGAGCGCCGCGGCCGTCAGCAGGGCCAGCACCGCGGAGCGGCCCCCGATGCCCAGCGAACCCCAGCTGACCAGGGTGAAGGCGAGCGCGGCCACGGCGAGCAGCACCGCGCCCAGGGTCAGCAGCACGTTCTGCGCGCTCGGGCCGGTCGAGGGCGGCCCCCCGTGGGCCACCGGAGGGAAGGCCGGCGCCGGGGCCGGTGCCTGCTGCCACAGCAGACGCACCAGCCACTCCCGACGGGTCAACAGATACAGCCGCCGGGCGTCCAGTCGGGCCAGCTCGCGGTCGATCAGCGCCAGCTCCTCGGCGGGCGGCAGGGGCGTGTCCATAGCCGGAGTGTGGTGCCCGTCACTCCCTCAGGACATGGGCGTGCGTACTCAGATCGGCGCTGAGTACCCCTGGGGTCCGCGCACACCCCGGGCGCCCGGGGCACCCCGGGCACCAAAACCCCGGACGGCCGGACGCGGACCCCGCCACCGCGCCAGACTGGGGCCATGCCGAGCTGGACGCACTACCGCTTCCGCGACGTGTGGGACCTCGACGCCCCGCCCGCCCTCGTGTTCGCGCGGCTGGAGGACCCCGCGCACTACCCCCGGTGGTGGCCCCAGGTCCGCCTGGTCCGGCCGGTCGACGAGCACACCGGTACCGCCGTGATCCGCTCCGTCCTCCCGTACGCGATCCACGTCACCCTCACCGGCCTGCTCCGCGATCCCGCGCGGGGCGTCCTGGAGGTGGCGGTGCGCGGGGACCTCGAAGGCTGGGCGCGGTGGACCGTACGCCCGCGCGCCGCCGGCCCCGCGACCGCACGCGCCGTCTACGAGCAGGAGGTCGAGCTGCGGGCGGCCCCGCTGCGGCCGTTCGCGCTCGTCGGGCGGCCGGTCCTGCGGCTCAACCACACCCTGATGATGCGGGCGGGGCGGCGCGGTCTCGCGGCCCTGCTGGACGCCGAGCGGGAAGCGGTTTGAACAGACCCCGAGGCTCTTGTATTGTTCAGTCCGTTCCCGGGCGATTAGCTCAGCGGGAGAGCACTTCGTTCACACCGAAGGGGTCACTGGTTCGATCCCAGTATCGCCCACCGGGACAGGCCGGTCCGTCACTGACGGACCGGCCTTCCGCATGTACGGGCCCCTACGCGGCCTGCGACACCTCCGGGCGCAGCGGCCAGTGCGGATCCACCGACTCCGGGGTGCCCTGCCGGGTGAACCACGCCTGGAGCCCGCGCGCCTGTGCCGCGTGCCACACGGCCTGCAGCGCGTGCAGTTCCGCCGGGGTCAGCCGCTCCAGCCGCCCCGCGAAGCGCCGCCCGACCGCCCGGACCAGTTCCAGCGAGGCCATCGCGTCCGCCGTCGCGTCGTGCGCGCCCTCCAGCTCTATCCCGTAGTGCGCGCACAGGTCCGTCAGCGTCCGCCGGCCCTTGCGGTAGCGGTCCAGGTGCTTGTCCAGCACCCGCGGGTCCAGCACCGTCAGCGGCCGGTTGTCCAGGTACCGGGCCAGGGTCGAGGCCCGGTGCCGGCGCAACTCCCGGTCCAGCAGCGTCAGGTCGAACGGCGCGTTCATCACCACCACCGGCCGGCCCGCCACCTGCTGCTCACCGAGCGCGCGGGCTATCTCCTCCACCACCGGCGCCGGCCAACGGCCGTGACGCTGGAGGTGCTCGTCGGTCAGGCCGTGCACTTCCGTGGCACCCGGCGGCACCGGGATGCCGGGATTGACCAGCCACCGGGTGGTGCGGACGCGGCCTCCCGCACACTCCTGCACGACGAGCGCGGCGGACACGATCCGGTCCTGCTCGACGTCCACCCCGGTGGTCTCCGTGTCGAATGCGGCCAGCGGGCCCTCGTACCAGCGTGTCATGGCGAACTCCTCGTCCCCGATCGACAGATGGGGCGCCCCCGGGCACAACCGCCACGGAACGTGCCACCTTGCCGAAGCGGTGATACCCGGGCCGTTTGCCCCGTACGCCGTTTGCGGGCACCCGGGTGCGGAGACAACTTCCCTGGGGGGTCGTACGCATGACCGGTCGTCACCCCGTTCCCGCTCACGGCAGAGCCCGGAAGGCATGGGGGGCCGGCCATGGCGCTCGCACAGCCCGAACCGGGCGGGTTGCTGCACGGACCGGCCGGACCCACCGGACCGCGGACCGGACCGCTGCGCGGCACGCTCGCCACCACCGCCTGCATGGAGACCCTCCAGGTGGGATACCTGCACGCCGTCGCGGCCGCGGCCGGCTGCTCGCTCTCCCAGCCCTTCCCGGACAACGGCATCGACTGGCACGTCAGCCACGGCGCCCCGGAGCACGTCGTCGACGACGAGGTGACCATCAAGGTGCAGCTCAAGGCGACCTATCAGATACCGCCCCGGCCGGCCGGGGCCACCTTCGGCTTCACCCTCGACAACGAGCACCTGGTGAAGCTGGCGCGGACGCCGGTCGCCGTCCACAAGATCCTCGTCGTGATGCTCGTACCGCGGGAGCGGGAGCAGTGGATCGGCGCCGGGCACGACCGGCTCGACCTGCGGCACTGCTGCTACTGGACCAACCTCGCCGGGCACCCCGTGACCGGCCGGCGCCGGACCACCGTACGGATCCCGACCACGCGGATCTTCGACGACCGGGCGCTGTGCGAGATCATGACCCGGGTCGGGTCGGGAGGGACACCCTGATGCACTGGCACTCGCCCCACCTCGAACCGCTGCCGCCCCCGGAACTCTCCCCGGGCACGCCCGATCCCGCCCAGGTCGACCCGCAGGTGCTCGGCGCGCTGCTGCACCGGCACGGATGGCTGCGGCGCGGCGGCGCGGCGGGCCGGTACGGGCGCTGGACCCCGCCCGGCCGCGCCGGGACCAGCCTGCTCGTCCCCGAGAGCCGTACCTTCCCCGACTGCGCGGACCTGCTGGAGGAGGCGCTCACCGCGCTCTCGCGCAGCGGGCTCGCCTCGGCGCGGGAGGTGCTGTTCGGGCTGAGCGTGCCCAGCGACGAGATCCGCTGGGAGCGCGAGATCCCCGTCGGGCCCTACGGCTACCAGGGCGAGGCCGCCTGGACCGTCCAGGAACAGCTGCGCTCGGCGGCCCGCCGGCTGCTGGTGGCCGGCGCCCTCGCCGACCGCGCGCGCGCCGGGTACTACGGTGCCCGCCACCGGGCCCAGGCCGAACGCGTCCTCGACGGGGTGCTGGTCGGGCCCTCGCCGGGCGGGCGCCGGCTCACCGCGTACGTGCCCGTGGACGGGGGCCGGGGCGTGGTGGCCCGGCTGCACCAGGCCCTGCACGCGGCCCGGGAGGCGGTGGACTACCGGCGGGCCACCGGCGGGATGGACGCCTTCGACGCCGCCGTGGCGGCGGGGGTCAGCCGGGAACTCGCCGACGCGCTGATCGCCCTCGTGCGGGGTTCCGAAGGGGCCCGGATCGCGCTGGCCTGGGCGCCCGCGGCCGGGGTCCCCGCCGGGTGCGCGGCGCGGCCCGAGCCGGTGGAGTTCTCGCCCGGTGACCTGCCGGTGCTGCGGGAGGCCGCCGCCCGCTACACCCGGGAGGAACCCGCGGTCCCCGTACGGCTCGCGGGGGCGGTGGTCCGGATGCGGCGGGCCGCGGCGGGCGGCGGGGGGACCGTCCGGCTGCGGGTGCTGGCGGGCGCGGAGGTCCCGTACGTGCGGGCCGCGCTTGACGAGGAGGCGTACCGGATCGCGGGCCACGCCCACCTGGTGGGCCTGCCGGTCCGGGTGAGCGGCCGGCTCCAGCGCCGGGGCGGCTTCCGCAGGCTGACGGACGCCACGGACGTGACGCCCGTTCCCCTGGACGAGGTCGAACGGGACCGCCTGATGAAGTCGCTGGACGACGGCTTCGAGCCGGAGGACGTCCTGCCGTCGGACGACTGAGGACGACCGGGGCGACCGGGGCGGCCGACCCGCCGGGGCGACTCCCGCGGTGGGCCGGCCGGGGTCAGCCCGTGGGCGTCGACGCCGCTGCCGCCGCGAGCCGGCGCACGCCCTCGGCCAGCTCCGCGCCGGACGGGGTCGCGGCGAACGCGAGCCGCAGGAAGGCGCCGGGCGGCTCGCTGGCGAAGTAGCGGTCGCCCGCGCTGACGCTCACGCCGTGCTCGCGGGCGGCGCGCGCGAGCACGGCGGCGTCCGCGCCGGCCGGGAGGCGGACCCACAGGTGCAGTCCCCCGGCCGGCGGCCGGCCGAGGGTCCACTCGGGGAGTTCCCGCGCGACGGCGGCCGCCAGCTCGGCGCACCGGCTCCGCAGCGTGGAGGCGAGGGACCGCAGGTGGCGGTTCCAGGCGGGGGAGTTGACCACTTCCAGCGCGGCCTCCTGCATGGGCCGGGCGACGAAGAAGTCGTCCACCCGGCGGACCGCCCGCATGCGTTCCATCACCGGTCCCCGGGCCACCAGGGCTCCGATGCGCAGGCTCGGGGCCGCCGGCTTGGTGAGCGAGTTCAGATGGATGACGGTGCCGTCCCGGTCCTCCGCCACCAGCGGCGCGGCCAGCGGCCCGCCGTGGCCGAGGTGGCGTGCGAAGTCGTCCTCGACGACGAAGGCTCCGGCGGCCCTGGCCACGGCGACGACCTGCCGGCGGCGCTCGGGCGCGAGGGCGGTGCCGGTCGGGTTGTGGACCGTCGGCTGGCAGTAGAAGAGCCGTGCGCCCGTCATGGCGAACGCGTCGGCCAGCAGGTCGGGCCGTACTCCGTCCCCGTCGGTCGGTACGGGGATCGGGCGGAGTCCCGTCGCCATCGCGGCGGCGATGGCGCCGGGGTAGGTGGGCGACTCCATCAGGACCGGACTGCCGGGCCCGGCCACGGCCCGGAACGCGATGGACAGGGCGCTCTGGCCGCCCGCGGTGACCAGGACGTCGTCGGGGGTCACGCCGCCCCCCGCCAGCTCGGCGAAGACGGCGCGCAGCGAGGCGAGGCCTGCGGCCGGGGCGCGGTCCCAGGCGTCGGGCCGGCGGGCCGCCCGCGCCAGTGCCGCGCTCAGGGTCGCGACGGGCTGCAGCGACCGGTGCAGGTAGCCGCCGTCCAGCACGACCGTCCCGGCCGCCGCGGGCCCGAGGCTGTCGGTGAGCGAGCGGGTGTCCACCGTCCGGTCGGTGAGCGCGACCGTCTGCCAGGCGGTGTCGGGGAGTTCCCCGTGCGTCAGGGCGCGCGGGGCGACGAACGTGCCGATCCCGGGACGGGTGACGACCGCGCCCTCGGCGGCCAGGCGCGCGATGGCCCGGGACACGGTCACCGGGCCGACCCGGTACTGCTGGATCAGCTCCCGGCTGCTCGGCAGCCGGTCGCCCGGTGAGAGGCCGGCCAGCAGCGCGCGCAGCCCTTCGATCAGAGTGACAGTAGTGCTATCGTCTGACATGAGGGATAACAGTAGCACTACTGAAGATGCGCGGGAAGCACTACGGGAAGCGGCGCCGGGGCGGAGCCTGTGGCACAACAGGGACTTCCTCAGGTTCTGGTTCGGCGAGACCCTGTCGCTCCTCGGCACGCAGGTCACGAACCTCGCCCTGCCCCTGACCGCCATCCACGCCTTCGGGGCCACGGACGAGCAGGTCGGCCTGCTGCGCTTCGTCCAGCTCGCCCCGTACATGGGACTCGCCCTGCTCTTCGGGGTCTGGGTCGACCGCGTCCGGCGCAGGCGGGTCATGCTCTGGACCAACCTCGTGCGCATGGTGCTGGTCGCGCTCGTACCGCTGCTCCACTGGCTGGACGCCCTCGACATGCCGGTGCTCCTGGTCTGCGCCTGCGCGATCGGCGTCGCCTCGGTGCTGTTCGACGTGAGCTGGATGCCGTTCGTGCCCACCCTGGTCAAGGACCCCCGGCACTACGTCGAGGCCGGCGCGAAGATGGGCGTCAGCTCCTCGGCCGCGGACGTCGCCGGCCCCGGGCTCGCGGGGGTGCTGGTGTCCGTGCTGACCGCGCCGGTGGCGCTGCTCGTGGACGCCGCCTCCTACCTCGTGTCGGCGCTCTCGCTGCTGCTGATCCGTACGCCGGAACCACGGCCCGCGCCCACGGCCGAGCGCCACGTCCTCGGGGAACTGCGCGACGGCCTGCGGTGGGTCCTGCGGCAGCCGGTCCTGCGCTGGCTGGCCCTGGTCGGGTTCTGCTGCAACTTCTCGATGATCACCGTCTGGACCATGTTCCTGCTCTACGGGACCCACGGCCTGGAGCTGAGCCCCACGACGCTCGGGACGGTCTTCGCGACGGCCTCCGTGGGCGGCCTCCTCGGCGCACTGGTCTCCCGCCGGGCGATCGCCCGCTTCCCCCTCGGCCGGGTCTACTTCGCGGCCCAGAGCGCACTGCTGCTCGGCCCCTCGGTCATCGTGCTGGCCGGCGGGCCGAAACCGGTGGTGGTGGGCCTCGTGACCGCGTCGTTCTTCACCACGTACCTCGGGCTCGGGATCGCCAACGTCATCATCGTCAGCCTGCGCCAGATCAGCACGCCCCCGTCGATGATGAGCCGGATGACCGCCTGCTTCCGCACCCTGCTCTTCGGCGGCGGCGCCCTCGGAGGCCTGACGGGCGGGCTGCTCACGGGCGCGATCGGAGAGAGGAACGCCCTGGCCGTGGCCGCGTCCTGCTCCGCCGCCGTGGTCGTCGCGCTCGTCTTCTCGCCCGTCAGCCGGCTCCGGACGCTGCCGACCGCGATCGGCGAACCGTCCTAGGGGGCCGCCGGGGCCGCCGGGGCCGCCGGGGCCGCCAGAACCGCTCCACCGACGCCGGTGAAGGAGGCCATGGTCAGTCCCGGGACGGGGGAGAAGTCCGCGCCGCGGACGAAGCCCAGGCGTTCGTACAGGGTCACCGCGGGGGTGTTGCCGGCGCCCGTGGTGACCTCGACGGTCCGGCCCGCGAAGGGCTCCGCCAGGGCGTGCCGCAGCAGCAGCGAGGCGATGCCGCGGCGGAACCACGCCGGGTCCACGCACAGCCGGTCCAGCGTGACGACCCCCTCGGCCGCCGCCTCCCAGGCCAGGAACCCGGCGACCGCGCCGTCCCCGGACACGGCCCCCAGCCAGCGCAGCGGCCGCGCCCGCAGTTCCGCGAGGCTCTCGCCGAGGGCGGGGATGCCGTCGAAGCCGATCAGTTCCGCCTCCACCGCGTAGGCGGCACGGCCGATCCGGTGCACGGCCCCGGCGGTCGCGTCGTCGGTCAGGTCCAGCGGGCGGACGAGCGGGCTCGGCACGGGGCGGACTCCTGCGGTCGGCGGCGGACGGACGCGGCCCAGGGTAGCCAGCGCAGGCGGGCGGGCCGTAACCGTTTGGCGGCGCGGCCTCCCGGCTCGGTACGATTCAGGCGCGCAGTGTTCGCTCGCGCATCCCTTGAGTCAGGAGTGACCGGTGTCAGACGTCCGTGTGATCATCCAACGCGATTCCGAGCGGGACGAGCGCGTGGTGGCCACGGGCACTACGGCGGCGGAGCTCTTCGCCGGCGAGCGCACCATCGTGGCCGCGCGCGTCGCCGGTGAACTGAAGGACCTCGCGTACGAGGTGCGCGACGGCGAGACCGTCGAGCCGGTGGAGATCTCCTCCCCGGACGGCCTCGACATCCTGCGCCACTCGACCGCGCACGTCATGGCGCAGGCCGTGCAGGAACTGTTCCCCGAGGCCAAGCTGGGCATCGGCCCGCCGGTCCGCGACGGTTTCTACTACGACTTCGACGTCGCCCGGCCCTTCACCCCCGATGACCTCAAGGCCATCGAGAAGAAGATGCAGGAGATCCAGAAGCGCGGCCAGCGCTTCGCCCGCCGCGTGGTCACCGACGAGGCCGCCCGCGAAGAGCTCGCCGACGAGCCGTACAAGCTGGAGCTCATCGGGATCAAGGGCTCGGCGTCCACCGACGACGGCGCGAACGTCGAGGTGGGCGGCGGCGAGCTGACCATCTACGACAACCTCGACGCGAAGACCGGCGAACTGTGCTGGAAGGACCTCTGCCGCGGTCCCCACCTGCCCACCACCCGCAACATCCCGGCCTTCAAGCTGATGCGCAACGCGGCCGCCTACTGGCGCGGCAGCGAGAAGAACCCGATGCTCCAGCGCATCTACGGCACCGCCTGGCCGTCGAAGGACGAGCTGAAGGCGCACCTCGACTTCCTCGCCGAGGCCGAGAAGCGCGACCACCGGCGCCTGGGCACCGAGCTCGACCTGTTCTCCGTACAGGACGAGATCGGCTCCGGCCTGGCCGTCTTCCACCCGCGCGGCGGCATCATCCGCCGCACCATGGAGGACTACTCGCGCAAGCGGCACGAGGAAGAGGGCTACGAGTTCGTCTACACCCCGCACGCCACCAAGGGCGCCCTCTTCGAGAAGAGCGGCCACCTGGACTGGTACGCGGAGGGCATGTACCCCCCCATGCAGCTCGACGGTGGTACCGACTACTACCTCAAGCCCATGAACTGCCCGATGCACAACCTGATCTTCGACGCGCGCGGCCGCTCCTACCGCGAGCTGCCGCTGCGCCTCTTCGAGTTCGGCACCGTGTACCGGTACGAGAAGTCCGGCGTCGTGCACGGCCTGACCCGCTCGCGCGGCTTCACCCAGGACGACGCGCACATCTACTGCACCAAGGAGCAGATGGCGGAGGAGCTCGACCGCACGCTGACCTTCGTGCTGAACCTGCTCCGCGACTACGGTCTGACCGACTTCTACCTGGAGCTGTCGACCAAGGACCCGGAGAAGTTCGTCGGCTCCGACGAGGTCTGGGAGGAGGCCACCGCGGTCCTCCAGTCGGTCGCCGAGAAGCAGGGCCTCCCGCTGGTCCCGGACCCGGGCGGCGCCGCGTTCTACGGTCCGAAGATCTCGGTCCAGTGCCGTGACGCCATCGGCCGCACCTGGCAGATGTCGACCGTGCAGCTCGACTTCAACCTGCCGGAGCGCTTCAACCTGGAGTACACCGGCCCGGACGGATCGCGCCAGCGCCCGGTCATGATCCACCGTGCGCTGTTCGGCTCGATCGAGCGGTTCTTCGCGGTGCTGCTGGAGCACTACGCGGGCGCCATGCCGCCGTGGCTGGCCCCGGTCCAGGCCGTCGGCATCCCGATCGGCGACGGGCACGTGGAGTACCTCCAGGAGTTCGCCGCCGAGGCGAAGAAGAAGGGTCTGCGGGTCGAGGTGGACGCCTCCTCCGACCGCATGCAGAAGAAGATCCGCAACCACCAGAAGCTCAAGGTCCCGTTCATGATCATCGTCGGTGACGAGGACATGGCCGCGGGCACCGTCTCCTTCCGCTACCGCGACGGTTCGCAGGAGAACGGCATCGCGAAGGACGAGGCCCTGGCCAAGCTGGCGAAGGTCGTCGCCGACCGCGTCCAGGTCTGATCCACGGCCGCACGGCAATCGGCGGGCCCCCGGAAAGCGATCACTTTCCGGGGGCCTTCCTCGTCCGCCGGGACGAGGTCATATGCTGCGTCCTATGACGATTGAGCCGGAGCAGCAGATCGGTGTGGGTACGCAGGACGCGTTCCAGCGTCTGTGGACGCCCCACCGGATGGCCTACATCCAGGGGGAGAACAAGCCGACCGGCCCGGAGGCCGGGGACGGCTGTCCCTTCTGCGGGATTCCGGAGATGTCCGACCAGGACGGCCTGATCGTGGCGCGCGGCGAGCACGTCTACGCCGTGCTGAACCTCTACCCGTACAACGGCGGCCACCTGATGGTCGTCCCGTACCGGCACGTCGCCGACTACACCGAGCTCGACGGCCCCGAGACCACCGAACTCGCGGACCTCACCAAGCGGGCCATGGTCGCGCTGCGCAAGGCGTCCGGTGCGCACGGGTTCAACATCGGCATGAACCAGGGCGCGGCCGCCGGCGCCGGCATCGCCGCCCACCTGCACCAGCACATCGTGCCGCGCTGGGGCGGGGACACGAACTTCATGCCGGTGGTCGGCCACACCAAGGTGCTGCCGCAGCTCCTGGCAGACACCCGTCAGATGCTCGCGGACGCCTGGCCCGTCGACTAGTCGACCGGGCCGTTCCCCAGGGAAAGCAGGGACGGCCTAGTCGGGCCCGGTCCAGTCGAAGGTGATGTGCTTGCTCGACTGGCCTTCCCTGCTCCACCGGAAGCCATAGGCGTCGGCCCGGTCCGCTGTCGAGCGGCCCCAGGTCGCGACCTGGCCCGGTCCGGTCTCGGCGCCCGGCAGGTTGGTCGACTGCACGCGAGCGCCCTCGGGAGTGTTGGGTCCGGTGAGTGCCCGCGCGCTCGCCTCGACCCGGCCGGGAACCACGGCCCGCCAGCTCGACAGGTCGTCGGCGACCTCCACCTCGATGGCCGCGAACTCCATGCCGCGCATCTCCGCGCCCATCATGCGCACCATCTCCGCCGGCCAGCTGCCCGCCTGGCCACCGAAGATCATCTGGAGCGCTTCGCGCTGCGCGTCGTCGGCGCGCTCGTCGACGAAGACCGCCGCGTACGTATCGGAGTGCTCGGCCCATACATTGCCGACGAAGGAGCCCAGCATCAGCACGTTGAGGCCGTCCAGCGGCACGTCCCCGTAGCGTCCCTCGCGGATGTGCCACGCGAGGATGCCGTCGCAATCGCCGTAGGTGGGCAGCTGCGCGAACGAGCAGGGGCACGGCACGTTGCACTTGCAGGTGTCGAACCAGTCCCCCGCCGCGTGCCACCTCGGCACAGTCGCCGTCGTCTCGGACATCTCCCTGCCTCCTCGTGACCGCACCGGTCGTCGTCCCGGGAGGACGGCCGTGCCCCAGGAAGACATCACCGGCCCACGCCCGGGTCGTACAGGTCTCCACGTCGATTATCCCCCCGCCGCGGCCGCCCGGAGGGGACCGGTTCCGCCCGCGCACGCACCCGTCCGCCGTGATGTGCTGGAAACGTGCGGCTCGACCGGAGTGCCCTGTCACCACCCTTGCGTCCGGCGAACCTGCTGTCGGCCCGGCAGCTGGCGTTCGCCTGGTCCGTGATGGGCTCGATCGCCCTGCTCGCCTGGGTGCTGGTCGTCGACCAGGCCCGTGACACGGGGGTCGCACCGGGAACCATGGGCATGGGCATCCCGCTGTTCCTGCTGCTGTGGCTGATCATGATGATCGCCATGATGTTCCCGTCCGTGGCCCCGGTGGCGATCACCTGGGCCCGGGCCATCGGCCGCCAGTCGGCCGGAGCCGTCCGCGCGGCCCGTACCGCCCAGTTCGTGGCCGGCTACCTCCTGGCCTGGACGGCCTTCGGCCTGATCGCCTACGGGCTCCTCGCCGCGACCGGGACCCTGGTGGACGGCCAACCCGGCACCGGGCGGTGGATCGGGGCAGGTGCCTTCCTCATCGCCGGGCTGTACCAGTTCAGCCCGCTGAAGAACCTCTGCCTGCGGCACTGCCGCAGCCCCATGGGCCAGCTCGTGCGCTACGCCGGCTTCCGGCCCCTGGCCCGCGACCTGCGGGTCGGGGCCCATCACGGGGCGTACTGCGTCGGCTGCTGCTGGGGGCTGATGATCGTCCTCATCCCGCTCGGCGTCATGAACGTCCTGACCATGGCCGCGGTGGCCCTGGTGATCTTCGTGGAGAAGCTGTGGCGGCTGGGCCCCATCTTCTCGGCCGCCATCGGGATCGCCTTCCTCGTCCTTGCGGTACTGGCCCCCTTCCAGCCCTTGCTGCTGCCGGGGCTGGAACCACCGCGGTCGCCGATGACGCACATGCTCCAGCCCTCCTGGCAGTGCCTTGCCGGGTGCTCCGAAGCGTTCATCCGCCCCGGCGGGTGGACGGCCTAGGGGGTGTCTGACGGATGTCCGTGGGGAAGGAGCGGCGTCCGGTGCGTGCTCTCGGCGTGCCGACCGGAAGCCCGCGTACTGGACGTACTTGGGCTTTCGGTCGGTGCGGCGAGAGTGCGTGCCGGGCGTCGCGACGCCGCGGAGATCCGTCAGACACCCCTAGCCCGGTTCGCCCTCACCGGCCGGCGCGGCCTCGTACGTGAACTCGTCGACCGGACCGGTGGGCGACGTGGCCACGCCCACGGTCACGGTGACGTCCACCGTCTTCGCATCGTCCGCGTTCGATCCGTCGAGCGGCCGGAGCGGCACCTTCGCCCTGATGAGGGTCGCGGACTCGACCACGGCGGAGTGCGCGACGGTGTCCTTGAACCGCACGGTCGTGCCGGACGTCGCGAAGCCCGAGCCCACGATCTCGACCGGCGTGCCGACCGGCCCGTGGTTCGGGGTGACCGAGCCGACCACGACGGGTGCGGGCCCGCCGTAGGCGAAGCGCCCCGGCGGGACGGCGGGCGACGTGCCGAACCGGTTGGTGACGCGGACGTCGACGATGCCGACCCCGTCGGGCACGACCGCCCTGATCCACATCCCTTCCAGGTCGAGGACGAACTCGCCGCACGGGACGGGACCGAAGTCGACGACGCTGTCCGGGGTGAATCCCGTGCCGCTGATGGTGAGCTGCGTGCCGCCGTCCCCGGCGGTGGGGCTCAGCCCGGTCACCACCGGGCCGGCGGGGATCCGGGGCGCGCCCAGCAGGTACAGGTAGCTGAAATCGGAGTGCTGGAAGGCGACCTGGGCCGTGAAGTCGGCGGTGGTCCTGTTGATGGCGAACGTGTCGTACCAGCCGTACGACGGGTTCCACGTGATGGGGCTGTCGGCGAGCGGCTGGACGTAGACGTTGTCCTTCTTGAGCGTGTTGGCCTCCGTCAGGAGGAGTTTCACCTCGTGGGTCGCCGCCGGACCCTGGGGGAGCGGGTACCACTTCCGGGCTTCGAGCAGGTCGGACCAGGCCAGCGGGACGACGTCGTACGCGTTGACGTGGCGTTCGTGCAGGATCCACCGCAGGCCGTCGACGTGGTCGGCGAAGCTCTGGAGGCCGGCCGTCGGGGCGGCGAAGGTGACGAGGGCGAACGCCGGCGGGTTCGGCGTCCAGGTCCGGTTCTGGAGGTACGCGCCCAGCATGGTGGCGACGCAGCCGCCCAGGCTGTGGCCGGTCACGTAGACCGTCGGCTGGGGCGAGGACGGCACGGCCGCGAGGAGGAGGGCGAGCGCCTGCGCGAGCGTCGCGTCCACGGGGATGGCGGCGTCCGGCCCGTCGGCCCCTTCCGGCCCGGCGGGCACGCCGGTGATCCCGCGCGCCGTCGCGACCTGGGTGAACGCGGCCATGGCACCGGCCGAGACGGCGATGTCCGCCGACCCGCCGGCGGTGAACGGCACCACCGTGCCGACGTCGAGGTCCTCCATCGTGTCGATCGGCTGCGAGACGGTGCCTCGGACGGCCACGACGATCTGGTTCGAGCCGTCGGAGTTCCAGGCGATGTAGGCGAGGTTCGCGTTGTCCGGACTGAGGGCCAGCCATTTCAACTGCCATGTGCCGCCCGTGGCGAGCGTGGGGTCCTGCAGGTGCGCGGTGATGCCGGACCTGGCGCGCAGGGCCTGCTCCCGCCCGGTCTCACCCGACGGACGCGGGACCGCCGCCGTGGCGGCGAACGCGGCGAGGGTCATGAGGACCGGGGCGGTGGACGGGTGGGGCTGGGCCGACGTGGCCATGGGTGCTCCTCTGCGTGTCTGCGGAGCGGAGCGGGCCGCGACGGCCGTCGTGTCCGGCCTCAGGAGATCTCGGCACCCTCACCGTGCCGGTGGCGGGCGCACCCCACCCCTGGGATCGTGCCGGGCGCGCCCATCGTCCCCGGCGCCGGCACCCGGGACGGACGTGACGGGCCCGGGACCATCGGATTTCAGGCTCCCGGCCCAGCGCCGCGTGCCCCTCCGTGCGTGCCCCTCAGTGCGGGGCCCTCGGCCCGACAGGACCTCAGGCCTCGCGGTCCGCGCGCCAGTCGGCGACGACGGCCTCGACGTCGAACTCGGTGAGGTTCAGGAGGGGTCCCGGCGGCGGCCTGAGCAGGGCCGCGCGGATCTTCTCGTTGACCTCCGTGAGGACGGCCCGTACCCGGCGTTCGGTACGGGCCTCCCGGACCTTCTCCAGGGCGTCCTCGGCCTCCTTGCGCAGCGCGAGCGAGGGGGGCAGCGGGGAGAAGCCCTCGCGGTGCAGCTTCCCCTTGACCCACCAGAGCTCGTCGTAGGGCGCGTCCAGCGAGGCCATCGGCTTGCCCCAGCCCGGCAGCTTCTCGAACTCGCCGCGGTCGGCCGCTTCCCGGATCTGCCGGTCCACGAAGGACTCGAAGCTGACACCGGGCGGCTTGCGCTCGGTCATGGTGGTTCCTCCCCGGGTCGGATCCGTCCCCTTCAGCGTACCTAGGCGTCGTAGACGTCGGCCTTGCGCGGGGCGGGCTCCTGGATCAGGCCGCTCATGATCGAGGAACGGTTCGTGAAGCGGTCCGTGTCGACGCCGTTCTCCTCCAGCACCTTGAACGCCGCGGCGTGCACGGAACGCAGGACCGGGGCCACCGTGCGCAGCGCGTCGTCCGCCATGAAGCGGTGGCGCCACATGGTGCCGGCCCAGACGTGCCGCAGACCGAAGGGCTCGGGCAGGACCAGCTTGCCGCCGAAGTACTCCAGGAGCGGCGGGTACCAGGTCAGCGGGGCCCGCACGGCCAGCCGGACGACCTCGCTCGCGTCCACCAGCGGCAGCGGGCGCTCCACCGTCTCCCAGAAGCGCACGGACTTGGGGACCTCTATGACCGGGGCCTTGGACTTGGTGGTGAACAGGCCGTGCACCGGTCCGAGGGCGTGGGCGGTGACGTCCACGCGCAGGGTCTTGTAGAGCACGGTCACGGTGACCAGCATGGTGATCACGAGCTGGCCGTCCCAGAGCGGGTACTGGATGCCGAGGTAGTGCCGGTTGCCCGCGCTGAACTGCTGCTCGTTGCAGATCCGGGTGATCTCGTGCGGCTTGACGAGGAAGGTGTCCACGTCCTCGCCGCTCGGCCGGGCGACCTCCGCGGCGCCCTCGCCGACGGGTGTGACGATCCAGTGCTGGATGGAGGCGGCCGGGAAGCCGCCGGTGTGCAGCGGGCCCCGCTCCAGCTTGCGCAGCTGGGCGTCCATCGCGCGTATGACGTCCCAGCTGCGGAACGGGTGGATCTCCGCGCCCTCGGTCCTCGGGACCAGCTCCTCGGCCATCTGCCAGCTGCCCCAGCGGGTGCCCATGCCGAGGATGCCCTTGGGGCCGGCGTAGAAGACGGAGTTGCTGCGGTCCTCGGCGGTCAGCTTCGCCAGCTGGTGGCGCAGGTCCTCGCGGGCCTTCTCGTCGGGGTTGCCGGGGACCGCGTCCGGGATCTTGGCGGCGACCCCGCCGCCCCCGAGCAGGCCGTCCCAGCGCGAGCGCAGGTCGGCGGCGGTGTTCTCGCAGATCCGGCGGGCCAGGAACCAGCCCAGCGCGGGGGCGGCCAGCGAGCCGAACAGGTACAGCTCCAGCACTCCGCTGCCCGGCGCCCGGTAGACCACCCGGTAGAGCAGCACCGCGGCCACGAGGACGACGCCGACCAGCAGGGCGGTCCCGATCCACGTGCTTTTTTTGCCCTCGCCCTTGGCGAGGGTCTTGCGCAGCTGGAACAGGCCGAGCCACAGCAGCAGCCCGGGCAGGAACACCACACCGCAGACCAGCATGATCAGGCGCAGCTTGCGGTCGCGTTCCTTGCGGATGCGGGAGGCCGCCAGGCAGTGCTCGACGACGGTCTGCGGGTCGGCGCCGAAGGACTGGATGAGCGGCTTGCGGCCGGGGGAGAGGGTGCGGGCCTCCACGGCCCGGCAGAAGGCCTCGCCGAGGTTGGGCTCGAACAGGGAGATCTTCGGGGGCTTCACCGAAGCCGGGTGGTTCTCGCTGTTGGCCCCGAGTATCGAGGACAGCGCGGTGTCCTTGCCGCCGTCGCGGTACGCGGCGGAGGCGAGCGCGTTGGTCGCGGCGGTCTGGCCGCCGCCCCCCTGGAGCGGAATCTGTGCCCCGGGCCTGAAGTCGAAACCGTCGTCCGCCACCGCTGCCCCCATCGCCGTGCCACTGTGCTCTTTGTCGTGCCGTCGTAGTCGTCGTAGTCGTCGTAGCCGTTGTGCCCGTTGTGCCCTGTCGTTCCGTCCGCCGCGCCGAAAAGCCTATCGGCGGACACCGCCCCTTGGTCATGGGACAGGGAAATGCCGCCCACCGCAAGCGGGTCGGGTGGGCGGCAGGCGTGACGTTATGTCAATTGGTTTCCCTTCTCGGCCTGTTCGCGAACCTTGTCCGCGAGGTGGGGCGGCATCGGCTCGTGGCGGGCGTAGGCGCGGCTGAACCGGCCCGTGCCGTGCGTCACGGAGCGCAGCTCCACGGCGTACCGGCCGATCTCGATCTCCGGGATCTCGGCGCGCACCCGGGTGCGGCCGGCCCCGGCCTGTTCGGTGCCGACGACGCGGCCCCGGCGGCCCGCGAGGTCGCTCATGACCGCGCCGACGTAGGCGTCGGGGACCTGTACGTCGAGTTCCGCGACGGGTTCCAGGAGGTGGATGGGGGTGTCGGCGGCGGCCTCCCGCAGGGCGAGGGCGCCGGCGGTCTGGAAGGCGGCGTCGGAGGAGTCCACCGAGTGCGCCTTGCCGTCGCGCAGGATGATCCGTACGTCGACCAGCGGATAGCCGGCCGCGATGCCGCGGGCGGCCTGGGCCCGTACGCCCTTCTCCACGGACGGGATGAACTGGCGGGGCACCGCGCCGCCCACCACCTTGTCGACGAACTCGATGCCGCTGCCCGGCGGGAGGGGCTCGACCTCGATCTCGCAGATGGCGAACTGGCCGTGGCCGCCGGACTGCTTGACGTGCCGGCCGCGGCCGGTGGCCTTCGCGCCGAAGGTCTCGCGCAGGCTGACCTTGTGCGGGACGGGATCGACCTGGACCCCGTAGCGGGTCCGCAGCCGCTCCAGGGCGACGTCCTGGTGGGCCTCGCCCAGTGACCACAGGACCAGCTGGTGGGTGTGCGGGTTCTGCTCCAGCCGCATCGTGGGGTCCTCGGCGACGAGCCGGGCCAGGCCCTGGGAGAGCTTGTCGTCGTCGGCCTTGCTGTGGGCCTCGATCGCGAGGGGGAGCAGTGGGTCCGGCATCGCCCAGGGTTCCATCAGGAGGGGGGCGTCCTTGGAGGAGAGGGTGTCGCCGGTCTCGGCGCGGGTGAGTTTGGCCACGCAGGCGAGGTCGCCCGCGATGCAGGTGCCGAGCGTGCGCTGCTGTTTGCCGAAGGGGGAGGTGAGGGCGCCGACGCGTTCGTCGACGTCGTGGTCCTCGTGCCCGCGGTCGGCCAGCCCGTGGCCGCTGACGTGCACCGTCTCCTCGGGGCGCAGGGTGCCGGAGAAGACGCGGACCAGGGAGACACGGCCCACGTACGGGTCGGAGGAGGTCTTGACGACCTCGGCGAGGAGCGGTCCGGCCGGATCGCAGGTGACGGCGGGGCGCGGGGAGCCGTCGGGGGCGGTGACGGTGACGGGGGCGCGTTCCTCGGGGGTGGGGAAGCCGCCGGTGATCAGTTCGAGGAGTTCGACGGTGCCCAGGCCCTGACGGGCGCCGTCGGCGGCCGGGGCGGCCATCAGGACGGGGTGGAAGGTGCCCCGGGCGACGGCCCGCTCCAGGTCGTCGATCAGGGTCTTGACGTCGATGTCCTCACCGCCGAGGTAGCGGTCCATGAGGCTCTCGTCCTCGCTCTCGGCGATGATCCCCTCGATCAGCCGGGAGCGGGCGCCGTCGATCAGGGCGAGCTCGGCGGGGTCCGGGTCGCGCTCGGCGCGTGCGCCGGAGGAGTAGTCGTACACGCGCCGGGAGAGCAGGCCGATCAGGCCGGTGACCGGGGCGTGGCCGTCGGGTCCGCGGGCTCCGTACAGCGGCAGGTAGAGCGGGACGACGGCGTCGGGGTCCTCCGCTCCGAAGGCCTCACCGCAGGCGGCGGCCGTCTCGGAGTAATCGGAGCGGGCTGCCTCCACATGGGTGACGACGATGGCCCGGGGCATGCCGACCGCCTGGCATTCCTCCCAGACCATGCGGGTGGCCCCGTCGATCCCGTCGGCGGCCGAGACGATGAAGAGGGCCGCGTCCGCGGCGCGCAGACCGGCCCGCAGTTCCCCGACGAAATCGGCGTATCCGGGGGTGTCCAGGACGTTGATCTTGATGCCGGCCCATTCGACGGGGACCAGGGAGAGCTGGACGGAGCGCTGGCGGCGGTGCTCGATCTCGTCGTAGTCCGAGACCGTGCCCCCGTCCTCGACCCGTCCGGCCCGGTTCACGGCCCCCGCCGTCAGGGCCAGGGCCTCGACGAGGGTGGTCTTGCCGGCACCGCTGTGGCCGACCAGCACGACGTTCCGTACGGAAGAGGGGCGGTCGGCCGTCAGTGCCCTGCCGGCGGCTCCGGCTTGGTGTGATGTGGCTCCCATGCTGCTCGTGCCTCCTGGTGTCGCGGTGAGGAGGGTGATCGGGGTCCTTCGAGCTTTGCACCGGTGTCACACTGCGTCCATACGTCGTACCGGCGACTGTCCGGAGCGTGACGGTGGCACGGCGGCCGGATTGCGCGGCGCGAACCGGTGGGTGCGCGGCGTGACGGGCCCGGGGCGCTGGCTACGATGGGCCAGCCGGTGGCCGTGGTGGCCGTGCGGCCCAGCGACCCTCCGGGAAGGCCATGCTGAACAAGTACGCGCGTGCATTCTTCACGCGTGTTCTCACGCCGTTCGCCGCGTTTCTCCTCCGTCGGGGGGTGAGCCCGGACGCGGTCACCCTCATCGGCACCGCCGGAGTGGTGGCCGGAGCGCTGGTCTTCTTCCCCCGGGGCGAGTTCTTCTGGGGCACGATCACCATCACCCTCTTCGTGTTCTCCGACCTGGTGGACGGGAACATGGCCCGCCAGGCCGGGGTCTCCAGCAGGTGGGGCGCCTTCCTCGACTCCACCCTCGACCGGGTGGCCGACGCGGCGATCTTCGGCGGTCTCGCGCTCTGGTACGCGGGCGACGGGAACGACAACGCGCTGTGCGCCGTGGCGATCTTCTGCCTGGCCAGCGGCCAGGTGGTCTCGTACACCAAGGCCCGCGGCGAGTCGATCGGGCTGCCGGTCGCCGTCAACGGGCTCATCGAACGCGCCGAGCGACTGGTGATCTCCCTGGTCGCGGCCGGGCTGTCCGGGCTCCAGACCTTCGGTGTCCCTTCCTGGATCGGCGTGCTGCTGCCGATCGCCCTGTGGGTCGTGGCGGCGGGCTCGCTCGTCACCCTGATCCAGCGGGTGGTCACCGTACGTCGCGAGGCCGCCGAGGCCGACGCCGCGGCCGCGGCCGGGTCCGAGGGCGGTACCGCCTGATGGGCAAGGCACAGGACAAGCTGGTCGACGGCCTGTACGGGCTCGGCTGGGCGGGCGTCAAGAAGCTCCCCGAACCGGCCGCCGTGGCCCTCGGCCGCAAGATCGCCGACGTGGTCTGGAAGCGGCGCGGCAAGAGCGTGCTGCGGCTGGAGTCGAACCTGGCACGGGTGGTGCCGGACGCGACCCCCGAGCGGCTGCGCGAGCTCTCGCACGCCGGCATGCGCTCGTACATGCGCTACTGGATGGAATCCTTCCGGCTGCCGACGATGGACCCGCGGCGGTTCAGCACGGAGGTCCGCTTCCAGGACGAGAACCTCCTGCGCGAGGCCCTCGCCACCGGGCGCGGGGTGATCGTGGCCCTGCCGCACCTGGCCAACTGGGACCTCGCGGGGGCCTGGGCCATCGGCCACATCGGGGTCCCGTTCACCACGGTCGCCGAGCGGCTCAAGCCCGAGTCGCTCTACGACCGCTTCGTGGCCTACCGCGAGAGCCTGGGCATGGAGGTGCTGCCGCACAGCGGCGGCGCCGCCTTCGGCACCCTGGCCCGGCGGCTGCGCTCCGGCGGCTTGGTCTGCCTGGTCGCGGACCGGGACCTGTCGGCCTCGGGGGTCGAGGTGGACTTCTTCGGCGCCAGGACGCGGATGCCGGCGGGCCCGGCCCTGCTGGCCCAGCAGACCGGCGCCGTACTGCTCCCGGCGACCCTGCACTACGGCGACACCCCGGTGATGCACGGCCGGATCCACCCCGAGGTGGAGGTGCCCGGCACGGGGACGCGCACCGAGAAGACCGCGGCCATGACCCAGGCGCTCGCGGACGCCTTCGCCTGGGGCATCGCCGCCCACCCGGAGGACTGGCACATGCTGCAGCGCCTGTGGCTCGACGACCTGGAGGAGCGCCCGTAGTGAAGATCGGCATCGTGTGCCCGTACTCGTGGGACGTGCCGGGCGGCGTCCAGTTCCACATCCGTGACCTGGCGGAGCACCTGATCCGCCTCGGCCACGAGGTGTCGGTCCTGGCGCCGGCCGACGACGAGACCCCGCTGCCCCCCTACGTGGTCTCGGCGGGCCGGGCGGTGCCGGTGCCCTACAACGGGTCGGTCGCCCGGCTGAACTTCGGCTTCCTGTCGGCCGCCCGGGTACGCCGCTGGCTGCACGACGGCGTCTTCGACGTGATCCACATCCACGAGCCCGCCTCGCCCTCCCTCGGACTGCTGTCCTGCTGGGCGGCCCAGGGCCCGATCGTGGCGACCTTCCACACCTCCAACCCCCGCTCGCGGGCCATGATCGCCGCGTACCCGATCCTCCAGCCGGCGCTGGAGAAGATCAGCGCCCGGATCGCGGTGAGCGAGTACGCCCGGCGCACGCTGGTGGAACACCTCGGCGGCGACGCCGTGGTCATCCCCAACGGCGTCGACGTGGACTTCTTCGCCAAGGCCGACCCGAATCCCGACTGGTCCGGCCGGACCCTGGGCTTCATCGGCCGCATCGACGAACCCCGCAAGGGCCTGCCGGTGCTGATGGCCGCCTTCCCGGCCATCGTCGAGCAGTGCCCGGACGTACGGCTGCTCGTCGCGGGCCGGGGCGACGAGGAGGAGGCGGTGGCCTCCCTCCCCGCGGAACTGCGCTCCCGGGTGGAGTTCCTCGGCATGGTCTCCGACGAGGACAAGGCGCGCCTGCTGCGCAGCGTGGACGTCTACGTCGCCCCCAACACCGGCGGCGAGAGCTTCGGGATCATCCTGGTCGAGGCCCTCTCCGCCGGAGCGGCCGTCCTGGCCTCGGACCTCGACGCCTTCGCCCAGGTCCTGGACCGGGGCGCGGCGGGGGAGCTCTTCGTCAACGAGGACGCCGGCTCGCTGGCGACGGCCGCCGTCGCCCTGCTGCGCGACCCGGACCGGCGCGCGGAGCTCAGCGCCCGCGGCTCGGCCCACGTACGGCGGTTCGACTGGTCGACGGTCGGCGCGGACATCCTGGCCGTCTACGAGACGGTGACCGACGGCGCGGCCGCGGTGGCCGCCGACGAACGCGTCCCCCTCCGCACCCGCCTCGGCTTCTCGCGGGACGGCTGAGCGAGCGGCCTCCCGTAGCCGGTAGTGTCGCGGCCCGTGATCGAAAACCTTGTCTGGATCGCGGTGGCGCTCGGTGTCGTCGGGGTCTACCTCAGTTGGACCGCTGGGCGGCTGGACCGGCTGCACACGCGGATGGACGCCGCCCGGGCCGCCCTCGACGCGCAGCTCGTGCGGCGCGCCTCGGTGGTGTTGGAGGTGGCCACCTCCGGCGCGCTGGACCCCGCCTCCTCGCTCGTGCTGTACGAGGCCGCCCACGGGGCCCGGCAGGCCGAGGAGGAGCAGCGGGAGGTCGCCGAGAGCGAGCTCAGCCAGGCGTTGCGCGCGGTGTTCGCGGACGCCGACCAGGTGGAGGTGCTCAAGGCGGCTCCCGGGGGAGAGGCGGCGGCCGAGGAACTGGCCGCGGCCGTGCGCCGGGTCCCGATGGCGCGGCGGTTCCTCAACGACGCCGTACGGGCCGCCCGCGCGCTGCGCCGCCACCGCAAGGTGCGGTGGTTCAGACTGGCGGGACACGCCCCGTTCCCGCTCGCCTTCGAAATGGACGATGAGCCTCCGGTGGACCTGGCGGACCGTCCCGCATAGGCGCGGGCGGGTCCGGCCAGTGCCGCGGGGGACAAGTCGAGGGGCCACCGGCTCCACATTGGCCCTTGCAGTGGACTGGTCGGTGGGGTTTTCTCAGCCCAGTAGTACCCGTCTTCCTTTCGAGTGAGGTCAACCCGTGAGCACGCTTCCCACCTCTTCCCAGTCCGCTGAGTCGGCCATCGGCACCTCCCGCGTCAAGCGCGGCATGGCCGAGCAGCTCAAGGGCGGCGTGATCATGGACGTGGTCAACGCCGAGCAGGCGAAGATCGCCGAGGACGCCGGCGCCGTGGCCGTCATGGCCCTGGAGCGGGTCCCCGCCGACATCCGCAAGGACGGCGGCGTGGCCCGTATGTCGGACCCGAACATGATCGAAGAGATCATCGGGGCCGTCTCCATCCCGGTCATGGCCAAGTCCCGCATCGGCCACTTCGTCGAGGCCCAGGTCCTGCAGTCCCTCGGCGTCGACTACATCGACGAGTCCGAGGTCCTGACCCCGGCCGACGAGGTCAACCACTCCGACAAGTGGGCGTTCACCACCCCCTTCGTCTGCGGTGCCACCAACCTGGGCGAGGCCCTGCGCCGCATCGCCGAGGGCGCGGCCATGATCCGCTCGAAGGGCGAGGCCGGCACCGGCAACGTCGTCGAGGCCGTCCGTCACCTGCGTCAGATCAAGAACGAGATCGCCCGCCTGCGCGGCTACGACAACAACGAGCTGTTCGCCGCCGCCAAGGAGCTGCGCGCGCCGTACGAGCTCGTCAAGGAGGTCGCCGAGCTCGGCAAGCTCCCGGTCGTGCTGTTCTCCGCCGGTGGCGTCGCCACCCCGGCCGACGCCGCGCTGATGCGCCAGCTCGGTGCCGAGGGCGTCTTCGTCGGCTCCGGCATCTTCAAGTCGGGCGACCCGGCCAAGCGCGCCGCCGCCATCGTGAAGGCCACCACCTTCTACGACGACCCGAAGGTCATCGCGGACGCCTCCCGCAACCTGGGCGAGGCCATGGTCGGCATCAACTGCGACACCCTCCCCGAGGCCGAGCGCTACGCCAACCGCGGCTGGTAGTCGGACATGACCACCCCCGTGATCGGTGTCCTGGCCCTCCAGGGCGACGTACGGGAGCACCTGATCGCCCTGGCCGCGGCGGACGCCGTGGCCAGGCCGGTCCGGCGCCCCGAGGAGCTCGCCGAGGTCGACGCCCTGGTGATCCCCGGCGGCGAGTCGACGACCATGTCGAAGCTCGCCGTGCTGTTCGGCATGCTGGAGCCGCTGCGCGAGCGCGTCCGGGCGGGCATGCCCGTCTACGGCACCTGCGCCGGCATGATCATGCTCGCCGACAAGCTGCTCGACGGCCGTGACGACCAGGAGACGCTCGGCGGGATCGACATGATCGTGCGCCGCAACGCCTTCGGCCGCCAGAACGAGTCCTTCGAAGCGAAGATCGACTTCGCGGGCATAGCGGGCGGCCCCGTCGAGGGCGTCTTCATCCGCGCCCCGTGGGTCGAGTCCGTCGGCGCCACCGCCGAGGTGCTCGCCACGTACGAGGGCCACACGGTCGCCGTGCGCCAGGGCAATGTGCTGGCGACCTCGTTCCACCCCGAACTGACCGGGGACGACCGCGTCCACGCGTACTTCGTCGACATGGTGCGCGCGGGGCTCTGACGGCGTCCCGGTAGGATCTGAGGCGAACATTGTTGGTGACGCGAAGGAGACAGGCAGATGTCCGGCCACTCTAAATGGGCTACGACGAAGCACAAGAAGGCCGTGGTTGACGCCAAGCGCGGCAAGCTCTTCGCGAAGCTGATCAAGAACATCGAGGTCGCGGCCCGTATGGGCGGTGCCGACGTCGATGGCAACCCGACGCTCTTCGACGCCATCCAGAAGGCCAAGAAGAGCTCGGTCCCGAACAAGAACATCGACTCCGCGGTCAAGCGCGGCGGCGGCCTCGAGGCCGGCGGCGCCGACTACGAGACGATCATGTACGAGGGCTACGGTCCGAACGGTGTCGCGGTGCTCATCGAGTGCCTCACCGACAACCGCAACCGTGCCGCCTCCGACGTGCGCGTCGCCATGACCCGCAACGGCGGCTCGATGGCCGACCCGGGCTCGGTCTCGTACCTGTTCAACCGCAAGGGCGTCGTCCTGCTGCCCAAGGGCGAGCTCTCCGAGGACGACGTGCTGGAGACGGTGCTCGACGCCGGCGCCGAAGAGGTCAACGACCTCGGCGAGAGCTTCGAGATCATCAGCGAGGCCACCGACATGGTCGCGGTCCGTACCGCGCTCCAGCAGGCGGGCATCGACTACGACTCGGCCGACTCCAACTTCCTGCCGACCATGCAGGTCGAGCTGGACGAAGAGGGCGCTCGCAAGATCTTCAAGCTGATCGACGCGCTGGAGGACAGCGACGACGTGCAGAACGTCTTCGCCAACTTCGACGTCTCGGACGAGGTCATGGAGAAGGTCGACGCCTGACCCGCGCCCACAGCGACGGGCCGACGGGACACACCCCGTCGGCCCGTCGCTTTGTCAGTGGCGGCCGATAGCCTGCACGGGCACGCACAGGCGATCGACGAGCGGGGGACGGGCATGCGCGTACTCGGGGTGGACCCCGGCCTGACGCGGTGTGGCGTCGGGGTGGTCGAGGGGGTCGCCGGGCGGCCACTGACCATGATCGGCGTCGGTGTCGTGCGCACGCCCGCGGACGCCGAACTGGGGGACCGGCTCGTCGCCGTCGAGCGGGGCATCGAGGAATGGCTCGACACGTACCGCCCCGAGGTGGTGGCCGTGGAGCGGGTCTTCAGCCAGCACAACGTCAGCACCGTCATGGGCACCGCCCAGGCCAGCGCCGTCGCCATGCTCTGCGCGGCGCGCCGCGGGATACCGGTCGCCCTGCACACCCCCAGCGAGGTCAAGGCCGCCGTCACCGGCACCGGCCGGGCCGACAAGGCGCAGGTCGGAGCCATGGTGACCCGGCTGCTGCGGCTGGCCGCCCCGCCGAAACCGGCCGACGCCGCCGATGCCCTCGCCCTCGCCATCTGCCACATCTGGCGGGCCCCCGCCCAGAACCGACTCCAGCGGGCGGCCGCCCTGCACGCCGCCTCGAAAGGCCGTACCCGATGATCGCCTTCGTCAGCGGCCAGGTCGCCGCACTCGCCCCCACCCTCGCCGTGATCGAGGTCGGCGGGGTCGGCATGGCCGTGCAGTGCACGCCGAACACGATCGCGGGCCTGCGGATCGGCGATCCGGCCCGGCTGGCGACCTCCCTGGTCGTGCGCGAGGACTCGCTGACCCTCTACGGCTTCGCCGACGACGACGAACGCCAGGTCTTCGAGCTCCTCCAGACCGCCAGCGGCGTCGGGCCCCGGCTGGCCCAGGCCATGCTCGGCGTACACAGCCCCGACGCGCTGCGCCTGGCCGTCTCCACGGCCGACGAGAAGGCCCTCACGGCGGTGCCCGGAATCGGCAAGAAGGGCGCCCAGAAGCTCCTCCTGGAGCTCAAGGACAAGCTGGGCGCTCCGCTGGGGTCGAGCGGCCTGGTCGGTGCGCAGCGCGCGGCGGCGTCAGGACCCGCCCCGTGGACCGAGCAGCTCTCCGCGGCACTGATCGGGCTGGGCTACGCCCCGCGGGAGGCGGACGAGGCCGTCTCGGCGGTGACGCCGCAGGCCGAGGCCGCGATCGCGGCCGGCGGCTCCGCCCCGGTCCCGCAGCTGCTGAGGGCCGCCCTCCAGAGCCTGAACCGGGCCCGCTGAGCCGGGTGCCGCCGCGCGGAGCCCGCCCCCGCCGCTCCCCGCCCGGACCGCACCCCACGGGGTCCGGGGCGGAGCCCGGGGAACGGCACAGCAGAGACCACCGTACGAACCGAGAAGGCAGACTGACACCGTGAACTGGGACGACGACGACACCACCACCGAGGACGAGGCCCGCATCGTCGCCGCGGGCGCCGACGGCGAGGACACCGCCGTCGAGGCGGCCCTGCGCCCCAAGGACCTCGGTGAGTTCGTCGGCCAGGAGAAGGTCCGCCAGCAGCTCGACCTCGTCCTCAAGGCGGCGAAGCAGCGCGGCGCCACCGCCGACCACGTCCTGCTCTCCGGCGCGCCCGGCCTCGGCAAGACCACCCTCTCCATGATCATCGCCGCCGAGATGGGGGCGCCGATCCGGATCACCTCCGGCCCGGCCATCCAGCACGCGGGCGACCTCGCCGCCATCCTCTCCTCCCTCCAGGAGGGCGAGGTCCTCTTCCTCGACGAGATCCACCGCATGTCCCGGCCCGCCGAGGAGATGCTGTACATGGCGATGGAGGACTTCCGCGTCGACGTGATCGTCGGCAAGGGCCCGGGAGCGACCGCCATCCCGCTGGAGCTGCCGCCGTTCACCCTCGTCGGGGCGACCACCCGGGCCGGCCTCCTGCCCCCGCCGCTGCGGGACCGCTTCGGCTTCACCGGCCACATGGAGTTCTACGCCCCCGAGGAGCTGGAGCGGGTCGTCCACCGCTCCGCCCGCCTCCTCGACGTGGAGATCGACACCGCCGGCGCCGCCGAGATCGCCGGCCGCTCCCGCGGCACGCCCCGCATCGCCAACCGCCTCCTGCGCCGCGTCCGCGACTACGCCCAGGTGCGGGCCGACGGGGTGATCACCCGCGAGGTGGCCGGAACCGCCCTCCAGGTCTACGAGGTGGACGCCCGCGGGCTCGACCGGCTGGACCGCGCGGTGCTGGAGGCCCTGCTCAAGCTGTTCGGCGGTGGCCCCGTAGGCCTGTCCACGCTCGCGGTCGCGGTCGGCGAGGAGCGCGAGACCGTCGAGGAAGTGGCCGAACCCTTCCTGGTCCGTGAGGGACTGCTGGCGCGCACCCCGCGCGGGCGGGTCGCCACCCCCGCCGCATGGGCTCACCTGGGGCTTGTCCCCCCGCAGCAGGCCGGCGGCGGACCAAGGGGACAACAGGGCTTGTTCGGGGCCTGACGGCGCGGGCGTTTCCCCGGTCAGGAACTGCGGTGCCATGCTGGGCGTTGTTCCATCGGTGCGGACTCGCCTAGACTCCGCCGATGCCGACCCTTCGGGTCGGCGTGCCCACCCCCGTAGAAAATGGCCGTCTCCCGTGCGGTCGTGCGAAGGATCTCCGTCCCGTGAATCTCGTGACACTCCTCCCGTTCATCGTGCTCATCGGGGCGATGTTCCTGATGACCCGCTCCGCCAAGAAGAAGCAGCAGGCGGCCGCGCAGATGCGCAACGACATGTCGCCCGGCACCGGCGTCCGCACCATCGGCGGCATGTACGCCACGGTGAAGGAGATCGGTGAGGACACGGTCACTCTTGAGGTGGCCCCCGGCGTCCACGCCATCTACGCGAAGAACGCCATCGGCGCCGTGCTGGAGGACGAGGAGTACAACCGCATCGTCCACGGCACCACCGAGGACCTGAGCCTCGACACGCCGGTCGTCCCGGACGACGCCTCCTCGCTGACCGAGGCCGACGCCCCGAAGACGGACCTGTCGAAGGACGGCGACGCGGACGAGGCCCCCAAGCTCGACCTGGGCAAGGGCGACGAGTCCAAGGGCGACGAGCCGAAGGACGGCAAGTCCGACGGCGAGGCCGGCACCAAGTAGCGTCCGGCCGGTACCGCGGTGGCGCCCGACCGGCGGCGCCGCGGTACCCGCAGTGAACTTCTGCGGGGGGCAGGGGTCCCCACCACACATTTCGTGGCCGTCCGCGCGCTGACCCGGCGCGGGACGGTTGGACAGGGAGAAACGACAAGGTGGCAGCACCGAAGAAGGGCCGGCGGCCCACGGGGGCTCAGGGGAGGCCGGGGCGCGCCCTGGCCATCATCCTGATCGCGATGGTGGCGCTCACCGCGGGGATGTTCCTCACGAAGCAGACGACCCCCCGCCTGGGCATCGACCTCGCGGGCGGTACGAGCATCACGCTCAAGGCCAAGAGCGAGCCCGGCAAGCCGGACGCGGTCAACGAGACCAACATGAACACGGCGGTCGGCATCATCGAGCGCCGCGTCAACGGTCTCGGCGTCTCGGAGGCCGAGGTCCAGACGCAGGGCCGCGACCACATCATCGTGAACATCCCCAAGGGGACCAACGAGCAGCAGGCGCGCGAGCAGGTCGGTACCACCGCCCAGCTCTACTTCCGCCCCGTGCTCGCTTTCGCCGACGGCGCCCCCGTCGCCCCGGAGACCAAGCCGAGCGGGTCCCCGACCCCCTCCGCGAGCGGATCCGGCGCCCCGAAGGCCGAAGGCAGCGGCAAGCCCTCCGCCCCGGCCACCCCGTCGTCCAGCGCCACTTCCCAGGGCCGTGTGCTCAGCGAGGGCCTCAAGGCCCCGGGCACCCCCTCTCCCTCGCCCTCGGCGGGCGAGTCGAAGAAGGCAGACGACAAGGCCACGACCCCGCCCGCGACCCCTGCCCCGAGCGCCCCGCCCGTGGACCCCGCCGTCGCCGACCTGCAGGCGAAGTTCGCCGCGCTGGACTGCACCAAGGAGGACCAGCGCGCCGCCGCCGGCAAGGGCGCCAAGCCCGAGGACCCGATGCTCGCCTGTGGCAAGCGCGGCAACCTCTGGGGCAAGTGGGTCCTCGGTCCGGCCCAGGTCAACGGCCAGGACGTGAAGGACGCCAAGGGCGTCATCGACCAGCAGCGTGGCCAGTGGATCGTCACGATGCAGTTCACCGACAAGGGCGCCGACAAGTTCGCCAAGATCACCGGTGAGCTGGCCACCAAGCAGGCCCCGCAGAACCAGTTCGCGATCGTGCTCGACGGCGAGGTCATCTCCGACCCGTCCGTCAGCCAGGCCCTGACCGGCGGCAACGCCGAGATCTCGGGTGGCTTCACCCAGCAGTCCGCGCAGGACCTCGGCAACATGCTGTCGTACGGCGCCCTGCCGCTGTCCTTCCAGGAGGACAGCGTCACCACGGTCACCGCCGCCCTCGGCGGGGAGCAGCTGAAGGCCGGCCTGATCGCCGGTGCCATCGGCCTCGCCCTCGTGGTGATCTACCTGCTGGTCTACTACCGCGGCCTGGCCTTCATCGCCGTCGTCAGCCTCATGGTCTCCGCCGTCCTCACCTACACGATCATGGCGCTGCTGGGCAAGGGCATCGGCTTCGCCCTGAACCTGCCGGCCGTCTGCGGCGCGATCGTGGCCATCGGCATCACGGCGGACTCGTTCATCGTCTACTTCGAACGCATCCGGGACGAGATCCGCGAGGGCCGCACCCTGCGTCCGGCCGTCGAGCGCGCCTGGCCCCGTGCCCGGCGCACCATCCTGGTCTCCGACTTCGTGTCCTTCCTCGCCGCCGCGGTGCTCTTCATCGTCACCGTCGGCAAGGTCCAGGGCTTCGCCTTCACGCTGGGTCTGACCACCCTGCTCGACGTGGTCGTGGTGTTCCTCTTCACCAAGCCGATCATGACGCTGGTCGCGCGCACGAAGTTCTTCTCCAGCGGTCACCCGTGGTCCGGGCTGGACCCCAAGCGCCTGGGCGCCAAGCCGCCGCTGCGCCGGTCCCGCCGCACGGGCCCCGTCCCCGCCCCCGTCGACGCAAAGGAGGCGTGAGAGATGTCGAAGCTGGGAGATCTCGGCGCCAAGCTGTACCGCGGTGAGGTCGGCTACGACTTCGTCGGCAAGCGCTTCGTCTGGTACGGCGTTTCCATCCTGATCACCATCACGGCGATCGTGGCCCTGGCCGTTCAGGGCCTCAACATGGGCATCGAGTTCAAGGGCGGTGCCGTCTTCACCACCCCGAAGACGGCCGTCTCGGTCGCCAGGGCGACGGCGGACGCGGAGAAGGCCTCCGGCCACGACGCGACCGTCCAGCAGCTCGGCACCGGCGGTCTGCGCATCCAGATCTCCGGTCTGGACACGGATTCCGCCGCCTCCGTGAAGAAGCAGCTCGCCACCGACCTCAAGGTGACCGAGAACCAGATCAACGCCGACCTGGTCGGCCCGAGCTGGGGCGAGCAGATCGCCAACAAGGCCTGGACGGGCCTGGCGATCTTCATGGTCCTCGTGGTGATCTACCTCGCCATCGCCTTCGAGTGGCGGATGGCGGTCGCGGCGCTGATCGCACTGATCCACGACCTCACCATCACCGTCGGCGTCTACGCGCTGGTCGGCTTCGAGGTCACCCCGGGCACCGTGATCGGTCTGCTCACGATCCTGGGTTACTCCCTCTACGACACCGTCGTCGTCTTCGACGGTCTCAAGGAGGGCTCGAAGGACATCACGAAGCAGACCCGCTACACCTTCAGCGAGATCGCCAACCGCAGCATCAACGGCACGCTGGTCCGCTCGATCAACACCACCGTCGTGGCGCTGCTCCCGGTCGGCGCCCTGCTGTTCATCGGCGGCGGCTTCCTGGGCGCCGGCATGCTCAACGACATCTCCCTGTCGCTGTTCGTCGGCCTCGCGGCCGGCGCGTACTCCTCGATCTTCATCGCGACCCCGCTGGTCGTGGACCTGAAGGAGCGCGAGCCGGCGATGAAGGCGCTGAAGAAGCGGGTGCTCGCCAAGCGGGCGGCCGCCGTGGCGAAGGGCGAGAGCCCCGAGGGCGACGAGGCGCACGGTTCGGAGGACGCCCCGCAGGTCGTCTCCCAGGGTGGCCAGGGGAGGCGTCGCCGGTGACCGCCGCCGCCTGTTCCCCCGAGGTCCGCGAGCTGCTGCTCAGCCGGATCAAGGACGTCCAGGACTACCCGAAGCCGGGCGTGGTGTTCAAGGACATCACCCCGCTGCTCGCCGACCCGCACGCCTTCGCGGCGCTGACGGACGCGCTGGTGGAGCTGGCCGGCCGGTACGGCGCGACGAAGATCGTCGGGCTGGAGGCGCGGGGCTTCATCCTCGCCGCTCCGGTCGCCGTCCGGGCGGGCATCGGGTTCATCCCCGTGCGCAAGGCCGGCAAGCTGCCGGGCGCCACGCTCGCGCAGTCCTACGAGCTGGAGTACGGCACCGCGGAGATCGAGGTCCACGCGGAGGACCTGTCGGCGGGTGACAAGGTCATGGTCATCGACGACGTCCTGGCCACCGGCGGCACCGCCGAGGCCTCGCTGGACCTGATCCGGCGGGCCGGGGCCGAGGTCGCCGGAGTGGCCGTCCTGATGGAGCTGTCGTTCCTGCCGGGGCGCGCCAAGCTCGTACCCGCGCTCGACGGGGCGCCGCTGGACGCGCTGATCCTGGTCTGAGTCCCTTCGTACGCCGAGCGGCGGGTGTCCGGTCCTCCCGGAGACCCGCCGCTTTCGCGTGCGGCCCGGCGGCGGACCCCGGACCTCCGCCCGGCCGTCCGGTCGCCCGGCCGTCCGGCTGGAAAACGCCTCGGGGCCGCGTCTCGCGGGACGACCGCGGAGAACGGGCCGGCGGAACCCTCGCTACCATGGTTTATCCGGACCTGACCGGGGCCCCGGATCCTCCCCCAGACTCCGTCCGGGGGGACCCCCGTGAGGAGCGCTCTTGCCAGACGAGGTCCAGCCACTCTCCGCCGCGCAGCCCGACCCGCAGGCCGACCCGGCCGCGGCGGCCGCGGCCACGCCGCCGCCGGCCCCGCCGGTCAAGCCCGCCCCGGCCAAGCCGGCCGGGTCGTCCAACCGGGTGCGCGCCCGGCTGGCACGCCTGGGCGTGCAGCGCTCGAACCCGTACAACCCGGTACTGGAACCCCTGCTCCGCATAGTCCGCAGCAACGACCCGAAGATCGAGACGGCGACGCTGCGCCAGATCGAGCAGGCCTACCAGGTGGCCGAGCGGTGGCACCGCGGTCAGAAGCGCAAGAGCGGCGACCCGTACATCACCCACCCGCTCGCGGTGACCACCATCCTCGCCGAGCTCGGGATGGACCCCGCCACCCTGATGGCGGGTCTGCTGCACGACACCGTCGAGGACACCGAGTACGGCCTCGAACAGCTCCGCCGCGACTTCGGCGACGCCGTGGCCCTGCTCGTCGACGGGGTCACCAAGCTCGACCGGGTCAAGTTCGGCGAGGCGGCGCAGGCCGAGACCGTGCGCAAGATGGTCGTCGCCATGGCCAAGGACCCCCGGGTCCTGGTCATCAAGCTCGCCGACCGCCTGCACAACATGCGCACCATGCGCTACCTCAAGCGGGAGAAGCAGGAGAAGAAGGCCCGCGAGACGCTGGAGATCTACGCTCCGCTGGCGCACCGGCTGGGCATGAACACCATCAAGTGGGAGCTGGAGGACCTCGCCTTCGCGATCCTCTACCCCAAGATGTACGACGAGATCGTGCGCCTGGTGGCCGAGCGTGCCCCCAAGCGCGACGAATACCTCGCCGTCGTCACCGACGAGGTGATGGTCGACCTCAGAGCCGCCCGGATCAAGGCCACGGTCACCGGCCGCCCCAAGCACTACTACAGCGTCTACCAGAAGATGATCGTCCGCGGCCGTGACTTCGCGGAGATCTACGACCTGGTGGGCATCCGCGTCCTCGTGGACACCGTCCGGGACTGCTACGCGGCCCTCGGCACGGTGCACGCGCGCTGGAACCCGGTCCCCGGCCGGTTCAAGGACTACATCGCGATGCCCAAGTTCAACATGTACCAGTCGCTGCACACGACGGTCATCGGACCCAGCGGCAAGCCCGTCGAGCTCCAGATCCGCACCTTCGACATGCACCGCCGCGCCGAGTACGGCATCGCCGCGCACTGGAAGTACAAGCAGCAGACCGTCGCCGGCGCCTCCAAGGTCCGCACCGACGTCCCGCAGGCCGCCAAGGGCAGCGCGGGCCAGGACACCGTCAACGACATGGCCTGGCTGAGGCAGTTGCTCGACTGGCAGAAGGAGACGGAGGACCCGGGCGAGTTCCTGGACTCGCTGCGCTTCGACCTCTCCCGCAACGAGGTCTTCGTCTTCACCCCCAAGGGCGACGTCATCGCGCTGCCCGCGGGCGCCACTTCGGTGGACTTCGCCTACGCGGTCCACACCGAGGTCGGCCACCGCACCATAGGGGCGCGGGTCAACGGGCGGCTGGTGCCGCTCGAATCGACCCTCGACAACGGCGACCTGGTCGAGGTCTTCACCTCCAAGGCCGAGGGTGCGGGCCCGTCCCGCGACTGGCTCGGCTTCGTCAAGTCCCCCCGTGCCCGCAACAAGATCCGCGCCTGGTTCTCCAAGGAGCGCCGCGACGAGGCCATCGAGCACGGCAAGGACGCCATCGCGCGGGCCATGCGCAAGCAGAACCTGCCGATCCAGCGGATCCTGACGGGCGACTCCCTCGTCACCCTCGCGCACGAGATGCGCTACCCCGACATCTCCTCGCTCTACGCGGCGATCGGCGAGGGCCACGTGGCCGCGCAGGGCGTCGTCCAGAAGCTGGTGCAGGCCCTCGGCGGCGAGGAGGCCGCCAACGAGGACATCGAGGAGAGCATCCCGCCGGCCCGCGGCCGGGCCAAGCGCCGCGGCAGCGCCGACCCGGGCGTGGTGGTCAAGGGCGTCGACGACGTCTGGGTCAAGCTCGCCCGCTGCTGCACTCCGGTGCCGGGCGACCCGATCATCGGCTTCGTGACGCGCGGCAGTGGCGTATCGGTTCACCGCGCCGACTGCGTGAACGTGGACTCCCTCTCCCAGCAGCCCGAGCGGATGCTGGAGGTCGAGTGGGCGCCCACCCAGTCCTCCGTCTTCCTCGTCGCCATCCAGGTGGAGGCGCTGGACCGGTCCCGGCTGCTGTCGGACGTCACCCGGGTCCTGTCGGACCAGCACGTGAACATCCTCTCGGCGGCCGTGCAGACCTCCCGGGACCGGGTGGCCACCTCCCGGTTCACCTTCGAGATGGGCGACCCGAAGCACCTGGGCCACGTCCTGAAGGCCGTACGGGGCGTCGAGGGCGTCTACGACGTCTACCGCGTCACCTCCGCCCGCAGGCCCTGAGGGGCGGCTGCCGGGCCCGCACATGACGGTGGGCGCCACCCCCTCGGGGTGGCGCCCACCGTCATGTGCGCGGCCGGCAGCGGGGCCGGATCAGGGGCAGCCCCACCAGACGAAGTTGAGGTTGCCCCCGAAGAGCGCCGACACCACGGTCGCGGAACCGATGATCCACATCACCGTGCTCCGGCGGGCCCTGGCCAGGGCCAGCGCGAAGGGGAAGAGCAGGGGGAAGGCGGGCATGATGAAGCGCATCTTCGAGAAGTAGAAGCCCGCTCCGCCCAGCGCCGTCAGCATGATCATCGCTGCGAAGATCCACACGACCATCGGGGGCCGGCGCCTGCGGGTCATCAGCACGAACAGCACCACGGCCACCACCACGGTCAGGCTGACCACCACGTGGTTGAGGGTGGTGTGCACCTCGGTGAAAGTCTTCTTCAGCTCGTTGAGCGTGTCGAAACCGCCGTCGTAGACCGAACCCCAGCGCCGCTGGAGCTCGAAGTAGCCGTCCCAGCGCCCGAAGTGCCAGCCGACGTACCCCACGTACCCGAACCACCCCAGCGGGGCGATCAGCGAGGCCGTGACGATCCGGCCCACCGGGGGCCGCTGCGCACGGCGCCCCCGGCGCCACTGGACGTACTCCCACACGCCCGCCAGCACCACGGCCGCGACGATGGCCGAACCGGAGGGCCGGGTCGCGCCGGCGAAGAAGGCCAGCACGCCCGCCGTCAGCCAGGACTTGGTCATCACCGCGTACATCGCCCACACCGACAGGGCGAGGAACAGCGGCTCGGTGTACGCCATCGACTGCACCATCGCGGCCGGCACGATCGCGAACAGGGCACAGGTGAACAGCGCGACCCGACGGCCGTAGATCTTGTCCGTGACGGCGAAGATGCCCCACGCCGCGATCACCGAGGCGAAGAGCGCCAGGCCCATCGCCACCCAGTTCATGGGCAGACCCGTGACGTACGAGGTCCAGCGGATCATCATCGGGTAGACGGGGAAGAACGCCATCTGGCAGCTCGGCCCCGCGAACGCACAGGGGGACGGCGTCGCCAGCGGGGTCGTCAGCCCGTTCTCGGCGATGTGCAGGTAGTAGATCGCGTCCCAGCGCCCGCCCAGGATCTCCAGCGGCTGCACACCCTTGCGCTCCGCCCACACCGCCATGACGGCGAGACCTGTGGCACGCAGTGCGATGTGGATCAGCAGCGCCTTCCGCGCACGCTGCAGGTTGGAGAGTACGCGCCGTCCGACGCCTCGGAGCCCGGTGTCCTTCTTGCTGGTGAGCGGCTCGGCAACGAGTAGTGAGTCTGGGACATCAGCGCGTATCTGGGTATGCGTCACATTCAATCCTGGTCGTCGCCCGGCAGAAGGCCGCCGAGGCGGCACCGTACAACGGTACACAGGTGTCAGGTGCTCCCAGCGCGCACCCTGTGTTGAAACCACGTAACGAATCGGACGCGCACACGGCGGACGGGCACCACCGGAGGAACCGGTGGTGCCCGTCCGAAGCGGTCCGGGGCCGTCAGCCGCCGAACTCCTCCAGGCCCTTCAGCGCCTGGTCCAGCAGGGCCTGCCGGCCCTCCAGTTCCCGCGCCAGCTTGTCCGCCTTCGCGTTGTTGCCCGCCGCGCGCGCGGCGTCGATCTGCTCACGCAGCTTGTCGACGGCCGCCTGGAGCTGCCCCGTCAGACCGGCCGCACGGGCCCGCGCCTCCGGGTTCGTACGCCGCCACTCGCCCTCCTCGGCCTCCTGGATGGCCCGCTCCACGGCGTGCATCCGGCCCTCGACCTTGGGACGGGCGTCCCGCGGCACGTGGCCGATGGCCTCCCAGCGCTCGTTGAGGGAACGGAACGCGGCACGCGCCGCCTTCAGGTCCGTCACCGGGACGAGCTTCTCCGCCTCGACGGTCAGCTCCTCCTTCAGCTTCAGGTTCTCGGTCTGCTCGGCGTCCCGCTCGGCGAAGACCTCGCCGCGCGCCGCGAAGAACACGTCCTGCGCACCGCGGAAACGGTTCCACAGGTCGTCCTCGGCCTCGCGCTGCGCCCGGCCCGCCGCCTTCCAGCTGTCCATCAGCTCGCGGTAGCGGGCGGCGGTCGGACCCCAGTCGGTCGACTTCGACAGCGACTCGGCCTCCGCGACCAGCCTCTCCTTGGCCTTGCGGGCGTCCTCGCGCTGCGCGTCCAGCGCGGCGAAGTGCGCCTTGCGGCGCTTGGAGAACGCGGAGCGGGCGTGCGAGAAGCGGTGCCACAGCTCGTCGTCCGACTTGCGGTCCAGCCGGGGCAGGCCCTTCCAGATGTCCACCAGGGCCCGCAGCCGCTCACCGGCGCTGCGCCACTGGTCGCTCTGCGCCAGCTCCTCGGCCTCGGCCACCAGCGCGTCCTTGGCCGTACGGGCCTCGTCCGCCTGCTTGGCCTTCTGGACCTTGCGCTCCTCGCGCCGCGAGTCCACCGTCGCCACCAGCTTGTCGAGCCGGACGCGCAGCGCCGCGAGGTCCCCCACGGCGTGGTGCTCGTCCACCTGGGTCCGCAGGTGCTCGATGGCCGTCTGGGCGTCCTTGGCGGACAGATCGGTGGTCCGCACCCGCCGTTCGAGGAGGCCGATCTCGACCACCAGGCCCTCGTACTTGCGCTCGAAGTAGGCCAGGGCCTCCTCAGGGGTGCCCGCCTGCCACGAGCCGACGACCTGCTCGCCCTCGGAAGTACGCACGTACACGGTGCCGGTCTCGTCGACTCGGCCCCACGGGTCGCTGCTCACAGCGCCTCCTCCACCTGATGCCCGCGAGGGGGTTCACCCCCCGGGCATCGTCCACAGTTTCCTGGGGCGGGCAGCGCCCGCCCTGCACAACGCCAACATAGGCGACCGCCGGGCCGGCTGTCCGCATCCCGCACGACGCAATATCGCCGTACGGGCGCCGGACCGGCCGGACCGGGCCGCGCCGCCCCGTCAGTCCTTGGTGACGGAGCCCTTCTGGATGACCACGGGGGTCTTCGGGGCGCCGTCCTGGCCGCCGTCGGCCGTCCCGGCCTTGGCCACGTCCTCCAGGACCTTCAGCCCGGCCGCGTCGATCTTGCCGAAGGGCGTGTAGCCCGGGGCCAGCGGACTGTCCTTGTACACGAGGAAGAACTGGCTGCCGCCGCTGCCCGGCTGCCCGGTGTTGGCCATCGCCACCGTGCCGGCCGGGTAGATCACCTGGCCCTGCTCGTTCGGCTTGCCCAGGGAGTCCAGGTTCTCGTCCGGGATGGTGTAGCCGGGGCCGCCCATGCCGGTGCCCTCCGGGTCGCCGCACTGCAGGACGTAGATCCCGCCGGTGGTCAGCCGATGGCACTTGGTCTTGTCGAAGAAACCCTTGTCGGCGAGCGACTTGAACGAGTTGACGGTCTGCGGGGTCTTCGCCGCGTCCATCTCGAACTTGATCTGTCCCGCGCTGGTCTGCAGGTCGAAGGTGTACTTCGCCTTGTCGTCGATCGCCATCGCCGGGGACGGCGACTTCTTCGGCGTCGGGGCCGACGGGGACGCCGAGGGCTCGGCCGCCGCGTCCTTCGTGTCCTTGCTGTCGAAGACACCCCCCACGACCAGCCCGACCAGCGTGGCGACCACCACGGCCGCGGCCGCGCCGATCACCGCCCAGCGCTGCCGGGACTTGCGGCGGGCCTCCGCCCGGCGCTTCTGCTGGCGCTCGTACTTCTCCCTGGCGAGCTGTCGCCGACGCTGATCGCTCGTGACCACCGGGTCGTCTCCTTGTACGTATCTGGTACCGCTGTCCGGGCTCGGTTAGGCCGTACCGTATATGGGTTCGCTGTGTAATGAGGGGCGCCGGTAGGCTCTGAGCAGCAGATTCCGAACCACTGCCTCCCACCGGACGACGAATGAGGGACGAACGTGCTGATTGCCGGATTCCCCGCCGGGGCCTGGGGGACCAACTGCTACCTGGTCGCCCCCGCCGCCGGTGAGGAGTGCGTCATCATCGACCCGGGCCACCAGGCCACCCAGGGTGTCGAGGAGACGCTGAGGAAGCACCGGCTCAAGCCCGTCGCGGTCGTCCTCACCCACGGCCACATCGACCACGTGGCCTCCGTGGTCCCGGTGTGCGGAGCACACGACGTACCGGCCTGGATCCACCCCGAGGACCGCTACATGATGAGCGACCCGGAGAAGGCCCTCGGCCGCTCCATCGGGATGCCGCTCATGGGGGAGCTGACCGTCGGCGAGCCGGACGACGTCCGCGAGCTGAGCGACGGCAGCACCCTGAAGCTGGCCGGGATGGAGTTCTCGGTGGCGCACGCGCCCGGTCATACCAAGGGGTCGGTGACCTTCCGGATGCCCGAGGCGGCCGACGTCCCGTCGGTCTTCTTCTCGGGCGACCTGCTGTTCGCCGGCTCCATCGGACGCACCGACCTGCCCGGCGGCTCCCACGCCGAGATGCTCCAGTCGCTGGCCCGCGTGTGCCTGCCGCTGGACGACTCGACGGTGGTGCTGTCCGGCCACGGTTCCCAGACCACCATCGGCCGCGAGCGCGCGACCAACCCGTACCTGCGGGAAGTCGCCGCCGGCCTGGGGGACGGCACCGCCGCCCCACGACGAGGAATGTGACAAGAGTTTCGTGGCTACTTTCCAGGCCCCCAAGGGCACGTACGACCTGATCCCGCCGGTTTCCGTGAAGTACCTCGCGGTGCGTGAGGCCATCGCGGCTCCGCTGCGGAACTCCGGCTACGGCTACATCGAGACGCCCGGCTTCGAGGACGTCGGCCTCTTCGCCCGCGGCGTCGGCGAGTCCACCGACATCGTCTCCAAGGAGATGTACGCCTTCGAGACCAAGGGCGGGGACCAGCTGGCCCTGCGTCCCGAGGGCACGGCCTCGGTGCTGCGCGCGGCGCTGGAGGCGAGCCTGCACAAGAAGGGCAACCTGCCGGTCAAGCTCTGGTACTCGGGCTCGTACTACCGCTACGAGAAGCCGCAGAAGGGCCGCTACCGCCACTTCTCGCAGGTCGGCGCCGAGGCGATCGGCGCCGAGGACCCGGCGCTGGACGCCGAGCTGATCATCCTCGCCGACCAGGCGTACCGCTCGCTGGGGCTGCGCAACTTCCGGATCCTGCTGAACTCGCTCGGCGACAAGGAGTGCCGCCCGGTGTACCGGGAGGCGCTCCAGGCCTTCCTGGGCGGCCTCGACCTCGACGCCGAGACCGTCCGCCGGGCCGAGCTCAACCCGCTGCGCGTCCTCGACGACAAGCGGGCCGACGTACAGAAGCAGCTGGTCGGCGCCCCGGTGCTGCGCGACTACCTGTGCGACGCCTGCAAGGCGTACCACGAGGAGGTCCGGGCGCTGATCACGGCCGCCGGGGTCGCCTTCGAGGACGACGAGAAGCTCGTGCGCGGCCTCGACTACTACACCCGCACCACCTTCGAGTTCGTCCACGACGGCCTGGGCTCGCAGTCCGCGGTCGGCGGCGGCGGCCGCTACGACGGCCTGTCCGAGATGATCGGCGGCCCGGCGCTGCCGTCGGTCGGCTGGGCGCTCGGCGTGGACCGCACCGTCCTGGCCCTGGAGGCCGAGGGCGTCGAGCTGGACATCCCGGCCGCCACCTCCGTCTTCGCGGTGGCCCTGGGCGCGGCGAAGCCGGTGCTGTTCGGTCTGGTGACAGAGCTGCGGCGGGCCGGTGTGGCGGCGGACATCAGCTACGGGGGCAAGGGCCTCAAGGGCGCGATGAAGGACGCGAACCGCAGCGGTGCGCGGTTCGCGCTGGTCGCCGGGGACCGCGACCTCGAAGAGGGCGTGGTCCAGGTGAAGGACATGGAGTCGGGGGAGCAGGCTCCGGTCGCGCTCGCCGACGTGGTCGGGACGCTGCGGGCGAAGCTCGCCTGACGGGTGCCGCCCGGTGGGGCGGGGCGGGGGAGCCGTGGCCCTCCCGCCCCGCCCTTCGCCGTCCGCTCCTACAGCAGGCCGTGGCGCATGGCCGTGGTGACGGCCGCCGTGCGGTCCGTGACCTCCAGCTTGCCGAAAACGCGCAGCAGGTGCGTCTTGACCGTGGACTCCGCCACGAACAGGCGGCGCCCGATCTCGGCGTTCGTCGCCCCCTCCGCGACCAGGCGCAGGACGGCCACCTCCCGGTCGGAGAGGCGCGGCCGCTCCGGGCGGCTGCGCAGGCGGTCCAGCAGGCGGCCCGCCACCGAGGGGGCCAGGACCGTATCGCCGCGGACGGCCGCCCGGACGGCCCCGGCCAGTTCCGTCCGCTCCATGTCCTTCAGCAGGTAGCCCGCGGCCCCCGCCTCCACGGCCCGCAGGATGTCCCGGTCGTCCTCGTACGTCGTCAGGACCACCACCCGTACCGGCAGCCCGGCCGCGCTGATCCGTGCGATGGACTCGACGCCGTCGCCGCCCGGCATCCGCAGGTCCATCAGGATCAGGTCCAGGTCCGGGAGCAGCCGTGCGGCCAGTGCCTCCGCCTGGGGGCCGTTCGAGGCCTCCGCGACGACCTCCAGGTCCGGTTCCGCGCTGAGCATGCCGCGCAGGCCCTCCCGTACCACCGGGTGGTCGTCGGCCAGCAGGATGCGGATCATCTCGTACGGCTCCTCAGCGGATCGGGAGGGTCACGGTGACGGTGGTCCCGGCGTGGACCGCGCTGTCGATCGCCGCCGCGCCGCCGACCTCCGCCGCACGGGCGCGCAGGCCCGGAAGTCCGTGGCCCGGGGCGGGGTCCGCCGGGTCGAAGCCCCGCCCGGTGTCCTCGACCGTGACCGTCAGCGCGGTGTCGCCGTAGGCCAGGGACACCGAGCAGCGTGCCCCGGGACCGGCGTGCTTCGCGGCGTTCGCCAGGGATTCCTGGCAGGACCGCAGGGCCACCACCTCCAGTGCCGCGGCCAGCGGCCGGACCGCCCCGGTCACCGACACGGCCGCGGGCGGGTCCTGCCGGGCTGCGAGGCGGCGTACCGCGTCCGGCAGGGAGCCCGCGTCCAGGTCGGCGGGGGCGCCGCCCGAGACCAGTGCCCGGGCCTCGGCCAGGTTCTGCCGGGCGGTGGCGGCCATCAGCTCCAGGTGCCGGTGGGCCTGCTCCGGGTCCGTCTCCAGCTCCGACTGCACGGCCTGGACCAGCATCAGCAGACTGGTGAAGCCCTGGGCGAGGGTGTCGTGGATCTCGCGGGACATGCGTTCCCTTTCGGCATGGGCGCCCTGCGCGGCGGACAGCCGGGCCACCTCCTCCCGGCTGGCGTCGAGTTCGGTGATCAGCGAGGCCCGGTCCTGGCTCTGCTCGATGATCCGGATGATCCAGGCGCCGAAGAAGGCGGAGAAGGCGAAGGTGACGAAGGAGCCGACGGCGTTCACGAAGACGATGTGGCCCGCCGGACGCCACAGCAGCGCCCACCCGGCCACCGGGAGCAGCGACACCACCGCCATCGCGCCGATCGCCCGGCGCAGCGGCAGCAGCATGAAGCAGTGCGGGGCGAGCGCGAAGGTGATCAGCCGGGTCTCGCCGACCAGGCAGGCCGCGGGCAGGAACAGGGCCAGCATCACGCCCAGGTAGCGCAGCGCCGGCGCCGGGCCGGCGCCCGGATCCTTCAGCAGGAGCGGCCGCCCGGCCCACGCGTACCAGGGGATCAGCAGCGCGAGCAGGCCGGCGGCGGGGAGCCGGTACGACAGCGGAGGGAAGTCCGCGCCCAGCACGAAGGCGACGGTCGCGGCCCACACGACGCCGAAGTAGAGGTCCCACGGCCCGAACGCGCGGTCCCAGACGTGGGTCTCGCGCGCTCCGGCCGTCCCGGTGAAGCCGTTCAGCCGTCGCGCCCGTTCTTCCACCTGAAAGTCAGCAGACACAGGACCAGACCTCCGACGACCCAGGCCCCCAGGACCAGGGCGACCTTTCCGTACTCCCAGCCGCCCGCCTGCTCCAGGACGGCCGCGGACTCCGGCAGGAACACCCCGCGCAGACCCTGGCACATCCACTTGAGCGGGAACAGCGCACCGATGTTCAGCAGCCAGTCGGGGATCGCGTTGACCGGGATGAACACGCCCGAGACGAACTGCAAGATCAGGAACGGCAGGACCACGACCGAGCTGGCGCTCTTGCCGGACTTGGGCAGGCTGCTGATGGCGATGCCGAGCAGGGCGCAGCCGGTCAGGCCCAGGACGAAGATCCAGCCGAAGGTGAGCCACTTGACGCCCGAGGCCGGCAGGTCCAGGTCGAACAGGGTGGAGCCGACGAGCAGCAGGACGGCGGTCTCCGCGAGTCCGGTGACCAGCACCATCCAGACCTTGCCGAGGAAGTACGCGGCCGGGGGCATCGGGGTCCCGCGGAGCCGGCGCAGCACCTTCTCGTCACGTTCGACGGCGATCGAGATGCCGAGCGACTGGAAGCTGGTGGACATGATGCCCGCGGCGACCATGCCGGCCGCGTAGAGCTGGGAGGCGGTGACCCCGGTGTTCTCCACGCTGTCGCTGAAGATCGAGGCGAAGAGGGCGAGGAAGACGACGGGGAAGGCGAAGGTGAAGATCATCGCGTCGCGCTGGCGGACGAACTGCCTGATCTCCAGGGCCCCGCGGCCCAGTCCCAGGGCCCAGGCGCCCGGCAGCGCCCGCGCGGCCGCGGCGGTCCCGCCGGCCGTGCCGGTCGTGGCGGTCGTGGTCATCGTGCGTCCTCCGGCGTCGGCGCGGTCGTGGGTACGAGCTGTCCCGTGAGGCGCAGGTACACGTCCTCCAGCGTGGGCCGGCCGATCTTCAGTCCCGGGATCTCGCCCTCGAAGCGGGACATCAGCTCGGCGACCGTACGGGTGGGGGTCTCGGTGGCGGTGCTGCGCGGGGTGCCGTCGGCCTCGGTCCACTCGACCGTGGCCCCGGTGCCGAACCGGGCCCGCAGTCCGGCCGGTTCGCCCTCGGCGACGACCTTGCCGCTCGCGATGACCGCGAGGCGGTCGGCCAGGGCCTCGGCCTCCTCCAGGTAGTGCGTGGTGAGCACGATGGTGGTGCCCTCGGCGGCGAGCAGCCGGATCAGGTCCCAGAACCTGCGGCGGGCCGCCGGGTCGAAGCCGGTGGTCGGCTCGTCGAGGAGCAACAGCTCGGGGCCGCCGATCACACCGAGCGCCACGTCGAGCCGCCGCCGCTGGCCGCCCGAGAGCCCCTTCACGCGCTGGTCGCGCTTCTGCTCAAGGCCGACCAGGGAGATGACCTCGGCCGGGTCGCGCGGCGCCGGATAGTAGCGGGCGAAGTGCTCGACCGTCTCCCGTACCGTCAGCTCGGCGGGCGCCGACTCGTCCTGCCAGACGATCCCGACGCGCGAGCGCCAGACCCGTCCGGCGGTGGCCGGGTCCGCGCCGAGCACGCTGACCTCTCCGCCGTCCCGTTGGCGGTGGCCCTGCAGGATCTCCACCGTCGTGCTCTTGCCGGCGCCGTTGGGCCCGAGGAGTCCGAAGACCTCGCCCTGCCGGATCGTCAGATCGAGTCCGTCCACCGCGGCGACCGCGCCGTACCGCTTGCGAAGCCCCCGCACCCGCACCGCGTTCTGTGTCATGTCTCGAATGGTGTGGCGGAATGTGCCCTACCGGACCCCCCGTGCGTACGTCCTTATGTCCATCGAACGGTGGACACCGGGATCCTTGCGGCACAATGGCCGGTGCTTGTTGACCTTGCAGATGTGGAGCGGGCGGGTATGACGACGACTACGGCGGCCGGGGCGGATACCGCTCCGCGGACCTACGGCGGGAGCCGGGCGCTCGCCCTGCTGCTGGTGATCACCGGGGCCGCGGGGCTGCTCGCGGCGTGGGTGATCACCATCGACAAGTTCAAGCTGCTGGAGGACCCGAACTTCACACCGGGCTGCAGCCTGAACCCCATCGTCTCCTGCGGCAACATCATGAAGAGCGACCAGGCGTCGGCCTTCGGCTTCCCGAACCCCATGCTGGGGCTGGTCGCCTACGGGATCGTGATCTGCGTCGGCATGAGCATCCTGGCCGGGGCCCGGTTCCGCGGCTGGTACTGGCTCACCCTGAACGCCGGCACCCTCTTCGGCGTCGGGTTCTGCGCCTGGCTGATGTACCAGTCGCTGTACAACATCAACTCCCTGTGCCTGTGGTGCTGCCTGGCCTGGGTCGCCACCATCGTCATGTTCTGGTACGTGACCTCGCACAACGTGCGCGAGGGCCTGCTGCCCGCCCCCGCCTGGCTGCGGAGCTTCTTCGACGAGTTCACCTGGGTGCTGCCGGTCCTGCACGTCGGGATCATCGGGATGCTGATCCTGACCCGCTGGTGGGACTTCTGGACCTCCTGAGCCGCCGGACCGCCCTGTCGGTGGCCTCGCATAGGCTTCCCGTGTGGAACCAGACCTCTTCACCGCAGCCGCCGAGGACCGCCAGGAGAAGGACCCCTCGGCCTCGCCGCTCGCCGTCCGGATGCGCCCGCGCAACCTGGACGAGGTGGTCGGCCAGCAGCACCTGCTGAAGCCGGGCTCGCCGCTGCGGCGGCTGGTGGGGGAGGGGGCCGGCGGACCGGCCGGGGCCTCGTCGGTGATCCTCTGGGGACCCCCGGGCATCGGCAAGACCACCCTCGCCTACGTGGTCAGCCAGGCGACGCAGAAGCGGTTCGTCGAGCTCTCGGCGATCACGGCGGGCGTCAAGGAGGTCCGCGCCGTCATCGAGGGCGCCAAGCGGGCCGCCGGCGGGTACGGCAAGGAGACGGTCCTCTTCCTCGACGAGATCCACCGCTTCAGCAAGGCGCAGCAGGACTCGCTGCTCCCGGCGGTGGAGAACCGCTGGGTCACCCTGATCGCGGCGACCACCGAGAACCCGTACTTCTCGATCATCTCCCCGCTGCTGTCGCGTTCCCTGCTGCTCACGCTGGAACCGCTGACGGACGAGGACCTCACGGCGCTCATGCGGCGCGCGCTCACCGAGGAGCGGGGCCTGGGCGGTGCGGTCACCCTGCCCGCCGACACCGAGGCGCACCTGCTCCGGATCGCCGGGGGCGACGCGCGCCGGGCGCTGACCGCGCTGGAGGCCGGGGCCGGCTCGGCCATCGCCAAGGGCGAAGAGGAGATCAGCCTCCGGACGCTGGAGGAGACCGTCGACCGGGCGGCCGTCAAGTACGACCGGGACGGCGACCAGCACTACGACGTGGCGAGCGCGCTGATCAAGTCGATCCGGGGCTCGGACGTGGACGCCGCCCTGCACTACCTGGCCCGGATGATCGAGGCGGGGGAGGACCCCCGGTTCATCGCGCGGCGCCTGATGATCTCGGCGAGCGAGGACATCGGCCTCGCCGACCCGACGGCCCTTCCGCTGGCGGTGGCCGCCGCCCAGGCGGTGGCGATGATCGGCTTCCCCGAGGCCGCGCTGACCCTCTCCCACGCCACCATCGCCCTGGCCCTGGCCCCGAAGTCGAACACCGCGACGACGGCGATCGGCGCCGCGCTGGCCGACGTACGGGCCGGCCTCGCCGGGACCGTGCCGGCCCACCTGCGGGACGGGCACTACAAGGGCGCGGCGAAGCTGGGGCACGCGGTGGGCTACGTCTACCCGCACGACGTGCCGGGCGCGATCGCCGCGCAGCAGTACGCGCCGGACGAGATCCACGGCAAGCGGTACTACGAGCCGACCCGGTACGGGGCGGAAGCGCGCTACGCGGACGTGGTGGAGAAGGTACGGGAGCGGCTGCGCGGCGGATCCTGACCGCCCGGCTCCGCCCATCGCCGACGGCGCCGCGGCCTGCCCTCAGTGAGCGGCGGCCGCGAAGAGGTGGTGCACCGCCCGGCGCAGGCCGCAGACGTCCGCCACCGGCTCCGGGAAGTCGAAGCGGGCGTCGAAGGAGGAACGGGCGGCCCCGTCGCCCACGTCCGTGAAGCGCACCCGCAGGCCGAGGCGGTCCAGGGCCAGCGGGACGGCCTTCAGGCCGGCCGTCGCCCGGGGGCCCAGCAGCCCGCAGAGGTCGGCCACCCGGTCGGCGTGCGCGGCGTGCAGGTGCTGGAGCAGCTCGGCCTCGTGGGCGGTCATCGGGTCGGGCCGGGCGGCGGCGAGCTCCTCCGGGTCCACGCGCTCGGCACCCCAGAGGTCGTCCACCGAGATCTCGCCGACCTCCAGGCGGAGCATCATCCAGGCGGGGCGGGTGGAGCGGGCGTCCCCGGGCGGGTCCGGGAAGTCGGACAGGCCCAGCAGCTCGCCCACCGGCTGCCGTTCGGCGAGCAGCGCGGCGCAGGCCGCCCGCTCGTCCCCGCGGACAGGCGTCAGCCACCCGGCGAGCCGGGCGCGGCCGCGTATACGATGGGGCACGGACACCGGCGCCACATCCGTGATCTCGATCACGGCGGTGAGGTCGTCGTCCTGGGCGTGAGCGGCGGCTTTGGCAGCCGCGGATTCCCCGGAAACAAGGAGAATCACGTCCCCGTCCGGGGTGACGGTCCGTGCGACCGGCGCCCCTTTCCCGAACTCGTCGTGCCCGTGCGTGTCACGAGCACCCGGCAGGGTGAGGGATACTGAGGCGTTGGACTCTACGAGGGTTCGTACGCGTTCGGCTCCGGTGAGCTGCCGAACGCCTTCCCTGGGACGCGGCTGACCTTGCTTATCGTCGGCGCAAGCGGATTCTGTTTCGTCTGAATCCGAACTGCGCTGCGCACTGGGCAGGGGGATCCCATGTGGTCGAGACATTACGTCCTCCTCGATAAGGTAAGCCTCACCTAACTTACATGGAGGTAGGTTCCCCGTGAACCAGAAGCGACCCAAGGTCAAGAAGTCGCGTGCCCTCGGCATCGCCCTGACGCCGAAGGCTGTCAAGTACTTCGAGGCCCGCCCCTACCCGCCGGGCGAGCACGGCCGTGGCCGCAAGCAGAACTCGGACTACAAGGTCCGCCTGCTGGAGAAGCAGCGTCTGCGCGCGCAGTACGACATCTCCGAGCGCCAGATGGCCCGCGCGTACGACCGCGCCAAGAAGGCCGAGGGCAAGACGGGCGAGGCGCTGGTCGTCGAGCTCGAGCGTCGCCTCGACGCCCTGGTGCTGCGTTCGGGCATCGCCCGCACGATCTACCAGTCCCGCCAGATGGTCGTTCACGGCCACATCGAGGTCAACGGCGCCAAGGTCGACAAGCCGTCGTTCCGTGTCCGTCCGGACGACGTCATCACCGTGCGCGAGCGCAGCCGCGAGAAGGTTCCGTTCCAGGTTGCCCGTGAGGGTGGCTACGCAGGCGAGGGCGAGACCCCGCGCTACCTGCAGGTCAACCTGAAGGCCCTGGCCTTCCGCCTGGACCGCGACCCGAACCGCAAGGAAATCCCGGTCATCTGCGACGAGCAGCTCGTCGTCGAGTACTACGCCCGCTGATCCAGCGGCCGTAGCCTCACAGGCTGGTCAGCCCGTCGGTTCCCCCTTGGGGGAGCCGGCGGGCTTCCTGTTTTCCGGGAGGCCGCCGGGACGGCCCGGTGCGCGGTGCTCCGCCGTGCCGACCGGGCCGGCCGCACCCAGGGCCTCCCCGCCGCGGAGCCCCGGCGGCAGCGGCGCGGCCGGCAGCGGCTCCGGTGCCCGCAGCGCCCGCTCGACGAGCTCGTCCAGGGACAGGCTCCGGCCGTGCCGCGCGCACGCCGCGTACCGCTCCGCGCCCAGCAGCTCGCCCGCGCGCTCCCGGCACATCAGCCGCGGGGCGTTGAAGTACCCCGAGCCGAACAGCCGCAGGCCGACCCCGTCCCACATCGGCTCCGCCGCGCCCTGGAGCAACGCCGCCTCGGCAGCGTGGCCCTCGACCGCCGTGACCAGGGCCAGCAGCTCCACCGCCAGCACCAGGCCGACCAGGTCGCGGAAGGTGTGGTTGACGCCCACGCACTCGGTCAGCAGCCGCCGCGCCCCGGCCGTGTCCCCCGCGTCCAGGGCCGCGTACGCGAGCACGTAGAGGGCGTACGCCTTCGTCCAGCGCTCCCCGCGCTCCCCGCAGATGTCCCGGACCTCCTCGCACAGGGCGACCGCCCCCGCCATGTCCCCCTGGAAGGCCAGCGCCATCGCCAGCTCCACCTGGCACATCAGCACGTTGCTGTTCAGCTCGCCCGTCTCCCGGTACCGCTCCATGGCCTCGCCCAGCAGTTCCCCGGCGCGGGCCATGTCGTCCGAGACCAGGGCCAGGCAGCCCATCCGGTGCACCGCGTAGGCCGCCGCCACCCGGTTGCCGGACCGCTCGGCGCCCTCCCGGCACGCGTGCAGCGCGCCCATGGAGGGCACCGCGTCCCCCTGGAGCGCGGCGACGTAGCCCAGGACCCACAGCGCCTTGAGCCGCGAGCCCTCGTACTCCTCGTCCGCCGGGCCGGCCTCCAGGGAGCGGTCCAGCCAGTGCCGGCCCTCGGTGAGCCGCCCGCAGCCCGCCCAGTAGAACCACAGGGTGCCCGCCAGGTACCGGCCCAGGTGCCGCTCCTCCGGCTCGTCCAGGCAGCACTCCAGTGCGAGCCGCAGGTTCGCCAGCTCGGCCTCCACCAGCGCGGCCACCTCCTGCTGGCGCGGGCTGAACCAGTCCAGCTCGCACCAGGTGGCCAGCCCCAGGTACCAGTCCCGGTGCCGCCGGCGCAGCCGCCCGGCGTCCCCGAGCGACTCCAGCCAGCCCGCCCCGTAGAGACGTACGGTCTCCAGCATCCGGTAGCGCACCCCGGCCGGCGTCTCCTCCCGGGCGAGCAGGGACTGGGCCAGCAGCTCCCCGATCAGGTCGAGCACGTCGTCGACCGGCAGGTCGGGGCCCCCGCACACGTACTCGACGGCGTCCAGGTCGAACCGCCCGGCGAACACCGACAGCCGGGCCCACAGCAGCCGCTCCGCCGGGGTGCACAGCTCGTGGCTCCAGCCGATCGCCGTCCGCAGCGCCCGGTGCCGGGGCAGCGCCCCGCGCGTCCCGCCGGTCAGCAGCGCGAAGCGGTCCTCCAGCCGGGCCAGCACCTGCTCCGGGGAGAGCGCCCGCAGCCGGCCGGCCGCCAGCTCCAGGGCCAGCGGGATCCCGTCGAGCCGGGCGCACAGCTCCGTCAGCGCCGGCCGGTCCGCCGCCGTCACCGTGAACCCCGGGTCCGCGGCCGTCGCCCGCGCGGTCAGCAGGGCCAGCGCCTGCGAGGGCTCCAGAGGGGCCAGCGGGAAGGCCGCCTCGCCGTCCACGCCGAGCGGGCGCCGGCCCGCCGCGAGCACCCGCAGGCCGGGGGAGCCGCGCAGCAGCTCCCGTACCAGCCCGGCCGTCTCCTCCACCAGCTGCTCGAAGCCGTCCAGGACCAGCAGCAGCCTGCGGCCGGCCAGGTGCCCCGCCAGTACGGACCGGGGCGGCCTGGTGGTGTGGTCGGTCAGCCCGAGCGCCTCGGCCAGCGTGAACTCCAGCAACGCGGGGTCGCGCACCGAGGACAGCTCGGCCAGCCACACCCCGTCGACGTGGCGTTCCCGCGCTCCCTCGGCGGCGGTCCGGGCCGCGGCGAGGGCCAGCCGGGACTTCCCCACCCCGCCGACCCCGGTCACCGTCACCAGCCGGCAGGAGTCCAGCAGGCGCCCCACCCCGGCGAGCTCCTCACCCCGCCCGACGAAGGTGCTCAGCTCCGCGGGAAGATTGCCGGGCGTCCCCTGCCCCGGGGGTCTGTGTCGCATGGGACACGGAGGGTACTGCTCCGGCTGCGCTGCGTACAAGGCGGGGGCGGTGGACCGGGAATTGCGGTACTGCGGCCGATCTCCGGCGCGATAGGGTCGGAGGACGACTTTTCTCCGTAGGTTTCGCAGATTCAGGGAGCGGTGCAACGTGTCCGGTGGAGAGGTGGCCGGGATCCTCGTGGCCGTCTTCTGGGCCATCCTGGTCTCCTTCCTCGCCGTGGTGCTGGTGAGGCTCGCCCAGGTGCTCAAGGCGACGACCAAGCTGGTCGCCGACGTGACCGAGCAGGCCGTTCCGCTGCTGGCGGACGCCTCGACCACCGTCCGCTCCGCGCGCACGCAGCTCGACCGCGTCGACGCCATCGCGAGCGACGTGCAGGAGGTCACCTCCAACGCCTCCGCCCTGTCCTCCACCGTGGCCTCCACCTTCGGAGGGCCGCTGGTCAAGGTCGCGGCCTTCGGCTACGGCGTCCGCAAGGCCCTGGGCAGGACGGAGGACGTGCCGCAGAAGACATCCCGGCGCACCCGGAGTGACGGCGGCAGCCGTACCGTGATCGTCGGCCGCACGGTGCCGTCGGCCCGGCGCCGGAAGCAGAAGGGCTGAGACCACCGATGTTCCGCCGAGCCTTCTGGTTCACCGCAGGCGCCGCCGCCGGCGTGTGGGCCACCACCAAGGTCAACCGGCAGCTGAAGAAGCTGACGCCGGAGAGCCTCGCGGCCCAGGCCGCCGACAAGGCCGTGGAGGCGGGTCACCGCCTCAAGGACTTCGCCCTCGACGTCAAGGCGGGAATGACGCAGCGCGAGGGCGAGCTGAACGACGTACTGGGCCTGACCCAGGACCCCGATCGCCCCGACAACGTCACCGCCCTCCCCGGGCCGCGGCGGCTGCGGGCCATCGCGCACGACCCGCACGACCAGACCACCCACCGTCCGAACCACTCGGCGGTTACGTACAACCGGAATGAGGACCACTGATGGAGTCGGCTGAAATCCGCCGCCGCTGGCTGAGCTTCTTCGAGGAGCGCGGTCACACCGTTGTCCCTTCGGCGTCGCTCATCGCGGACGACCCGACTCTGCTGCTGGTCAACGCCGGCATGGTCCCCTTCAAGCCGTACTTCCTCGGCGAGACCAAGCCCCCGGCCCCCCGCGCCACCAGCGTGCAGAAGTGCGTCCGCACCCCGGACATCGAAGAGGTGGGCAAGACCACCCGCCACGGCACGTTCTTCCAGATGTGCGGCAACTTCTCCTTCGGGGACTACTTCAAGGAAGGCGCCATCAAGTACGCCTGGGAGCTGCTCACCGGCTCCGTGGCGGACGGCGGCTACGGCCTGGAGCCGGAGAAGCTCTGGATCACCGTCTACCTCGACGACGACGAGGCCGAGACGATCTGGCGCGACGTCATCGGCGTCCCCGCCGAGCGCATCCAGCGCCTGGGCAAGAAGGACAACTTCTGGTCCATGGGCGTCCCCGGCCCCTGCGGCCCGTGCTCCGAGATCAACTACGACCGCGGCCCCGAGTTCGGCGTCGAGGGCGGTCCGGCCGTCAACGACGAGCGCTACGTGGAGATCTGGAACCTGGTCTTCATGCAGTACGAGCGCGGTGCGGGCGACGGGAAGGAAGACTTCCCGATCCTCGGCGACCTGCCCTCGAAGAACATCGACACCGGTCTCGGCCTCGAACGCCTCGCGATGATCCTGCAAGGCGTGCAGAACATGTACGAGACCGACACCCTGCGCGTGGTCATGGACAAGGCCACGGAGCTGACCGGCGTGCAGTACGGCGCCGCCCAGGGCACCGACGTCTCGATGCGCGTGGTCGCCGACCACATCCGCACCTCCGTCATGCTCATCGGCGACGGCGTCACCCCCGGCAACGAGGGCCGCGGCTACGTGCTGCGCCGCATCATGCGCCGCGCCATCCGCAACATGCGCCTCATGGGCGCCACCGGCCCGGTCGTCCAGGACCTCGTCGACGTGGTGATCGACACGATGGGGCAGCAGTACCCGGAGCTGGTCACCGACCGCAGGCGCATCGAGACCGTCGCGCTCGCCGAAGAGGCCGCCTTCCTCAAGGCCGTCAAGGGCGGCACGAACATCCTCGACACCGCCGTGAGCGAGACCAAGGCCTCCGGCGGCACGGTCCTCTCCGGCGACAAGGCGTTCCTGCTCCACGACACCTGGGGCTTCCCGATCGACCTCACCCTGGAGATGGCCGCCGAGCAGGGCCTCTCCGTGGACGAGCCCGGCTTCCGCCGCCTGATGCAGGAGCAGCGCGACCGGGCCAAGGCCGACGCCAAGGCCAAGAAGACCGGCCACGCGGACATGTCCGCCTACCGGGAGATCGCCGACGGCTCCGGCGCCACCGAGTTCACCGGCTACGCCACCACCCAGGGCGAGTCCACCGTCGTCGGCCTGCTGGTCAACGGCGTCTCCGCGCCCGCCGCCTCCGAGGGCGACGAGGTCGAGGTCGTCCTCGACCGCACCCCCTTCTACGCCGAGGGCGGCGGCCAGCTCGCCGACCAGGGCCGCATCAAGCTCGACTCCGGCGCCGTCATCGTCGTCCGCGACGTCCAGCAGCCGGTCCCGGGCGTCTCCGTGCACAAGGGATCCGTCCAGGTCGGCGAGGTGACGGTGGGCGCCTCCGCGTACGCCGCCATCGACATCAACCGCCGCCGGGCCATCGCCCGCGCCCACTCGGCCACGCACCTGACCCACCAGGCGCTGCGCGACGCCCTCGGCCCCACGGCCGCCCAGGCCGGTTCCGAGAACAGCCCCGGCCGCTTCCGCTTCGACTTCGGCTCCCCGAACGCCGTTCCCGGCACGGTCCTCACCGACGTCGAGCAGAAGATCAACGACGTGCTCTCCCGCGAGCTCGACGTCACCGCCGAGATCATGAGCATCGACGAGGCGAAGAAGCAGGGCGCCATCGCCGAGTTCGGCGAGAAGTACGGCGAGCGCGTGCGCGTCGTGACCATCGGCGACTTCTCCAAGGAGCTGTGCGGCGGCACGCACGTCGGCAACACCGCCCAGCTGGGCCTGGTGAAGCTGCTCGGCGAGTCCTCCATCGGCTCCGGCGTGCGCCGCGTCGAGGCCCTCGTCGGCGTGGACGCGTACAACTTCCTCGCCAAGGAGCACACGGTCGTCGCCCAGCTCCAGGAGCTGGTCAAGGGCCGCCCGGAGGAGCTGCCCGAGAAGATCGCCTCCATGCTCGGCAAGCTGAAGGACGCCGAGAAGGAGATCGAGAAGTTCCGCGCGGAGAAGGTCCTCCAGGCCGCCGCCGGTCTGGCCGCGGGCGCCCAGGACATCCGCGGCGTCGCCCTCGTCGTCGGCACCGTCCCGGACGGCACCGGCGCCGACGACCTGCGCAAGCTGGTCCTCGACGTCCGTGGCCGCATCCAGGGCGACCGCCCGGCCGTCGTGGCCCTCTTCACCACGGCGAACGACCGTCCGCTGACCGTCATCGCCACCAACGAGGCGGCCCGCGAGCGCGGGCTCAAGGCCGGTGACCTGGTCCGTACCGCCGCCAAGACCCTCGGTGGCGGCGGTGGCGGCAAGCCGGACGTGGCCCAGGGCGGCGGCCAGAACCCGGCCGCCATCCCCGAGGCCATCAGCGCCGTCGAGCGCCTCGTCGTCGAGACGGTCTGACGATGACGCTGCGCCGCGGCCGCAGGCTGGCCATCGACGTCGGAGACGCCCGGATCGGGGTCGCCTCGTGCGACCCCGACGGGGTGCTCGCCACGCCGGTGGAAACCGTCCCGGGCCGGGACATCCCGTTCGCCCACAGGCGGCTGCGGCAGCTCGTCGAGGAGTACGAGCCCCTCGAAGTCGTGGTCGGCCTCCCCCGCTCGCTCAGCGGGCGGGAGGGGCCCGCCGCGGCCAAGGTGCGTGCCTTCGCGAACGAACTTGCGAAGGGCATCAAGCCGGTGACGGTCCGTCTGGTGGACGAGCGGATGACCACGGTCACCGCCGCCCAGGGCCTGCGGGCCTCCGGGAGGAACGCGAAGAAAGGCCGTTCGGTCATCGACCAGGCGGCCGCTGTGGTCATCCTGCAGAACGCTCTTGAGACCGAACGGGTATCAGGTAATCCGCCCGGTGAGTGCGTCGAAGTGGTTGTCTGATCGCGATACGGTAACGTTCCGCGCGATGTGGCGGCATTCGAACAGCCGTCGCCCACCACTTCAGAGGCGGAACCGGGTGCCGCGGCAAAGAAGCCGCTGCCTCCGTCTCGCGGCTCTAGGGGACCGATGACTGAGTATGGCCGGGGCCGCGCCCCCGAACCCTGGCACCCGGAGGACCCGCTCTACGGGGACCAGGGTTGGACCGGACAGGCGACCCAGCAGGGTCAGGTGCCCTACGCAGGCGGCCAGCAGCAGTATCCGCAGGAGCCGCAGTACCAGGACCCGCAGTACCAGCAGTACCCCCAGCAGTACGCGGAGCAGCAGTACCAGGAGCAGCAGTACCCGCAGCAGCAGTACGTGCCGCAGGACCCGCAGCTCCAGCAGCAGCAACTGCACCCGCAGCACCAGCAGCAGCTCCACCCGCAGTCCCAGCCCCAGCCGGTCTACGACGGCCAGGGCTGGGACACCGGGCAGGGCCGGCAGCTCCCGGAGCAGCAGCTCCAGGAGCAGCTCCAGTACCAGACCGGGGCCGCGCCGGTGGACCCGTACGCGGGCGCGGAGCCGTACGCCCAGCAGGTCGCCCCGGGCTTCCCCGGCGAGGCTCCGGACCTGTACACCACCCCCGACGCCTTCCCGCCGCCCCAGCCCCCCGGCCGGCGGCGCCCCGACCCGGACCCGGTCGACGAGCCGGAGACGGAGGAGGCGGAGGAGTCCCTCCTCGACGCCGACGAGCCGCCCGGCCGCGGCGGACGCCGGGCCGGCCGCGGCAAGGCGGGCAAACCCAAACGCCGTGGCCCGAGCTGCCTGATCGCCGCGGTCGTCGCCCTCGCCGTGATCGGCGGTGGCGGCTACTACGGCTACTCGTACATCAAGGAGCGCTACGGCCCGGCCGAGGACTTCGCGGGCTCCGGCGCGGACGAGTCCTCCGTCGACGTCGAGATCCCCAAGAACGCGGGCATCGGCCAGATGGGACGCATCCTCAAGGAGGCCGGGGTCGTCGCGAGCGCCCAGGCCTTCGTGGACGCGGCCAAGGCCAACCCCAAGGGCATGTCCATCCAGCCCGGCATCTACACCTTGAAGAAGAAGATGTCGGGTTCGGCGGCGGTCGCCGTCATGATCGACCCCACCAAGCTCAACGTCATCACCGTCACCGAGGGCATGCGCAACTCCAAGGTGTACGACGCGATCGACAAGAAGCTGGGCAAGCCGGCCGGCACCACCAAGGACATCGCCCAGCGCCAGGCCAAGGACCTCGGCCTGCCGGCCTGGGCCGGCACGGACCCGAAGCTGATCGACCCGCTGGAGGGCTTCCTCTACCCGACGCGCTACGACCTCGGCAAGGGGAGCACCCCCGAGTCCCTGCTCAAGGAAATGGTCAAGAACGCGACGGCCAAGTACACCGAGCTGGGCATCGAGGGCAAGGCCAAGGAACTGGGCCTGGAGAACCCCCTCCAGGTGGTCACGGTCGCCAGCCTCGTCAACGCCGAGGGCAAGAACCACGACGACTTCAAGAAGATGGCCGAGGTGGTCTACAACCGCCTCAAGAAGACCAACGACGTCACGAACCAGAAGCTCCAGTTCGACTCGACGTACAACTACGTCAAGAACCAGAGCGAGATCAACTTCAACCTGAAGGAAGCCCAGGCCTTCGACAACCCGTACAACACGCACTTCGTCAAGGGACTGCCCCCCGGCCCCATCGGGAACCCGGGCCTGGAGGCACTGACCGCTACGCTCGGTCCGGACCACGGCGGCTGGATGTTCTTCGTGTCGGTCGACGGTCACACGACGACCTTCACCAAGACCTACGACGAGCACCTCAAGCTCGTCAACGAGTTCCAGGAACGGCAGAAGCAGAAGAACGGCGGGTAGCAGGACATGTCACGGATACGGGCCGCGGTGCTGGGTTCGCCCATCGAGCACTCCCTCTCACCGGTGCTGCACCGCGCCGCCTACCGGGAGCTCGGCCTCGACGACTGGTCCTACGACCGGTTCGAGATCGACGAGGCCGCGCTCCCCGGGTTCGTGGCCGGCCTCGGCCCCGAGTGGGCGGGGCTGTCGCTGACGATGCCGCTCAAGCGGGCCGTCATCCCGCTGCTCGACGGCATCAGCGACACCGCCGCCTCCGTGGAGGCGGTCAACACGGTGGTCCTCACCGAGGACGGCCGCAGGCTCGGCGACAACACCGACATCCCCGGGATCGTCGCCGCCCTGCACGAGCGCGGCGTCGAGAAGGTGCCCGCCGCCGCGATCCTCGGGGCGGGGGCCACCGCCTCCTCGGCGCTGGCGGCCCTCTCGCGGGTCTGCACCGGCGAGGTCACCGCGTACGTCCGCTCCTCCGCCCGCGCCGCCGAGATGCGCGAGTGGGGCGAGCGGCTCGGCGTCGCCGTCCGCACGGCCGACTGGTCGCGGGCCGCCGAGGCCCTGACGGCCCCGCTGGTCATCGCCACCACCCCGGCCGGAGCCACCGACGCCCTCGCGGACGCCGTGCCGGACACCCCGGGGACCCTCTTCGACGTGCTCTACGACCCCTGGCCGACGGCGCTGGCCGCCGCCTGGACCGGCCGCGGCGGCACCCTGCTCGGCGGCCTGGACCTCCTGGTCCACCAGGCGGTCCTGCAGGTGGAGCAGATGACCGGCCGTCCCCGGGCGCCGCTGGCCGCCATGCGCGCTGCCGGCGAGGCGGCGCTCCGCGCCCGATAGGCTTCCCACCTGCGCGTTCGCATCGAGGGGGGCTTTGTGGAGACAGTGGAACCGGGCTGGCTGCTGGCCGGGAAAGAGGAGATCGCGGGCGGGGTGTTCCGTTTCGTCGCCACCCTGCTCGGCGATGCGCTGCCCGACTGGGCGAAGTGGACCATCTGCGCACTGGTGGCCGTCGGATCGCTCTGGGAAGCCGGAAAGTGGCTGCGCCGGCGCCGGAGCGTAGGGATCCGATAGCTCCGCGGGCCAGAGTGCTCCGGGTACCCGTCGTCCGACAGTTGGACCGGGACCGGCGCACCCGCCCGGACGTGGGAGGATCGGGGGTACGGCGGGTCAGGGCCGCGCACCCGACCGCGCCGTCGCAGTGCCAGGCGCGAGCATGAGGAGCATCGTTGAGCAGGTTGCGTTGGCTGACCGCGGGAGAGTCGCACGGACCGGCACTGGTCGCGACGCTGGAGGGTCTTCCCGCCGGCGTCCCGGTCACCACCGAGTTGGTGGCGGACCACCTGGCCCGGCGCCGACTCGGCTATGGCCGCGGTGCCCGGATGAAGTTCGAGCAGGACGAGATCACCTTCCTCGGCGGCGTCCGCCACGGACTGTCGCAGGGCTCGCCGGTCGCGGTCATGATCGGCAACACCGAATGGCCCAAGTGGGAGACCGTCATGTCGGCCGACCCGGTCGACCCCTCCCTGCTCAAGGAGACCGGCCGCAACGCGGCGCTGACCCGTCCCCGCCCCGGCCACGCCGACCTGGCGGGCATGCAGAAGTACGGCTTCTCCGAGGCCCGTCCGATCCTGGAGCGCGCCAGCGCCCGTGAGACGGCCGCCCGCGTCGCCCTCGGCGCGGTCGCCCGGTCCTTCATCAAGGAGGCCGCGGGCATCGAGATCGTCTCCCACGTGGTGGAGCTGGCCGCGGCCAAGGCTCCCCGCGGCGTCTACCCGACCCCCGCCGACGTCGAGAAGCTCGACGCCGACCCGGTGCGCTGCCTCGACGCCGACGCGTCGAAGGCGATGGTCGCGGAGATCGACCAGGCCCACAAGGACGGCGACACCCTCGGCGGCGTCGTCGAGGTCCTCGCGTACGGGGTCCCCGTCGGCCTCGGCTCCCACGTCCACTGGGACCGCCGGCTCGACGCCCGCCTCGCGGCCGCGCTCATGGGCATCCAGGCCATCAAGGGCGTGGAGGTCGGCGACGGCTTCGAACTGGCCCGGGTGCCCGGCTCCCAGGCCCACGACGAGATCGTCTCCACTCCCGAGGGCCTCAAGCGGACCTCCGGCCGCTCCGGTGGCACCGAGGGCGGTCTGACCACCGGCGAGCTGCTGCGCGTCCGGGCCGCCATGAAGCCCATCGCGACCGTCCCGCGCGCCCTGGCCACGGTCGACGTCGCCACCGGCGAGGCGACCGTGGCGCACCACCAGCGCTCCGACGTGTGCGCGGTGCCCGCCGCGGGCATCGTCGCCGAGGCGATGGTGGCGCTGGTCCTGGCCGACGCCCTCGTCGAGAAGTTCGGCGGCGACTCCGTCCCCGAGACCCGCCGCAACGTCCGGTCCTACCTCGACAACCTGCAGATCCGGTGACGGCCACCGGACCACTGGTCGTCCTCGTCGGGCCCATGGGCTCCGGCAAGTCGACGGTGGGGGGTCTGCTGGCCGAACGGCTCGGCGTCCCCTACCGGGACACCGACGCCGACATCGTCGCCGCCACGGGCCGGGAGATCTCCGACCTGTTCGTCGACGAGGGCGAGCCGTACTTCCGCGAGCTGGAGCGGCGGGCCGTCGCGGACGCCCTCGCCGGGCACACCGGAGTCCTCGCCCTCGGCGGCGGCGCCGTCCTCGACGAGGGCACCCGCGCCCTGCTCGCGGGGCTGCCCGTCGCCTACCTGTCGATGGACGTCGAGGAGGCCGTGCGCCGCGTCGGCCTCGGCGCCGCGCGCCCGCTGCTCGCCGTCAACCCGCGCCGCCAGTGGCGCGAGCTGATGGACGCCCGGCGCCACCTGTACACCGAAGTCGCGCGCGTCGTGGTGGCCACCGACGACCGCACCCCCGAAGAGGTCGCCCAGGCGGTCCTCGACGCTCTGGAGTTGAAGGACGTATGACAGACCAGGTGACGCGGATCAACGTCGGCGCCGGCGCCGGACACGACGCGTACGACGTGCTGGTCGGCCGGCAGCTGCTCGGCGAGCTGGGCGGCCTGATCGGCACGAAGGCCCAGCGGGTCGCGGTGATCCACCCCGAGGCGCTCGCCTCGACCGGTGAGGCGCTGCGGGACGACCTGGCGGCGCAGGGCTACGAGGCCGTCGCCATCCAGGTGCCCAACGCCGAGGAGGCCAAGACCGTCGAGGTGGCGGCGTACTGCTGGAAGGCGCTCGGCCAGTCCGGCTTCACCCGCACCGACGTGATCGTCGGCGTGGGCGGCGGCGCGACCACCGACCTCGCCGGCTTCGTGGCCGCCACCTGGCTGCGCGGCGTGCGCTGGATCGCCGTACCGACCACGGTCCTCGCGATGGTGGACGCGGCGGTCGGCGGCAAGACCGGCATCAACACCGCCGAGGGCAAGAACCTGGTGGGTTCCTTCCACCCGCCGGCCGGCGTCCTGTGCGACCTGGCCGCGCTGGACTCGCTGCAGGTCAACGACTACGTCAGTGGCCTCGCCGAGATCATCAAGGCCGGGTTCATCGCCGACCCGGTGATCCTCGACCTGATCGAGGCGGACCCGGCGGCCGCCCGCACGCCGGACGGCCCGCACACGGCCGAGCTGATCTGCCGCTCCATCCAGGTCAAGGCCGATGTGGTCTCCAGCGACCTCAAGGAGTCCGGACTCCGCGAGATCCTCAACTACGGCCACACCCTCGCGCACGCCATCGAGAAGAACGAGCGCTACAAGTGGCGCCACGGCGCCGCCGTGTCCGTCGGCATGGTCTTCGCCGCCGAGCTCGGCCGTCTCGCGGGCCGCCTCGACGACGCGACGGCCGACCGGCACCGGGAGATCCTCGCCGCGGTCGGCCTGCCGCTGACCTACCGCGGGGACCAGTGGCCCAAGCTGCTCCAGACCATGCAGGTCGACAAGAAGTCCCGCGGCAACCTGCTGCGCTTCATCGTGCTGGACGGCCTGGGCAAGCCCACCGTCCTGGAGGGCCCCGACCCGGCCCACCTGATCGCCGCGTACGGCGAGGTGTCGGCGTGAGCCGCAAGGTGCTCGTGCTCAACGGCCCGAACCTGGGCCGCCTCGGCTCCCGCGAGCCCGACGTCTACGGGGCGACCTCGTACGCCGGTCTCGTCGAGAGCTGCCGCACCCTGGGCGCGGAGCTCGGCTTCGACGTGGAGGTCCGCGAGACCAACGACGAGGGCGAGCTCGTGCGCTGGCTGCACGAGGCCGCCGACGGCAAGGTCCCGGTCGTGATCAACCCGGGCGCCTTCACGCACTACTCGTACGCCATGCGGGACGCGGCGGCTCAGCGCACCGCGCCGCTGATCGAGGTGCACATCTCCAACCCGTACGCCCGCGAGGAGTTCCGGCACACCTCCGTCATCGCGGCCGTCGCGACGGGTACCGTGGCCGGCTTCGGGCTGGGCTCCTACCGGCTGGCGCTGCGCGCGCTGGCGGAAGAGGTCACGGCCTGAGATAACGTTCTCGCATCAGTCGCCTGAACGAGACGGAGTGGCGCGGATGCAGCAAGGAGTGGGGGACTGGGGTCCGCCGCAGGGTCAGCACCCGGCGGCGCCCCCGCCGCCGCCGATACCCCCCGCGCGGGGGTGGCCGGTGGCCCCCATGGGCCCGGTGGCCCCGGTGCCCGAGGCCACCGGGCACATTCCGCTGCCCCCCGCCGTGGCGGCCCCGCCCGTGCCCCCCGCGCCCGGTACCGGCGGCGCCACCCTCGCCGTGCTGCTCATCGGCCCGGCGGGGGCCGGCAAGACCACCGTGGCCCGGCACTGGGCGGCGACCCGCCCCGTGCCGACCGCGCACATCAGCCTGGACGACGTCCGCGAGTGGGTCTGCTCGGGCTTCGCGGACCCGCAGGCGGGCTGGAACGAACATTCCGAGGCCCAGTACCGCCTCGCCCGCCGCACCTGCGGCTTCGCCGCCCGCAACTTCCTGGCCAACGGCATCTCCTGCATCCTCGACGACGCCGTCTTCCCCGACCGGCCCGTGGTGGGCCTGGGGGGCTGGAAGCGGCACGTGGGGCCCGGACTGCTCCCGGTCGTGCTGCTGCCCGGCCTGGAGATCGTCCTGGACCGCAATGCCGCCCGCTCCGGGAACCGGCGCCTGTCCGACGAGGAAGTGGCCCGCATCCACGGCCGGATGGCCGGCTGGTACGGCTCCGGGCTGCCGATCATCGACAACTCCCACCTGGACGTGGAAGGCACGGCCCGGGCCCTGGACGAGGCCCTGGCGCGGGCCTCGGCGAGCCCCCAGGGCTGGTAGCCCCGTCCGGACGCGCTCGCCGGGCCGGATGCGCGGGGCGCTCGTACGCTCGAATACATGTCAGACGTGTACGCGGCCCGCAGGGCCCTGCTCCGCGACCGCTGTGGCGCCGCGGGCAACTCCGCCGCACTGATCACGCGTCCGGCGAACGTCCGCTACCTCTCCGGGGCGTCCCCGCTGGGCGCCGTCCTGCTGGTCGGGCCCGCCGAAGACGTCCTGTTCTGCGCCGCCGCACCCACCGGTGAGGCGGACGAGGGGCGGCTCGACGAGGGGCTGCGGCTCTCCGTCCTGCCCAATCCCGGCGCGGACCCGGCCGTGGCCGCCGCCGACCTGGCCGCCGCCGCACGGGCCGAGTCCCTCGCCGTCGAGGAACACCACCTCACCGTCGGCCGCCACCGGGCCCTGCGCTCCGTCGCGCCCCGGCTGCGGCTCTGCGACCTGGGAGCCGCCGTCGAACAGCAGCGGCTCGTCAAGGACGAGGAGGAGATCGCCTGCCTGCGGATCGCCGCCGAGATCGCCGACCAGGCCCTCGGAGAGCTGCTGGAGTCGATCCTCGTCGGCCGTACCGAACGCCACCTCGCCCTGGAGCTGGAACGCCGGCTCGTGGACCACGGCGCCGACGGTCCGGCCTTCCCGACCTCCGTCGGCACCGGCCCGCACTCCGGCCGCTCGCGGCACCGGCCCTCCGACCGGCGCGTGGAGGAGGGCGACTTCCTCACGGTCTGCCTCGGCGCGAACTACCGGGGCTACCGCTGCGAGATCGGCCGGACCTTCGTGATCGGCACCACTCCCGCCGACTGGCAGATCGAGCTGTACGACCTCGTCTTCGCCGCCCAGCGGGCCGGCCGGGAGTCGCTCCTCCCGGGCGCCGCGTACCGCGACGTGGACCACGCGGCACGGTCCGTACTGGACTCCGCGGGGCACGGTGAAGCCCTCGCGGCATCGATGGGACACGGGGTGGGCCTCGAAATCGACGAGGACCCGCAGCTTGCACCTACGGCAATGGGTAAACTGGACGCTTGCGTGCCGGTCACCGTCGAACCGGGGGTTCACCTCCCGGGCCGGGGAGGTGTCCGGATCGATGACACGCTCGTCGTACGCCCCGAGGCGGACGGCGGTCCAGAGCTACTCACCATTACGACCAAGGAGCTGCTCGCGCTCTAGCCCACGTGGCCGGGCCGTGCGCGCACCCAAGGTCTTCCAGTGCAGGAGATTCCGCAACCGTGGCTTCCACGAACGACCTCAAGAACGGCATGGTGCTGAAGCTCGACGGGGGCCAGCTCTGGTCCGTCGTCGAGTTCCAGCACGTCAAGCCCGGCAAGGGCCCGGCCTTCGTGCGTACCAAGCTGAAGAGCGTGATGTCCGGCAAGGTCGTCGACAAGACGTTCAACGCCGGCACCAAGGTCGAGACGGCCACCATCGACCGCCGCGACATGCAGTTCTCGTACATGGACGGCGACTACTTCGTCTTCATGGACATGAGCACCTACGACCAGCTCATGGTCGACCGCAAGGCCGTCGGCGACGCCGCCAACTTCCTCATCGAGGGCTTCACCGCCTCCGTGGCCCAGCACGAGGGCGAGGTGCTCTACGTCGAGCTCCCGGCCGCCGTCGAGCTGGTCATCGAGCACACCGACCCGGGCGTCCAGGGCGACCGCTCCACCGGTGGCACCAAGCCGGCGCGCCTGGAGACCGGCTACGAGATCCAGGTCCCGCTCTTCGTGACCACGGGCGAGAAGGTCAAGGTCGACACCCGCACCAGCGACTACCTCGGCCGGGTGAACAGCTAACCGTGGCCGCCCGGAGCAACGCGCGCAAGCGCGCCTTCCAGATCCTGTTCGAGGCCGACCAGCGCGGGGTGCCCGTGCGCGAGGTCCTCGCGGACTGGATCCGCCACGCGAGGTCGGACGACCGGCAGCCGCCGGTCAGCGCCTTCACGATGGACCTCGTCGAGGGCTACGCCGACAAGGTGAACCGCATCGACGACCTGATCGTCACCTACGCCGTGGACTGGGAGCTCGACCGCATGCCGGTCGTCGACCGGAACATCCTGCGGCTGGGCGCCTACGAGCTGATCTGGGTCGACGAGACCCCGGACGCCGTGGCGATCGACGAGGCCGTCCAGCTGGCCAAGGAGTTCTCGACGGACGACTCGCCGGCGTTCGTGAACGGCCTCCTCGGCCGGTTCAAGGACCTGAAGCCGAACCTGCGTCGCAGCGAGAGCTGACACCAGGCACGCGCCATACGGAAGGGCCCGCAACGTACGCGTTGCGGGCCCTTCCGTATGCGCGGCGCGGCCGGGACCTCACCGGGGGCCGCCCCGGGAACGAAAACCGGCGGGTGCCGGGACCCGGAGAGGTCCCGGCACCCGCCGGTAAACGTTTCTGCTGGCCCGGGCCCGAATGCCGGGCTTCAGGACTAGATGTCCTCGTGGGCCACCGCGCGCCGCGCGTCGGCGTCGAGGACGCCCCAGCTGATCAGCTGCTCGGTCAGGACCGAGGGGGACTGGTCGTAGATGACGGCCAGGGTGCGCAGGTCGTCCTGGCGGATCGACAGCACCTTGCCGTTGTAGTCGCCGCGCTGGCTCTGGATGGTCGCCGCGTAGCGCTGGAGGGGGCCGGCCTTCTCGGCGGGGACGCCCGCCAGGCGCTCCAGGTCGAGGCGCAGCTTCGGCGGCGGCTCGGCCGCTCCGCCGGGGGTCGTGCCCGGCAGCAGTTCCTGCACCGGAACCCCGTAGAAGTCCGCCAGCTCGGCGAGGCGCTGGACGGTCACGGCGCGGTCCCCGCGCTCGTAGGAGCCGACCACCACGGCCTTCCACCGGCCCTGGGACTTCTCCTCGACACCGTGGAGGGAGAGGCCCTGCTGGGTGCGGATGGCGCGGAGCTTGGCCCCGAGCTGTTTGGCGTATTCGCTGGACATAACGCTCCCGGACGCTGTGACGCTGTGACGACATGGACGACGGGCTGCATGGATGACATGCGGGGCCGTCGCGCGGCTGGTAACTCACTGTGAGGTTACGCAGCGTTACGTGGATGCGTCAAGCCGAATGGTCTTCGACGCCCACTTACGAGGGCTCCGCGGGGCCCCGGGTGCGGAGCCGGGCGCGGGGTCCTGGTACCGTGGACGGCGTACATCAGACGTCCTTTAAGGTCCGTCCCGTGAGGCGGAGAAGGAGGTCCTTTTCATGGACAGCCAGACTTCTCAGATTTCTGAAGACGGCGGTCGGAACGCCGGCGAAGCAATGCGCCCCGTGCTGGAGGCGCAGGACATCGCCCGGGTCCTGACCCGCATCGCCCACGAGATCGTCGAACGCGCCAAGGGCGCCGACGACGTGGTGCTCCTCGGCATTCCCACCCGCGGCGTGTTCCTCGCCGACCGGCTGGCGGCCAAGCTCGAAGAGATCACCGGCACGAAGATCCCGGTCGGCTCCCTCGACATCACCATGTACCGCGACGACCTGCGCCTGAAGCCCGCACGGGCGATCGGCCGCACGGAGATCCCCGGCGACGGCATCGACGGCCGCCTCGTGGTCCTCGTCGACGACGTGCTCTTCTCCGGCCGCACCATCCGCGCCGCCCTCGACGCCCTCGGCGACATCGGCCGGCCCCGCGCCGTTCAGCTCGCGGTCCTCGTCGACCGCGGCCACCGGGAACTCCCGATCCGCGCCGACTACGTCGGCAAGAACCTCCCCACGTCGCTGCGGGAGACCGTCAAGGTCCAGCTCCAGGAGGAGGACGGCCGCGACGCCGTGCTGCTCGGCCAGCGGACCGACCAGGCCTCCGGGCAGTAGCCCCTCCGGGTGCCGGACCCCTCCTCGGGGTCCGCGCCGCACCCCGCCCTGCCCGCATCCAGCCAGTCCTCCTGCCTGCCCTCCCGACTTACGGAGTAACCGGATGAAGCGCCACCTCATCTCGGCCGCCGACCTCACGCGCGACGACGCCGTCCTCATCCTCGACACCGCCGAGGAGATGGCCCGCGTCGCGGACCGGCCGATAAAGAAGCTGCCCACCCTCCGCGGCCGCACCATCTGCAACCTCTTCTTCGAGGACTCCACCCGCACCCGGATCTCCTTCGAAGCCGCCGAGAAGCGCCTGTCCGCCGACGTGATCAACTTCGCGGCCAAGGGCTCCAGCGTCTCCAAGGGCGAGTCCCTCAAGGACACGGCCCAGACCCTGGAGGCCATGGGCGTCGACGCGGTCGTCATCCGCCACCACGCCTCCGGCGCCCCCTACCGCCTCGCCACCTCCGGCTGGATCGACGCCCCCGTCATCAACGCGGGCGACGGCACCCACCAGCACCCCACCCAGGCCCTGCTCGACGCCTTCACCATGCGCCGCCGTCTGGTCGGCCGGGACGCCGGACTCGGCAAGGGCCTCGACGGCCGCCGGATCACCATCGTCGGCGACGTCCTGCACAGCCGCGTGGCCCGTTCCAACGTGGACCTGCTGCACACCCTCGGCGCCGAGGTCACCCTGGTGGCCCCGCCCACCCTGGTGCCCGTCGGCGTCGAGACCTGGCCCTGCGAGATCTCGTACAGCCTCGACGAGGTGCTGCCGAAGTCCGACGCGGTCATGATGCTGCGTGTGCAGCGCGAGCGGATGAACGCCGCCTTCTTCCCGACCGAGCGCGAGTACTCGCGCCGCTACGGCCTGGACGCCGCCCGGATGGCGCGGATGCCCGAGGACGCCATCGTGATGCACCCCGGCCCGATGGTCCGTGGCATGGAGATCACCGCCGAGGTCGCCGACTCCGACCGCTGCACGGTCGTCGAGCAGGTCGCCAACGGCGTCTCCATCCGCATGGCCGTCCTGTACCTGCTGCTCGGAGGATCCGAGCCCGCCGTCACCACCACCGCAGCCCCGCGCACCGAGGAGACCAAGTAAAGATGAGCAAGATCCTTATTCGTGGCGCGAAGGTGCTCGGTGGCGAGGCGCAGGACGTCCTGATCGACGGCGAGACCATCGCGGAGGTCGGCAGCGGCCTGTCCGCCGAGGGCGCGACCGTCATCGAGGCGGAGGGCCGGACCCTGCTCCCGGGCCTCGTCGACCTGCACACGCACCTGCGCGAGCCCGGCCGTGAGGACTCCGAGACCGTCCTGACCGGCACCCGCGCCGCCGCCTCCGGCGGCTACACCGCCGTCTTCGCCATGGCCAACACCTTCCCGGTCGCCGACACCGCCGGCGTCGTCGAGCAGGTCTGGCGCCTGGGCAAGGAGTCCGGCTACTGCGACGTGCAGCCCATCGGCGCCGTCACGGTCGGCCTGGAGGGCAAGAAGCTCTCCGAGCTGGGCGCCATGCACGAGTCCGCCGCCCGCGTCACCGTCTTCTCCGACGACGGCAAGTGCGTGGACGACGCCGTGATCATGCGCCGTGCCCTGGAGTACGTGAAGGCCTTCGGCGGCGTCGTCGCCCAGCACGCCCAGGAGCCCCGCCTCACCGAGGGCGCCCAGATGAACGAGGGCGTCGTCTCCGCCGAGCTCGGCCTCGGCGGCTGGCCCGCCGTCGCCGAGGAGTCGATCATCGCCCGCGACGTCCTCCTCGCCGAGCACGTCGGTTCCCGGGTGCACATCTGCCACCTCTCCACCGCCGGCTCCGTCGAGATCGTCCGCTGGGCCAAGTCCCGCGGCATCGACGTCACCGCCGAGGTCACCCCGCACCACCTGCTCCTCACCGACGAGCTCGTCCGCTCGTACAACCCGGTCTACAAGGTCAACCCGCCGCTGCGCACCGAGCGCGACGTGATGGCCCTGCGCGAGGCGCTCGCCGACGGCACGATCGACATCGTCGCCACCGACCACGCCCCGCACCCGCACGAGGACAAGGACTGCGAGTGGGCCGCCGCCGCCATGGGCATGGTCGGCCTGGAGACCGCGCTCTCCGTCGTCCAGCAGACGATGGTGGAGACGGGCCTGCTCGACTGGGCGGGCGTCGCCGACCGGATGTCCGCCGCGCCTGCGCGCATCGGCGGGCTCTCCGGCCACGGCCGTCCCGTCTCGGCAGGTGAACCCGCCAACCTGACGCTGGTCGATACCTCGTACCGTGGTGCTGTGGACCCCGCACACTTCGCCTCCCGCAGCCGCAACACGCCTTACGAGGGCCGTGAGCTGCCGGGTCGCGTCACTCACACCTTCCTGCGGGGCCGGGCAACGGTCGTGGACGGGAAACTGGCGTGACACCTGCAGTAATCCAACTGGCCGCCGAGGCCGCCGAACGACAGTCGGCGGAGGTGACGGACTGGGGCGCCCGCATCGCGTGGGTGGTCGGTCTGCTCGTCTTCATCGCGTTCGTGTACTGGCTGATGCGGCAGGGCTGGAAATGGCGCGGGGCCCTGCAGAGCGATCTGCCGGAGCTCCCCGCCGCCCCCGGCGGTCTCCCCGAGCACCGGCTGGCCCTGACCGGCCGGTACCACGGGTCCACCACCGCCGGGCAGTGGCTCGACCGGATCGTCGCCCACGGTCTGGGGGTGCGCAGCCGGGTCGAGCTCACGCTCACCGACGCGGGCCTCGACGTGGTCCGTCCGGGTGCCACCGACTTCTTCGTACCGGCCGCGCAGCTGCGCGGCGCCCGCCTCGACAAGGGAATCGCGGGCAAGGTACTCACCGAGGGCGGTCTCCTCGTCGTCACCTGGGCGCACGGCGACAAGCTGATCGACTCCGGATTCCGCTCCGACCGCGCGGCCGAACACGCCGCCTGGGTCGAAGCGATCAACCTCATGAACCCATCCATCACGACGGAAGGCGCCGAACGATGACGACCTCCACCAGGGGAGCAGCCAAAGCTCCCGCCGTACTCGTCCTGGAGGACGGTCGGATCTTCCGCGGCCGCGCCTACGGCGCTGTGGGGGAGACCTTCGGCGAGGCCGTGTTCTCCACGGGCATGACCGGCTACCAGGAGACCCTCACCGACCCGTCGTACCACCGGCAGGTCGTCGTGATGACCGCCCCGCACGTGGGCAACACCGGCGTCAACGACGAGGACCCCGAGTCCTCCCGCATCTGGGTGTCCGGCTACGTGGTCCGCGACCCCGCCCGCGTCCCCTCCAACTGGCGCGCGCAGCGCTCGCTGGACGAGGAGCTGGTCAAGCAGGGCGTCGTCGGGATCTCCGGCGTCGACACCCGCGCCCTGACCCGCCACCTGCGCGAGCGCGGCGCCATGCGCGTCGGCATCTTCTCCGGCGACGCGGTCGCCGACGACGCCGCGCTGCTGGCGCGCGTCCTGGAAGCCCCCCAGATGAAGGGTGCGAACCTCTCCGCGGAGGTCGCCACCAAGGAGGCCTACGTCGTCCCCGCCATCGGTGAGAAGAAGTTCACCGTGGCCGCCGTCGACCTCGGCATCAAGGGCATGACCCCGCACCGGATGGCCGAGCGCGGCATCGAGGTGCACGTGCTGCCCGCCACCTCCACCGTCGAGGACGTCTACGCGGTCTCCCCGGACGGCGTGTTCTTCTCCAACGGCCCCGGCGACCCGGCCACCGCCGACCACGCGGTCTCCGTCATGCAGGGCGTGCTGGAGCGCAAGACCCCGCTCTTCGGCATCTGCTTCGGCAACCAGATCCTCGGCCGCTCGCTGGGCTTCGGCACCTACAAGCTGAAGTACGGCCACCGCGGCATCAACCAGCCGGTCCAGGACCGCACCACCGGCAAGGTCGAGATCACCGCGCACAACCACGGCTTCGCCGTCGACGCGCCCCTCGACAAGGTCTCCGAGACCCCCTACGGCCGCGCCGAGGTCTCGCACGTCTGCCTGAACGACAACGTCGTGGAAGGCCTCCAGCTGCTCGACCAGCCGGCCTTCTCCGTCCAGTACCACCCCGAGGCGGCCGCCGGCCCGCACGACGCCGCGTACCTCTTCGACCGCTTCGTATCCCTGATGGAGGCCGAGCGTGCCTAAGCGCACCGATATCCAGTCCGTCCTGGTCATCGGCTCCGGCCCGATCGTCATCGGCCAGGCCGCCGAGTTCGACTACTCCGGCACCCAGGCCTGCCGCATCCTCAAGGCCGAGGGCCTGAGGGTCATCCTGGTGAACTCCAACCCGGCGACGATCATGACCGACCCGGAGATCGCCGACGCCACGTACGTCGAGCCGATCACCCCCGAGTTCGTCGAGAAGATCATCGCGAAGGAGCGCCCCGACGCGCTGCTCCCGACCCTCGGCGGCCAGACCGCGCTCAACACCGCGATCTCCATGCACGAGCAGGGTGTGCTGGAGAAGTACGGCGTCGAGCTCATCGGCGCCAACGTCGAGGCCATCAACAAGGGCGAGGACCGCGACCTCTTCAAGGGTGTCGTCGAGGCCGTCAAGGCCAAGATCGGCTACGGCGAGTCAGCCCGCTCGGTCATCTGCCACACCATGGACGACGTCATCGCCGGCGTCGACACCCTCGGCGGCTACCCCGTCGTCGTGCGCCCCTCCTTCACCATGGGCGGCGCCGGCTCCGGCTTCGCCCACGACGAGGAAGAGCTGCGCCGCATCGCCGGCCAGGGCCTCACGCTCTCCCCGACCACCGAGGTGCTCCTGGAGGAGTCCATCCTCGGCTGGAAGGAGTACGAGCTGGAGCTGATGCGCGACACCAAGGACAACGTGGTCGTCGTCTGCTCCATCGAGAACTTCGACCCGATGGGCGTCCACACCGGCGACTCCATCACCGTCGCCCCGGCGATGACCCTCACCGACCGCGAGTACCAGCGGCTGCGCGACATCGGCATCGCGATCATCCGCGAGGTCGGCGTCGACACCGGCGGCTGCAACATCCAGTTCGCGATCGACCCGGTCGACGGCCGCGTCATCGTCATCGAGATGAACCCGCGCGTCTCGCGCTCCTCGGCGCTCGCGTCGAAGGCCACCGGCTTCCCGATCGCCAAGATCGCCGCCAAGCTGGCCATCGGCTACACGCTCGACGAGGTCCCGAACGACATCACCGAGAAGACCCCGGCTTCCTTCGAGCCGACCCTCGACTACGTCGTCGTCAAGGCCCCGCGCTTCGCCTTCGAGAAGTTCCCGCTCGCCGACTCCACCCTCACCACCACCATGAAGTCGGTGGGCGAGGCCATGGCGATCGGACGCAACTTCACCGAGGCGCTCCAGAAGGCCCTGCGCTCCCTGGAGAAGAAGGGCTCGCAGTTCACCTTCGTCGGCCCCGTCGGCGACAAGGACGAGCTCCTCGCCACCGCCGTGCGCCCCACCGACGGCCGCATCAACACCGTCATGCAGGCCATCCGCGCCGGCGCCACCCAGGAAGAGGTCTTCGAGTCCACGAAGATCGACCCCTGGTTCGTCGACCAGCTCTTCCTGATCAAGGAGATCGCCGACGAGCTGGCCGCCGCCGAGAAGCTCCACCCCGAGCTGCTCGCCGAGGCCAAGCGCCACGGCTTCTCCGACGCCCAGATCGCCGAGATCCGCGGGCTGCGCGAGGACGTCGTCCGCGAGGTCCGCCACGCGCTCGGCGTCCGCCCGGTCTACAAGACGGTCGACACCTGCGCCGCCGAGTTCGCCGCGAAGACCCCGTACTTCTACTCGTCCTACGACGAGGAGTCCGAGGTCGCGCCGCGCACCAAGCCCGCGGTGATCATCCTGGGCTCCGGCCCGAACCGCATCGGCCAGGGCATCGAGTTCGACTACTCCTGCGTCCACGCCTCCTTCGCCCTCAGCGACGCCGGCTACGAGACCGTGATGGTCAACTGCAACCCGGAGACCGTCTCGACGGACTACGACACCTCCGACCGCCTGTACTTCGAGCCGCTGACGCTCGAAGACGTGCTGGAGATCGTCCACGCCGAGTCGCTGGCCGGCCCCATCGCCGGTGTCGTCGTCCAGCTCGGCGGCCAGACCCCCCTCGGTCTGGCCCAGGCGCTCAAGGACAACGGCGTCCCGGTCGTCGGCACCCCGCCGGAGGCCATCCACGCCGCCGAGGACCGCGGCGCCTTCGGCCAGGTCCTGGCCGAGGCGGGCCTGCCCGCCCCCAAGCACGGCACCGCCACCACCTTCGCGGGCGCGAAGGCGATCGCGGACGAGATCGGCTACCCGGTCCTCGTGCGCCCGTCCTACGTGCTCGGCGGCCGCGGCATGGAGATCGTCTACGACGAGACCCGCCTGGAGTCGTACATCGCGGAGTCCACCGAGATCTCCCCGACCCGCCCCGTCCTGGTCGACCGCTTCCTCGACGACGCGATCGAGATCGACGTCGACGCCCTCTACGACGGCCACGAGCTCTACCTCGGCGGCGTCATGGAGCACATCGAGGAAGCCGGCATCCACTCCGGCGACTCCGCCTGCGCCCTGCCCCCGATCACCCTCGGCGGCTACGACATCAAGCGCCTGCGCGCCTCCACCGAGGCCATCGCCAAGGGCGTCGGCGTCCGCGGCCTGATCAACATCCAGTTCGCGATGGCGGGTGACATCCTCTACGTCCTGGAGGCCAACCCGCGCGCCTCCCGGACCGTCCCCTTCACCTCGAAGGCGACCGCCGTCCCGCTCGCGAAGGCCGCCGCCCGCCTCTCCCTCGGCGCCACCATCGCCGAGCTGCGCGAGGAGGGCATGCTCCCGAAGACCGGCGACGGCGGCACCCTGCCGCTCGACGCGCCGATCTCCGTCAAGGAGGCCGTCATGCCGTGGTCGCGCTTCCGCGACATCCACGGCCGCGGCGTGGACACCGTCCTCGGCCCGGAGATGCGCTCCACCGGCGAGGTCATGGGCATCGACTCCGTCTTCGGCACGGCCTACGCCAAGTCGCAGGCGGGTGCCTACGGCCCGCTGCCCACCAAGGGCCGCGCCTTCATCTCCGTCGCCAACCGCGACAAGCGTTCGATGATCTTCCCGGCGCGCGAGCTCGTCGCCCACGGCTTCGAACTCCTCGCCACCTCGGGCACCGCCGAGGTGCTGCGCCGCAACGGCATCAACGCCACCGTGGTGCGCAAGCTCAGCGAGGGCGAGGGCCCCGACGGCGAGAAGACCATCGTCCAGCTCATCCACGACGGCCAGGTCGACCTGATCGTCAACACTCCGTACGGGACCGGCGGCCGCCTCGACGGCTACGAGATCCGCACGGCGGCCGTGGCGCGCAGCGTCCCGTGCCTGACCACGGTCCAGGCGCTCGCCGCCGCCGTCCAGGGCATCGACGCGCTCAACCGCGGTGACGTGGGCGTCCGCTCCCTCCAGGAGCACGCGGAGCACCTGACCGCCGCCCGCGACTGACGACAGGCCCGTACGAAGGAGGGGGACCCCGGCGCGCCGACCGCGCGCCGGGTGTCCCCTTCCTCATGAGCGCAGAGGGATCCTCAGGCACCGTGTACAAACTCTTCTTCAACCTCGTCTTCAAGCGGATGGACCCGGAGCAGGCCCACTACACGGCCTTCCGCTGGATCCGCCTCGCCGCCCGCACCCCCGTGCTGCGCACCTTCGTCGCGGCGGCCCTCGCGCCCCGGTACGAGGGGCTCCGCACCGAGGCCCTCGGCCTGCGGATGCACGGCCCCTTCGGGCTCGCGGCCGGCTTCGACAAGAACGCCGTCGCCATCGACGGCATGTCCATGCTCGGCTTCGACCACGTCGAGATCGGCACGGTCACCGGACAGGCGCAGCCCGGCAACCCCAAGAAGCGGCTCTTCCGCCTCGTCCCCGACCGCGCCCTGATCAACCGCATGGGCTTCAACAACGAGGGCTCCGCCGCCGTCGCCGAGCGGCTCGCCGCCCGCAACCCCGTCTTCCGGACCGTCGTCGGCGTCAACATCGGCAAGACCAAGGTGGTGCCCGAGGAGGAGGCCGCCGCGGACTACGTGCTCTCCACCGAGCGCCTGGCCCGGCACGCCGACTACCTCGTCGTCAACGTCTCCTCGCCGAACACCCCCGGCCTGCGCAACCTCCAGGCCACCGAGTCGCTGCGCCCGCTGCTGACCGCCGTGCGCGAGGCCGCCGACCGCTCGGTGACCGGCCGCAGGGTGCCGCTGCTCGTCAAGATCGCCCCCGACCTCGCCGACGAGGACGTCGACGCCGTCGCCGACCTCGCACTGGAGCTGGGCCTGGACGGCATCATCGCGACCAACACCACCATCGCGCGCGAGGGCCTCGGCCTGAAGTCCGACCCCTCGCTGGTCAAGGAGACCGGCGGGCTGTCCGGAGCGCCCGTCAAGGAACGCTCCCTGGAGGTCCTGCGCCGCCTGTACGCGCGCGTGGGGGACCGGATGGTCCTGGTGGGCGTCGGCGGCATCGAGAACGCCGAGGACGCCTGGCAGCGCATCCTCGCGGGCGCCACCCTGATCCAGGGCTACAGCGCCTTCATCTACGAGGGCCCGTTCTACGCCCGCGCCATCCACAAGGGCCTGGCCGCGCGCCTGGCCGCCAGCCCCTACGCGACCCTCGCCGAAGCGGTGGGCGCCGAGACCCGAAAGGCCGCGCTGTGAGCCCTGTGACCCCGTTCGGTACCCGTCTGCGCGCCGCCATGGACGCTCGGGGCCCCCTGTGCGTGGGCATCGATCCGCACGCCGCCCTGCTGGCCTCCTGGGGCCTGGACGACGACATCGCGGGCCTGGAGCGGTTCTCCCGCACCGTCGTGGAGGCCCTGGCCGACCAGGTGGCGGTCTTCAAGCCGCAGGCGGCCTTCTTCGAGCGCTTCGGCTCGCGCGGCGTGGCGGTGCTGGAGCGGACGGTGGCCGACGCGCGGGCGGCGGGCACGCTGGTGCTGATGGACGCCAAGCGGGGCGACATCGGCTCCACCATGGCCGCGTACGCCTCGGCCTTCCTGGACCCGGCGTCCCCGCTGTTCTCGGACGCGCTGACGGTGTCCCCGTACCTCGGCTACGGCTCGCTGAAGCCGGCCGTGGAGCTGGCGCGTGAGTCCGGTGCGGGCCTGTTCGTCCTGGCGCTCACCTCCAACCCGGAGGGCGCGGAGGTCCAGCGGGCGGTCCGCGAGGACGGCCGGACCATCGGGGCGACGATGCTGGCGCACCTGGCCGCGGAGAACGAGGGAGCCGCGCCGATGGGCTCCTTCGGGGCCGTGGTCGGGGCGACGCTGGGGGACCTGTCCTCCTTCGACCTGGACATCAACGGGCCGCTGCTGGCTCCCGGCATCGGCGCGCAGGGCGCGACGGCGGCGGACCTCCCGGCGGTCTTCGGAAAGGCGGTCGGCAACGTCGTCCCGAACGTGTCGCGGGGTGTCCTGAAGCACGGTCCGGACGTGACCGCGCTGCGCGAGGCGTCCCGCCGGTTCGCGGACGAGATCCGCGCGGCCGTCGCGTCGTAATCCCCCTCCGGGGCCACGCCCGCGAACACCTCGGCACGGACACATGGCACGGCTTGACGAAATTCGAACGTCTTTCCCCGGACAAAACCGGGGTACTTTGTCCGTGATGTACGGTTCAGTGGAGGCTGACCAGGACTTTTCGTCCGTTCTCGCTGACTGGAGCGGCCATGGCCGCTAGTCTCCGACCAGAGTGAACGAGCAGCGAACGATTTACCGCGCTGTTCGGGAGGCTCGCCCGGCGTGGTGCCCTGGGGCTCCTCGCCGGTCCGTATCCGACAGTTCGACATCCGAGGTGACGTAGGCGTGGCTCTTCCGCCCCTTACCCCTGAACAGCGCGCAGCAGCGCTCGAAAAGGCCGCCGCGGCTCGCCGGGAGCGGGCCGAGGTGAAGAATCGACTCAAGCATTCCGGCGCCTCCCTCCACGACGTCATCAAGACGGGCCAGGAGAACGACGTCATCGGCAAGATGAAGGTCTCCGCCCTTCTGGAGTCGCTGCCCGGCGTGGGCAAGGTCCGCGCCAAGCAGATCATGGAGCGCCTCGGCATCTCCGAGTCCCGGCGTGTCCGAGGTCTCGGTTCCAACCAGATCGCCTCTCTGGAGCGTGAGTTCGGCGGTAGCGGCGCCTGAGGCGTCGCCCGAAGTTCTCCCGGCGTTCTCATGCAGTCCCGAGAACCTGGATAATCGCTCTATGGCAGCAGAGGTTCGTCCGCGGCTGACCGTGCTCTCCGGCCCTTCGGGGGTCGGCAAGAGCACGGTCGTCGCGCATATGCGCAAGGTCCACCCCGAGGTATGGCTCTCGGTGTCGGCCACCACCCGCAAGCCGCGGCCCGGTGAGCGACACGGAATCCACTACTTCTTCGTCAACGACGACGAGTTCGACAAGCTGATCGCCAACGGCGAGCTGCTGGAGTGGGCCGAGTTCGCGGGCAACCGCTACGGCACACCCCGCGGCGCGGTGCTGGAACGCCTGGACAACGGCGAACCGGTGCTGCTGGAGATCGACCTCCAGGGCGCCCGGCTCGTCCGCGAGTCCAAGCCCGACGCCCAGCTGGTCTTCCTGGCCCCGCCCAGCTGGGACGAACTGGTCCGCCGGCTCACCGGCCGCGGTACCGAATCCCCCGAGGTGATCGAGCGCAGGCTCGACTCCGCCAAGATCGAACTGGCTGCCGAGTCCGAGTTCGACACCACCCTGGTCAACACCTCCGTCGAGGACGTGGCGCGTGAGCTGCTAGCCTTGATGAAAGTTGTTTGATCGTTGATCGATGTCATGTCGATTGATGTTTGATCTTTCACCCATCTTCGGAAGGTAGAGCGTGTCCTCTTCCATCACTGCGCCCGAGGGCATCATCAACCCGCCGATCGACGAGCTGCTCGAGGCCACGGACTCGAAGTACAGCCTCGTGATCTACGCGGCCAAGCGCGCGCGTCAGATCAACGCGTACTACTCGCAGCTCGGCGAGGGCCTGCTTGAGTACGTCGGCCCGCTGGTGGACACCCACGTCCACGAGAAGCCGCTTTCGATCGCGCTGCGCGAGATCAACGCGGGCCTGCTGACCTCCGAGGCCATCGAGGCCCCGGCCCAGTAAGGCGCGGAACATTCTCTTCACCACAGGCCCGGCAGAACATCTGCCGGGCCTGTGGTGTGTCATAGGTGGCGTAGACCGATTCCGAACGGGGAGCGAGTGGTGGACAAGCCGGGTAAGCCGAAGGTCGTGCTGGGGGTCAGCGGCGGGATCGCCGCGTACAAGGCCTGTGAGCTGCTGCGCCGGCTGACGGAGTCGGGGCACGACGTCCGGGTGGTGCCCACGGCCGCCTCCCTGAACTTCGTCGGCGAGGCCACCTGGTCCGCGCTCTCCGGGAACCCGGCCTCCACCGAGGTCTGGGAGACCGTCCACGAGGTGCCCCACGTGCGCATCGGGCAGGGAGCCGACCTCGTCGTCGTCGCCCCCGCCACCGCCGACATGCTGGCCAAGGCCGCCCACGGGCTCGCCGACGACCTGCTCACCAACACCCTGCTCACCGCCCGCTGCCCGGTGGTCTTCGCCCCCGCGATGCACACCGAGATGTGGGAGCACCCCGCCACGCAGGAGAACGTCGCCACGCTCCGCCGCCGCGGCGCCGTCGTGATCGAGCCCGCCGTGGGCCGGCTCACCGGCAAGGACACCGGCAAGGGCCGGCTGCCCGACCCCGAGGAGATCTACGAGGTCTGCCGCCGGGTCCTGGCGCGCGGTGCGGCCGGGCCCGACCTGGCCGGACGCCACGTGGTGATCAGCGCCGGCGGGACCCGGGAGCCGCTCGACCCCGTCCGCTTCCTCGGCAACCGCTCCTCCGGCAAGCAGGGCTACGCCCTCGCCCGCACGGCCGCCGCCCGCGGAGCCCGGGTCACCCTCGTCGCGGCCAACACCGCGCTCGCGGACCCGGCCGGAGTGGACGTCGTACGCGTGGGGACCGCCCTCCAGCTGCGCGAGGCGGTGCTGAAGGCGGCCGCCGACGCCGACGCAGTCGTGATGGCGGCGGCGGTGGCCGACTTCCGGCCGGCCCGGTACGCCGACGGCAAGATCAAGAAGAAGGACGGACAGGACCCCGCGCCCGTCGCCCTCGTGCGCAACCCCGACGTGCTCGCGGAGATCTCCGCCGACCGGGCCCGGGAGGGCCAGGTCGTCGTCGGTTTCGCCGCCGAGACCGACGACGTGCTCGCCAACGGCCGGGCCAAGCTCCGCCGCAAGGGGTGTGACCTTCTCGTGGTCAACGAGGTCGGCGCCACCAAGACCTTCGGTTCGGAGGAGAATGAGGCAGTCGTCCTGGCCTCCGATGGTGGAGAGACTCCGGTGCCCCACGGTCCGAAGGAAGCTCTGGCGGACGTGATTTGGGACCGGGTGGTGGGACTCCTCGCACCCCAGGACGGCTCCAGAAGCGCCTGAGCGTCGCTCTTCTCGGAGGCAAATCCGTGCGTCAGAATGGAGTGCCGCAGGTCACATGGCTCCCATAAGGCGAGACGGGTGGTCCGGCGAACGGTGGCGACCGATAAACTGCAACCTGGAACGTGACCGGGCGCAGCCCCCGGTGTGGTTCCGCCAAATGATCAGCCAGCAGCCGCTGCAACCCCAGGGAGCGTTGTGTCCCGTCGCTTGTTCACCTCGGAGTCCGTCACCGAGGGTCACCCCGACAAGATCGCTGACCAGATCAGCGACACGATCCTCGACGCGCTCCTCACCGAGGACCCGACCTCGCGTGTGGCCGTGGAGACTCTCATCACCACCGGTCTCGTCCACATCGCGGGCGAGGTGACCACCAAGGCGTACGCGCCGATCGCCCAGCTCGTCCGCGACAAGATCCTCGAGATCGGTTACGACTCGTCCAAGAAGGGCTTCGACGGCGCTTCCTGCGGCGTGTCGGTGTCCATCGGTGCGCAGTCGCCCGACATCGCCCAGGGCGTGGACACGGCGTACGAGCAGCGCGTCGAGGGTGACGAGGACGAGCTCGACAAGCAGGGCGCCGGCGACCAGGGCCTGATGTTCGGCTACGCCTGCGATGAGACCCCCGAGCTGATGCCGCTCCCGATCCACATCGCGCACCGGCTCTCGCGCCGCCTGTCCGAGGTCCGCAAGAACGGGACCATCCCGTACCTGCGTCCCGACGGCAAGACCCAGGTCACCATCGAGTACGACGGCGACAAGGCCGTGCGCCTGGACACCGTCGTCGTGTCCTCGCAGCACGCCGCGGACATCGACCTGGACTCGCTGCTCGCCCCGGACATCCGCGAGTTCGTCGTGGAGCACGTGCTGGCGCAGCTCGTCGAGGACGGCATCAAGCTGGACACCGAGGGCTACCGGCTGCTGGTGAACCCGACCGGCCGCTTCGAGATCGGCGGCCCGATGGGCGACGCCGGCCTCACCGGCCGCAAGATCATCATCGACACCTACGGCGGCATGGCCCGCCACGGCGGCGGCGCCTTCTCCGGCAAGGACCCGTCGAAGGTCGACCGCTCCGCCGCGTACGCCATGCGCTGGGTCGCGAAGAACGTGGTCGCCGCCGGCCTGGCCGCGCGCTGCGAGGTCCAGGTCGCGTACGCGATCGGCAAGGCCGAGCCCGTCGGCCTCTTCGTCGAGACCTTCGGCACCGCCAAGGTCGACGTCCAGAAGATCGAGGACGCCATCGGCGAGGTCTTCGACCTGCGCCCGGCCGCGATCATCCGCGACCTCGACCTGCTGCGCCCGATCTACGCCCAGACCGCCGCCTACGGCCACTTCGGCCGCGAGCTGCCGGACTTCACCTGGGAGCGCACCGACCGCGTCGACGCCCTGCGCGCCGCCGCCGGTCTGTAAACGCCGCCGCACGCGACGAACGGCCCCGGACCGCGAGGTCCGGGGCCGTTCGCTGTCAGTGGTCTTTGGTAAGAATGCCTGTGTGAGCAGCGCGAACGATTCCCCGCCGGAGCAGCTCGCACTGATCCGGGAGATGGTCGCCGAGGCGAAGGCCAAGGCGCCCAAGGCCAAACCGCGGACCTGGCGCGGGGCCGCGGTCGCCGAGGAGCTGCCCGTCGCCCGCGTCCTGGTGAACAAGGGCGTGCTCCACCTCGACCGGCTCTTCGACTACGCGGTGCCCGCCGAGCTCGCCGAGACCGCCCGGCCGGGCGTCCGCGTCCGGGTCCGCTTCGGCGCCGGCTCCCACCGCGTGCACGGCGGCCGCCGTGAGGGCGGCGGGCTCATCGACGGCTTCATCGTGGAGCGGTGCGCCGAGTCCGACTACAACGGGGCGCTGGCCGCCCTGGCCCAGGTGGTCTCGCCCGAGGTCGTCCTCTCCGCGCCCGTGCTGGCCCTCGCCCGCGCCGTCGCCGACCGGTACGCGGGCAGCCTCGCCGACGTCCTCCAGCTCGCCCTGCCCGCGCGCAGCGCCCGCGCCGAGGCCAAACCCTCGCCCGAACCGCTGCCCCCGCCCCCCGTGCCCGAGCCCGGCGGCTGGACCCGCTACGGCGCCGGGCCCGCGTTCCTGCGGGCCCTCGCCACCGGCGGGGCCCCCCGCGCCGTGTGGACCGCCCTGCCCGGCCCCGGCTGGGCCGGGGAACTGGCCCGTGCCATGGCGGCGACCCTCGCCTCCGGCCGGGGCGCCCTGGCCGTGGTCCCGGACGGGCGCACCGCCGCCCGGGTCGACGCCGCCCTCACCGAACTGCTCGGCGAGGGGCGGCACGCCCTGCTGACGGCCGAGTCCGGGCCCGAGAAGCGCTACCGGCAGTGGCTCGCGGTGAGCCGGGGCTCGGTGCGCGCGGTCGTCGGCACCCGGGCCGCGATGTTCGCCCCCGTGCGCGACCTCGGGCTGGTGGCGATCTGGGACGACGGGGATTCCAGCCACAGCGACGACCACGCCCCCTTCCCGCACGTCCGCGAGGTCCTGGAACTGCGCGCCGTCACCGACGGCTGCGCCTTCCTGGCCGGCGGCACCAGCTGCACGGTGGAGGCCGCCCAGCTCGTCGAGACGGGCTGGGCCCGCCCGCTCGTGGCCGACCGGGAGACGGTGCGCTCCGTCGCCCCGCGCATCCGCACCGTCGGCGACGAACTGCTGGCGCGCGACGGGGCGGCCCGCGCGGCCCGGCTGCCGAGCCTCGCCTGGGAGACCGTCCGGGAGGGCCTGAAGACCGGGCCGGTCCTCGTCCAGGTGCCCCGGCGCGGCTACGCGCCCCGGCTCGCCTGCGAGCGCTGCCGCACCCCCGCCCGCTGCACCGTGTGCGCCGGGCCCCTGGAGGCCCCCGACGAGCGGGACCTGCACTGCGGCTGGTGCGGCCGGGCCGAGAGCGCCTGGCACTGCCAGGAGTGCGGGTCCTTCCGGCTCCGCGCCCAGGTGGTGGGCGCGCGGCGCACCGCCGAGGAGCTGGGCCGGGCCTTCCCCGCCGTGCCCGTACGGACTTCCGGGCGCGACCACGTGCTGGACGAGGTGCCGGACCGCCCGGCACTGGTGGTGTGCACCCCGGGGGCCGAGCCGGTCGCCGCGGGCGCCGGGTACGCGGCGGCGCTGCTGCTGGACGGCTGGGCCATGCTGGGCCGGCCCGACCTGCGGGCGGGGGAGGAGGCGCTGCGCCGCTGGATCGCCGCCGCGTCGCTGGTGCGCGGGGAGGGGCAGGTGGTCGTCGTGGCCGAGCCGACGCTGCGGCCCGTGCAGGCGCTGGTGCGCTGGGACCCGGTCGGGCACGCCGTACGGGAACTGGCCGAGCGGGCCCAGCTGGGTTTCCCGCCGGTGTCGCGGATGGCCGCCGTGGCGGGCCGGGGGGAGGCGCTGGAGGCCTTCCTCGGGGCCGTCGGGCTGCCGCCGGACGCGGAGGTCCTGGGACCCGTACCGCTGCCCGGGCGGCGGGGGGAGCCCTCACCGGGGGAGCGGGCCCTGGTCCGGGTCCCGCCGGGGAGCGGGGCCGCGCTGGCCGCGGCGCTGAAGTCGGCGCAGGCCGCGCGGATGGCGCGGGGCGTCGCGGCGGCGGACGCGGTCCGGATCCGGATCGACCCGCCGGACATCGGCTGAGGCCGGGTGGCGGGGGCCGCTGCGCGGGGCCGTTCGCCCCGCGCCGCCCTCCGCCCGTTCCCCGGGGCGGGCCCCGGGCCCGTTCCGGGCGCGGCGCACCCGGTGCGCTCGAACGCCGCCCGGGCTGGAGTCCCGCTGCGCGGCTCCAGCCCCGCCGGCGTTCGAGGCACGTGCTCCCGCTGCGTCGGTGCCGTCGGGGGTCGGCGTCCCGGCGGCGCGGACGGGGTCAGCCGTTGCGGGGTCCCGGGAACGCCGACTGGCGGGCGGCCGGGGCGGCGGCGGCCTGGGTGTCCTCGCGCACCGGCTGCGGGGGCACCGAGCGGGCCGCCGGGATGGTGGGCAGCGGACCGAGCGTCCGGGTCGTGGTGCCCTCGGCCGGCGGCTCAGCGGACTCGGCGGCCTGCGCGCGGCGTGCCCCGTAGCGGCGGTGCACGGCCTGCTTGGTGACACCGAGCGCGGAGCCGACCGCGTCCCACGAGAAGCCGAGCGAGCGGTCGAAGTCCACCGCCGCGGTGACCAGCGTCTCGACGCTGTCCCGCAGCTCCTGGGCGAGCCGGACGGTGGGTGCGGGGGCCCTGCCGTAGACGACGAAGCCCGTGGACGGCCCGGAGCGGCGCGGGCGGTACACGTTGCCGAGCTGGGCGGTGAGGGTGCGCAGAGCGTCCACCTGTCGGCGAACCCGCTCGATGTCCCGCACGAGGAGGTGCAGGCTGGCCCGTGCTTGGGCGTCATGAGTGGCGTGGTCGGCCATGAAGAAGCCTCTCGAACCGGTGCTGGAGAGCGGATCGGGCCGCAGACACCGTTCTCGTTCGCGGCCCGTTTCGGTCAATCTGCCTTGACCAACGCGCCATACCGCGAGGAAGTCACGCTCCAGGGGCGTGTCGGCATATGCGAGAGGCGCGCGTGTGTGCGTACGCCCCCCTCGGCACCGCAGGTGGGCGGGCGGGGGCGGGCCCCATAGACTGGTGCGCTGCTGACAGCCGAGATAGCGAGGTAGGACCCCAGTGAAGCTCGTCTTCGCAGGCACCCCCGAGGTCGCCGTGCCCGCCCTGGACGCCCTGATCGCCTCCGGGCGGCACGAGGTCGCCGCCGTCATCACCCGGCCCGACGCCCCGGCCGGCCGCGGACGCCGGCTCGTCGCCAGCCCGGTCGCCGAACGCGCCGAGGAAGCCGGGATCGAGGTGCTCAAGCCCGCGCGGCCGCGCGACGAGGAGTTCCAGGCCCGGCTGCGCGAGATCGGCCCGGACTGCTGCCCGGTCGTCGCCTACGGGGCGCTGATCCCCAGGAGCGCCCTGGAGATCCCCGCCCGGGGATGGGTCAACCTGCACTTCTCCCTGCTCCCCGCCTGGCGCGGCGCGGCCCCCGTCCAGCAGTCGATCATGGCGGGGGACCAGGTCACCGGCGCCTCCACCTTCCGCATCGAGGAAGGGCTGGACACCGGCCCCGTCTTCGGGGTGCTCACCGAGGAGATCCGCCCGTCCGACACCAGCGGCGACCTGCTGACCCGGCTCGCCTTCGCCGGCGCAGGACTGCTGTCCGCGACCATGGACGGCATCGAGGACGGCACCCTGCGCGCCGTCCCGCAGCCCGCCGACGGGATCTCGCTCGCGCCGAAGATCACGGTCGAGGACGCGCGCGTCGACTGGAACGCCCCCGCGCTGCGCGCCGACCGCGTGGTGCGCGGCTGCACGCCCGCCCCGGGCGCGTGGACCGTCTTCCGCGGCGAGCGGCTCAAGCTGATCTCCGTGGGGCTCGTCGCCGACCGCACCGACCTCGCGCCGGGCGTGCTGGCCCCGGCCAAGAACAACGTGTACGTCGGCACCGGCTCGCACGCCGTCGAGCTGCTGTGGGTACAGCCGCAGGGCAAGAAGCCGATGAAGGGCGCCGACTGGGCCCGCGGGGTGCGTATCGCTCCCGGCGAGCGCCTGGGCGCGGCCGACGTAGGCTGATTCCGCGACCGGTCCGCCCCGCGCGGGCCCGGCAGTACCCCGTGACCCACCACCGCAGTACCTCGTAACCCCGGAGCACCTTTCACGTGAGCGAACAGCCCCGTCGTCGTCCCGCCGCCGCAGGCGCCGGCAAGCCGTCCGGCAAGCAGGGCGGCCGTCCGGCCAAGCCGTACCGCCGGCCCCAGAAGGACCCCGTCCGGATGCTGGCCTTCGAGGTGCTGCGGGCGGTGGACGAGCGCGACGCCTACGCCAACCTCGTGCTGCCCCCGCTGCTGAAGAAGGCCCGCCAGGACGAGAGCTTCCAGGCGCGCGACGCGGCCCTGGCCACCGAGCTGGTCTACGGCACCCTGCGCCGCCAGGGCACCTACGACGCGGTGATCAAGGCCTGCATCGACCGGCCGCTGCGCGAGGTCGACCCGCCGGTGCTGGACGTGCTCTCGCTCGGCGCCCACCAGCTGCTCGGCACCCGCATCCCCACGCACGCCGCGGTTTCGGCCAGCGTCGAACTGGCCCGCGTGGTGCTCGGAGACGGCCGCGCCAAGTTCGTGAACGCCGTGCTCCGCAAGATCTCCGCGCACGACCTCGACGGCTGGCTGGAGCGGGTCGCCCCGCCGTACGAGGACGACGCCGAGGAACACCTCGCCGTCTACCACTCGCACCCCCGCTGGGTCGTCAGCGCCCTGTGGGACGCCCTGGGCGGAGGCCGCGCCGGGATCGAGGACCTGCTCGAAGCCGACAACGAGCGGCCCGAGGTGACGCTGGTGGCCCGTCCGGGCCGGTCCACGCCCGAGGAGCTGCTGGAGGCCGTCGGCGAGGACTCGGCGCTGCCGGGGCGCTGGTCCCCGTACGCGGTGCGGATGGCCGAGGGCGGCGAGCCGGGTGCGCTGGAGGCCGTCCGCGAGGGGCGCGCCGGCGTGCAGGACGAGGGCAGCCAGCTGGTGGCGATGGCCCTCGCCGCGGTGCCCGTCGAGGGGCGCGACGCGCGCTGGCTCGACGGCTGCGCGGGTCCCGGCGGCAAGGCGGCGCTGCTCGGCGCGCTGGCCGCGCGGCGCGGAGCCTTCCTGCTGGCCTCCGAGAAGCAGCCCCACCGGGCCCGGCTCGTGGAGCGCGCGCTGGCCGGGAACCCGGGCCCGTACCAGGTCATCGCGGCCGACGGCACCCGGCCCCCGTGGCTGCCGGGGTCCTTCGACCGCGTGCTGGTGGACGTGCCCTGCTCCGGCCTGGGCGCGCTGCGGCGCCGGCCCGAGGCCCGCTGGCGGCGGCGCCCCGAGGACCTGGAGGGCTTCGCGCCGCTCCAGCGCGGGCTGCTGCGCGAGGCGCTCGCCGCGGTGCGCGTGGGCGGTGTCGTGGGATACGCGACCTGCTCCCCGCACCTGGCGGAGACCCGGGTGGTCGTGGACGACGTCCTCAAGGGCCGGGGCGCCGGCGCCCGCGCGGTGTCGGCCGAACTGATCGACGCCCGCCCGTACATGCAGGGCGTCCCCGCCCTCGGCGACGGCCCCGACGTCCAGCTGTGGCCGCACCTGCACGGCACGGACGCGATGTACCTCGCCCTGCTGCGCCGCACGGCGTAGCGGGGCGGCAGGGCCCTCACACCCCGGTGCGCCGGGAGCGGACCGGGGAGAGGGCGATCGGGACGCAGGACAGGGACAGGAAGGCGGCGCCGGCCCACAGGGCGGCGTGGAGACCGGCCGCCGCGGCGAGGAGGCCCGACAGGGCGGAGCCGAGGGCCAGGGCGCCGGTCAGCATGAAGCGGAAGGTCGCGTTCATGCGGCCGAGGAGCGGGTCCGGGGTCAGGTGCTGGCGGAGGCTGACGCCGAGGACGTTGTTGGAGCCGATCGTCATGTGGGCCAGCAGCCAGGCCGCGCCCGCCGCCCAGAGCCACCCCCCGTGGTCCAACAGGGGCACCAGGAGCGCCGCCGGGGTCAGGCTGAGGGTGAGGGCGCGGCCGTAGCCCACGCGGGCCGCGAAGGGCCGCGCCAGCCGGGCGCCGAGCAGCACTCCCGCGCCGCCCGCCGCCCAGAACAGGCCGAGCGCGGCCGGGGACAGGCCGAGCTCCCGTACGAACAGCACGGGCAGCATCGCGTTGACGGCGGAGCCGCCCAGGTTGGTGAGGGTCGAGGTCAGGGCCAGTGCCCGCAGTTCCCCGTGGCCCAGTACGTGGCGCAGGCCCTCCATGATCTGCCGCCGCAGCGGTGTCCGGGCGGCGGCCGGCGGCGCGGGGACGGGACGGATCCGCAGCAGGCCCAGCGCGGAGCCGAGGTAGCCGAGCGCGCAGCCCGCCAGGGCGACCGGCGCGGTGAGGGCGGCGATGAGGGCACCGCCCGCGCCCCGTCCGGCGATGTTCGCCGTGGCCATCAGGGTCACGAGGGCGGCGTTCGCGGGGACCAGGGCGTCCCGCCCGACCAGCTGCGGCAGCACGCTCTGGGCCCCGACCTCGGAGAACACGGTGGCGCAGCCGGCGAGCAGGACGACCGCGTACAGCTGGGCCAGGGTGAGCCGGTCGAGCCACCAGGCGGCGGGCAGGGAGGCGAAGAGCCCGGCGCGGGCGAGGTCGGCCGCGATCAGCACCCGACGGGTGCGCAGCCGGTCCACCCAGGCCCCGGCCGGGAGGCCGATCAGCAGGAAGGCGGCGGTGGAGAGCGCGGCGAGGGCGCCGACCTGGGCGGCGCTCGCGCGCAGGCCGGTCAGGGCGAGCAGCGGGACGGCGATGTAGCCGGTGTTGGCGGCGGACTGGCTGAGGGTCGTGGCGCCGAAGAGGGCGCGGAAGTCCCGGTTGCGCCACGGGCTGCCGGACGCCGTGCGACGGCCGGAGGCTTCGGCGGATTCGGCGGATTCTGCGGTTTCGTCTGGTGCGGTGGGGACGGACGCCATGCCTGGGCTGACTCCTCGGGACGGGCCGGACCGCCCGGGGACGGTGTCTGTCATGCGCAGAACCGTCCACCACCCGCACATCGAAGGACAAGTGAAATATGCTCCATGATCAATTAAGTGCCGCTACGGAAACCCCGAGTTCCGGGGCCGTGGCCGGAAGTGGCCGAGGGCATGGCAGGCTTGGGGCATGGCCGTTCAGATCAATCCCAGCATCCTGTCCGCCGACTTCGCCCGTCTCGCCGACGAGGCGCGGGCCGTCGAGGGGGCCGACTGGCTGCACGTCGACGTCATGGACAACCATTTCGTCCCGAACCTCACCCTCGGCGTCCCGATCGTGGAGTCCCTGAGCCGTGCCACGGACATCCCGCTGGACCTGCACCTGATGATCGAGGACCCGGACCGCTGGGCGCCGCAATACGTGGAGGCCGGGGCCGGTTCCGTCACCTTCCACGCCGAGGCCGCCGCGGCTCCGGTGCGCCTCGCTCGGGAGATCCGGGCGAAGGGGGCCCGTGCGGCGATGGCGCTCAAGCCCGGCACCCCGATCGAGCAGTACGAGGACATCCTCCCCGAGCTCGACATGGTGCTGATCATGACGGTCGAGCCGGGCTTCGGCGGCCAGTCCTTCCTCGACATCATGCTGCCCAAGGTCCGCCGGACCCGGGAGCTGATCGCCAAGCACGGGCTGGAGCTGTGGCTCCAGGTCGACGGCGGGGTCTCGGCCTCCACGATCGAGCGGGTGGCGGAGGCCGGCGCCGACGTGTTCGTCGCGGGCAGCGCGGTCTACGGGGCGGTCGACCCGGCCGCCGCGGTGCGGACCCTGCGTGAGCAGGCGGGTGCGGCGATCGCCGCCGCCCCCTGGGCGTGCGACCACTGAGCGAGGCTTGATGAACAGCTCGGTGAACGGAAGCCGTCCAGGCTGATCAACGGCCGTCGGATCTGACAGGATGAACGGCGAGTCGAGAGTGTGAACACGACAGTGTGAACAGCAGTGAGGAGAGCGCGGTGTCTGCAATGTCGGCGGGACGGTCAGCCCTGCGGATGGGACCCGCGGAGCTGGTGCAGGCGGCGGCCATGGCCCGTCGCTTCTACCTGGAGGGCAAGTCCAAGATCCAGATCGCCGAGGAGTTCGGCGTGAGCCGCTTCAAGGTGGCCCGGGTCCTGGAGACGGCCCTCGAACGCGACCTCGTACGCATCGAGATCCGGGTGCCGGCCGAACTGGACGCGGAGCGCTCCGACGCGCTCCGCGCCCGGTACGGGCTGAGGCACGCGGTCGTGGTGGAGTCGCCGGCCGACGCCACCGAGGACGCTCCGGACCCGGAGAACCTCGGCGCGGTCGCCGCCGACCTGCTCGGCGAGCTCGTCAACGAGGGCGACGTGCTCGGGCTGGCGTGGGGGCGTTCCACCATCCACATGGCCGCCTCCCTGCACCGGCTGCCCCCCTGCACCGTGGTCCAGCTGACCGGCGTGTACGACGCCGGGACGGCCGAGCGCGGCTCCGTGGAGGCCGTCCGCCGGGCCGCGCAGGTCTCCGGCGGGGACGCCCACCCGATCTACGCCCCGATGCTGCTGCCCGATCCGGCGACCGCGGCCGCCCTGCGCAGCCAGACGGGCATCGCGCGGGCCTTCGAGTACTTCGACAAGGTGACGGTCGCCGCCGTCTCGATCGGCTCCTGGGAGCCCGGCATCTCCACCGTCCACGACATGCTGACCGACGAGGAGCGCGCGCACTACGCCTCCCTCGGCGTCGCGGCGGAGATGTCCGCACACCTCTTCGACTCGGAAGGCCGAAGGGTCGGGCGCGACCTCGGCGAGCGGTGCATCACCGTCGAGGCGGACCGGCTGCGCCGGATCCCCGAGGTCGTGGCGATCGCGGGCGGCCTGCGCAAGGCCTCCGCGATCGGGGCGGTGCTCCGTTCCGGGCTGGTGACCAGCCTCGTCACGGACACGGCGGTCGCGGACTACCTGCTCACCGAGTCCGCTCCCGGGCTCCGTCCGGCGCTCGACCGGGCCGACCCGGACGACTGACGGGGCGGCCGCGCCGGCCGGTGATGCGGATGGTGCCGGAATCGAGACCCGAACAGCGGACCGCGGGGCGGCCCCGGGGGCGCATACTGGCTTCGATGACTAAGTCAGCAGTACCTCGCCGCCATTTGCCGTCCAGCCCGTTCAAGGCCCCCGTGGAACCGCCGCTCCGGCAGTTCAGCGTCGGCGACCGGGTGAGTCACGACGAGCACGGCCTCGGCCGTGTCGTCGGGATCGAGGAGGGGATCGCCGTTCTCGTCGACTTCGGGTCGGTCCAGAAACGAATCCTGAGCCCTTACACCAAGATGTCCGTGCTCTGAGCCCGTCAGTGCCCTGACGCCATCAGGCGATTCGCGAGCGAATCGGATATTTGGCACGATCGGTGCATGATCCTTCGGAACGTGCCCCGGTCGCTGCTGCGTGTGCTGGGGGCTCTGTTCCTGTGCGCCGTGCTGGTCGGTGCGGCGGGATGCGGCGGGAAGTCCGCCCCGCCGCCCGCCACCAGCGCCGGCGCGGGTACGGGTGCCAGCGCGGGTGCCCGCGAGGTCCCCGGGTGGGCCAGGGGGATGGCCACCGTGCGGGCCGACGCGCTGCCGCAGCAGGCGCGCGAGGTGCTGGCCCTGATCGACAGGGGCGGGCCGTACGCGTACCGGCAGGACGGGACCGTCTTCGGGAACTTCGAGAAGGTCCTGCCGAAGCAGAAGCGCGGCTACTACCACGAGTTCACCGTGCGGACCCCGGGCGAACGCGACCGCGGGGCCCGGCGGATCGTGACCGGCGGGGGCGGGGAGTTCTACTACACGGACGACCACTACCAGACCTTCAAGGCGGTTCTCCGATGAGCCTGGACCCGCAGCCGCTCGCCCCCGCGCTGGCCGCCGCCGAGGAGGCGGGCTGGGCCGTCGTACGGCTGGACCTGGACGGCGTACGGAGCAAGGCCGCCCTGATGCGGCGGTGCGCGGACGTCCTGCGGGCGCCGGAGTGGTTCGGCGGGAACTGGGACGCGCTGGCCGACGTACTGGTGGACCTGTCGTGGCTGCCGCCGGCGCCCGGGAGGCTGCTCGTGGTGAGTTCGTGGCGCGGGTACGCGGCCGAGCGTCCGCAGGACTGGGAGACGCTGCGGGAGGTCCTGGAGGAGGCCGTGGACTTCTGGCGCGAGGCCGAGGGGGCCGCGCCGCTGACGGTGCTGCTGGCCGGGTCCGCCCCGGACGGGGCTCCGCCCCGGGCCGCGCGCCCCGGACCCCGCCGGGGCTGAGGGCCCCCGGGGCCCGGGAACGTCCGTGGGGGCGGCCCCGGCCGCCCCCACGGTGGTCACTCGCCCGCCACGGCCTCGGGGACCCAGGGCGGGGTCTGGCCCCAGGACCAGACCGGGATCTTCGCCGCGTCCACCGGCGGCGGATTGGGGCCCGAGTAGATCAGGGCCATCCGGGTGCCCCACTCGATGTAGTAGACGAACACCGCGCGGAACTCCGGGTCCGTCGGCAGGCCGACCTCGTCGGCCGTGTCCAGCAGCAGGTCCACCCAACGGCGGCGCTGCTTCTCGGTGATGCCGCGCCCCAGGTGCTTGGTGGCCATGTGCCGGTGGCCGCCGTGGTGCGCCGAGTACTCCGCCGGGCCGCCGAAGACCTCCGACAGCCAGACGGCGACGTGCTGGGGGTGCTCCGAGTCCATGCCCGCGAAGACCGGGGCCAGGATCTCGTCCCGCAGGGCGTGCGCGTAGAAGACGTCGGTGAGGCGGCGCATGGCCTCCGCACCGCCCATCCACTCGTAGATCGTGGGCGTGGTGCTCATGACTGACCGGCGGCCTTTCCCGGACCCACCACACCGGTCACGAGGTAGTGCTGCATCTCCTCGATGGCCGTCACGTACGGGCGGATCGCGCTGAAGAACGCAGGGAAGTGCTCGCCCTTGCGGAAGCCGTTCAGGTGGGCGTCGATCGAGGTCCAGCGGATGCGGAGGATGTAGCGCTCCTTCTCCTCCTCGCAGCGGGCCAGCTCGTAGTCGATGCACTCGGGCGAGGCGGCCAGGGCCTCGGCGGCCCTCGCGTACGCCTCCTCGAACGCCTGCTGGTCCTGCGAGGCGATCCGGTAGCGGATGTACTCGACGGTCGTGGTCATGGTGTGCGTGCCTCTCCCTGGGATCAGGTGGTCCCGGCTACCCTTCCGGGATCATGCGTGCCCGGCGAGGGGTTCCCCTACTCGGACTGCGACTTCTGGATGTCCGGGCCCTGGGCGCGGACCTCCCGCACCTTGTCGAGGGACTCCCTCAGCTCGGCGAGCCAGGTGTCGGTGTTGCTCCCGACGAGGCGGACGCACCAGGCCAGGGCGTCCGCCCGGCTGCGCGCCACGCCCCCGGCGACCAGGGTGTCGAGCACCTGGCGCTCGGACTGGCGCAGCCGGGTCATGACGGGGACGGCGAGGTGGGTGAAGAGGGTGGTCTCCGCACCCGAACGCACGCCCCAGGCGACCTTGCGGCGGTAGAGCTCCTCCGCCTCCCGGGCGACCTCGATGCGCTGCTCGCGGGTGCGCTCGCGGAACTCCTTGACGGACTCGGCCGCCGGGACGGTGCCGACGACCGTGATCTCCTCCCGGTCGACGGTGACCGAGACGAGGGACTCGTAGACGTCCACCGGCAGGCGCTCGGCGAACCACGCGCGGAGCTTCTCGCTCTGTTCGGCTGTAATCATGTAATCAACGTTGCATCCGCTCTCCTCTTGATCGCAAGGGCCCGGCCGGTGTCCGGCCGGGTGTTCGCTCTCAGCCCATCGAGCGGTAGCGGTGGATCAGCGACACCGCCATGGCGCCCTCGCCGACGCCCGAGGCGACCCGCTTGACCGAGTGGGCCCGGACGTCGCCCGCCGCGAAGACCCCGGGGACGCTGGTCTCCAGCGGGTAGGGCGCGCGCTCCAGGCTCCACTCCGCCGGGAGTTCTCCGCCGTTGGCGATCAGGTCGGAGCCGGTGAGCACGAAGCCGTACCCGTCGCGCTCCACCACCCCGGCCAGCCAGTCGGTGTGCGGGCGTGCGCCGATGAAGGTGAACATGAACCGGGCCGGGGTCACCGTGTCCGCACCGGTGTCGGCGTCGTGCAGGGTGATCCGCTCCAGGTGCTCGCCGCCGTCCAGCGCCACCACCGTCGTGCGCACCCGGACCTCGACGTTCGGGGTCCGCTCGATCTCGTCGATCAGGTAGCGGGACATGCTCGCGTCCAGGGAGGCGGCGCGGACCAGGATGGTCACGCGGGCCGCGTACTTGGCGAAGTGGACGGCGGCCTGCCCGGCCGAGTTGGCGCCGCCCACGATGAACACGTGCTGCGAGATGCAGGCCGAGCTCTCCGTGGTGGCCGCGCCGTAGTACAGCCCCGCGCCCTCGAACCGGTCCGCGCCGGGGGCGTCCAGCCGGTTGTACGAGACGCCGGTCGCCAGCAGCACCGTCTCGGCGCTGATCTCCGTACCGTCGGCCAGGGTCAGGATCTTCGCCGGGTCGTCCCGGGTCAGGGAGACCACCTCGACGGGGTGCAGGATCTCGGCGCCGAACCGGGAGGCCTGGATCGTGGCCCGGCGGGTCAGGTCGCCGCCGGAGAGGCCCGAGGGGAAGCCGAGGTAGTTCTCGATCAGGCTGGAGGTGCCGGCCTGCCCGCCCGGGGCACGGGAGTCCAGCATCAGCGTGGACAGGCCCTCGGAGGCCGCGTACACCCCGGCGGCCAGCCCGGCGGGTCCGGCTCCGACGATGACGCACTCGTAGTGCGGGCGGGAGGCGGTGGTGGCCAGGCCGAGGCGGCGGGCCAGCTCGGTGTCGCTCGGGGCGGAGAGCACCGAGCCGTCCGGGAAGCGCACCAGCGGGAGCGCGGCGTCCGCCTGCGCGGCGGCGATCACCGTCAGGGCCTCGGGGTCGCGCTCGACGTTCAGGAAGCGGAACGGCTGCCCGTTGCGGGTGAAGAAGTCCCGGACGGCGTGGGTGCCGGGGGAGACCAGGTGCCCCGCGACGATGATCCCGTCGTACGCCGGCCGGTAGGTGGCCAGCCAGTCGGAGAGCAGGTCGTCCAGGACCGGGAAGAGCCGCTCGTGCGGCGGGTCCCAGGGCTTGAGCAGGTAGTAGTCCAGCCGCACCCGGTTGATGGCGGTGATCGCGGCGTCGGTCTCCGCGTACGCCGTGAGCAGGACCCGGCGCGCGTCCGGGAACCGGCTGACGGCCTCCAGCAGGAACTCCACCCCGGTCACGTCGGGCATCCGCTGGTCGACGAGGAACAGGGCGGGGTCGTGACCGCGCTCGTCGAGGGAGTCCAGGATCTTCAGGGCGTCGGCCGCGGAGGAGGCGCCGAGCACCCGGTAGCGGTCGCCGTAGGCGCTGCGCAGGTCCCTGCGGACCGCCCGCAGCACCTGCGGGTCGTCGTCCACGGCCAGGATGACCGGCTTGCGGCTCTCCGCGCGCTCGGCGGGGGCCGGGACGGCGGTTGCGGGGTCGGTGGTGGCGGGGGCGGTGGCGCCCTCCCGGGCCGCGCTCACGCCGGGTCCAGCATCAGCTTGTCGGCGTAGCACCAGGCCCAGTCCTCGCCGGGTTCGTGCGAGGCCGCGATGGGGTGACCGGTGGTCCGGTAGTGCCGTGTGGCGTGACGGTTCTTCGACGAGTCGCAGCAGCCGACGTGCCCGCAGCTCAGGCACATCCTCAGGTGCACCCAGCCGTCACCGGACCGCAGGCACTCCTCACAGCCCTCGGAGCCGGCCTTCACCGGACGTATCAGGTCGACGTGTGTGCACAACAGGTCCATCGTCATCGTCCCCGTCCCTTTCCTCGCGCACTCGTGCCCCCCCGGCCCGCCCGGGGTCCACGGCGCGTCCAGACCATAAGTCGGAGATCCGGGAAAGGTTCATCGATCCGGCCGAGGTCAGGAAGTCCGGCGGGTACTTCATGACTTCGCGGGACGACTACGTGAGGTGCCCGGACCACCTTGCCCGCTACCTCACGAAGTCGCATTCGGGCCCTTTGACGCGGGCACCGGGCGCACGCAGTGTGGGGGACGCCAACGACAACAGGCGGCGCCTGGAGGAATCTGTGAGCAGAAAGATTCTGGTCATTGTCTCCGAACACGGTTACTGGGCCGAGGAACTGATCGGTCCCGTATCGAAGTTCGACGAGCGGGGCTATGAGACCGTATTCGCCACGCCGACCGGAAAGCGCGCCCACGCACTTCCGCCGAGCCTCGACGCGAACTACGTCGACCCCCCGCTGGGCCGCTCGGTGACCACCGAGGAGAACGCCCGGCTGGGCCGCGAGTTCGAGCAGTCGAGCCGGCTCGACTCGCCGCTCGACATCGAGGCCTGGGTGCCCGAGCGCCCGTACACGAGCGACGAGGGCTATCTGCGCAAGCTGGAGCAGTACCACCGCGACCTGGAGAAGCTCGACGCCGACATCGCGGACTTCGACGCGATCCTCATCGTCGGCGGCAGCGGCCCCATCGCCGACCTCGCCAACAACGAGCGGGTGCACGCCCTGGTCCTGGCCTTCGAGAAGGCCGGCAAGGTCGTGGCCGCCGAGTGCTACGGGGTCGCCTGCCTGGCCTTCGCCCGGGACTGGGACGACCGCAAGAGCATCGTCTGGGGCAAGCACGTGACCGGCCACTGCAAGGAGTACGACTACAAGGACGGCACCGGATTCCTCGGTACCGACTTCAACATGGGCCCGCCCCCGTACCCGCTGGAGTACATCCTGCGCGATGCCACGGGCCCGCGCGGCGCCTACCACGGGAATTTCGGAAAGCCTGTCTCCGTGATCGTCGACTATCCCTTCGTGACGGGACGTTCGACCCCCGACTCCTACCTCACCGGGCAGAAGATCGTGGAAGTCCTGGAAGACGGTCTCACCCGCTACGGCTGGTAATTCTGCGATCCGCGGGAGAAAAGGGGGAACACCGTGAACGCCGCAGCGACTCCCGGCCGGGAAAGGCTGATCGAGCAGTTCAAGGCCGACGGCCTGAAGGTGATGTTCGGAAATCCGGGAACGGTGGAACAGGGATTCCTCGACGCGGTGGACGCGGCGGCGGACTTCCGTTACGTCCTCGCGCTCCAGGAGACGGTGGCCGCGGGCATCGCGGACGGCTACGCCCGCGCCACGGGCGGCGCGGCCCTGCTCCAGCTGCACTCCGGTGTGGGTCTGGGCAACGGCATAGGCATGCTCTACCAGTCGCTGCGCGGGCACACCCCGCTCGTCGTCGTCGCCGGTGACGCCGGGGTGCGCTACGACGCCATGGACGCGCAGATGGCCTGTGACCTGGTGGCCATGGCCAGGCCCGTCACCAAGTACGCGACCCGGGTCACCGACCCGCGGTCCGTGCTGCGCACGGTGCGGCGGGCCGTGAAGATCGCCCTCACCCCGCCACGCGGCCCCGTTTTCGTGGCCCTGCCCATGGACGTGCTGGACGAGCTCAACTCCGAGCCCGTGCTGCCCGCCACGGTGCCGCTCACCGACGTGGCCCCCTCGCCGGCCTCGGTGGGGCGGGCGGCCGGCCTGCTCGCCGGCGCCGCCCGGCCCGTGGTCCTGGCCGGGGACGGGGTGGCGCTCTCCGGGGCGCAGGCCGAACTCGTCGCCGTCGCCGAACTGCTGGGCGCCGACGTCTTCGAGGTCGACTCCTCGGAGGTGAACATCGCCGCCTCGCACCCGCTGCGGCGCGGCCAGACGGGGCACATGTTCGGCCCGCACAGCAAGGAGCTGGTCGGGAACGCGGACGCGGTGCTGATCGTGGGCACCTACGTCTTCCCGGAGGTGTTCCCCGAACTGGAGAACCCCTTCCGGCCGGGTGCGAAGGTCGTGCACATCGACCTGAACGCCTACGAGATCGCCAAGAACCACCCCGTGGACCTGGGGCTGGCCGCCGACCCGCGCCAGGCGCTGCGCGCGCTGGCCGGCGTACTGGAGCAGCGGCAGAGCCCGGCGCAGCGGGCCGCGGCCGCCGCGCGGCTGGACGTACGGACCCGGGAGCGGGCCCGTGCGGACCTCGCGGCGGACGACGACGGCACGCCGATGGCCGTCTTCCTGCGGACGCTGGCCGAGCGCACCGGCCGGGACCTGATCGTCTTCGACGAGGCGCTGACCACCTCGCCGCTGGTGACCCGGTACCTGCCGCCGGAGCGGCCCGGCGACTACCACCTGACCCGGGGCGGATCGCTGGGCGTGGGCTTCCCGGGGGCGGTCGGCGCCAAGCTCGCCCACCCCGACCGGCTCGTCGTCGGCTTCGCGGGCGACGGCGGCTCGATGTACACCCACCAGGCCCTGTGGACGGCGGCCCGGTACGGGATCGACGCCAAGTTCGTGGTCTGCAACAACCGCAAGTACCGCCTCCTCGACGACAACATCGCCCAGTACTGGCGCGAGCGGGACATCGCCGAGCACCCCTACCCGGGCTCCTTCGACCTCGCGCACCCCGAGATCGACTTCGCGGGCCTGGCCAGGGCGCTGGGCGCCGACGGAACCCGCGTGGAGAAGCCGGACGAGGCGCCGGCCGCCGTCGCGCGGATGCTGGCGCACCCCGGCCCGTACCTCGTCGACATCCAGATCTGACCCGAGCGACACCCACGGACAGGAGGAGACCGCATGCCCGCCGAGCGGCTGACCGAGGACGCGATCCGCACCTTCACCGAGAACTGGTACGTGGCCCTGGACCGGCACCTGCCGCTGGAGCAGGTGCTCGCCCTCATCACCGAGGACCTGGAGTTCAAGGTCCCCGAGGACACCTTCCTCGGCCACCGGGACTTCGCCCGCTGGTACGACGCCGTCACCAACCGGTTCTTCGACGAGGTGCACACGGTCACCAAGGTGGAGCCGGTCATCGAGGGGGACCGGGCGATCGTCCGGGTCCTCGTCAACTGGCAGTTCAAGATCTGGGACGCGCCGGCCGCCCGCAGCCAGTGGGGTGGCTTCGACGCCGACCAGACCTGGACCGTGGTGGCCGGCCCGGACGGGCCGCGGATCAAGCAGTACACCGTCAACGACCTGGCGCCGATGCCCGGTTCGGTCTCGCTCTGAGAGGACGGCCACGATGACCGAAGTGACCCGCGAGCGGGTCGAGGCCGCCTACCGGGCCCTGGGCTCCGGCGACCGGGCCCGCATCCTGGAGTACTACTCCGAGGACCTGCGCTGGCTGGTGCCGGGCAACCACCCCCTCGCCGGCTGGTACGAGAGCCTCGACGCCTTCCTGGAGCTGATGGGCCGGACCCACAAGCTCACGGGCGGCACCTTCCGGATGGACCTGGAGGCGGTCCTGGTCGGCGAGGACTGCAGCGCCGACGTCTGCCGCAACGTCGCCCTGCGGGACGGCGCGGACCCGGGGAGCACCACCCCGTACGAGCGGATGGACTACCCGGTCTTCCACTTCATGCGCTGGCGGGACGGCCGGATCGTCGAGGGCCGCGACGGGCTCTTCGGCGACACCGCCTCCGCCTTCAGCCAGTTCTGGGCGCCCTTCGCGCCGGACGGAACCCGCAGGGACCGATAGGGGGATGACCGCAATGAGCACGACGGACGACGCCCGAACGATCCTGACCAAGTACTACGAGTACGCCAACGCCGGGGACTGGGACCGCTGGTGCGACCTGTTCGCCGAGGACCAGGTCATGGACGAGCAGCTGGCCGGACACATCGAGGGCCTGGAGACCCTGCGCTCGATGATGAAGGGCATGGGGACCATGTACCGGGTCTTCCGCAACGAGCCCGTGCACTTCCTCGTCGACGGGGAGAAGGCCGCCGCCGTCTCCCACCTCACCGCCGTCAGCGCCTCCGGCGAGGCGATCGAGGCCGAGGTCATGAACTTCTTCCGGATCGTGGACGGACGCATCGCCTACATGTCGAACCACCACGACACCGTCCCCTTCCAGGTGCTGGGCCAGGACTGAGGGGGGAAGGCACCCGTGGCCACAGAGCAGTACGACTACGTGATCGTCGGCTCCGGCACCGCCGGCAGCGTCCTCGCGAACCGGCTCTCCGCGGACCCGGACGTCTCGGTCCTGGTCCTGGAGGCGGGCGGTTCCCGGATCCCGCCCGAGGTGGACGACCCGTCCTCCTGGTACAAGCTGCTGGGCGGGCCCGTCGACTGGGGCTACACCAGCGTCCCGCAGCCGGGCCTGGGCGGACGCCGTACGTACGAACCGCGCGGCAAGGCCCCCGGCGGCAGCAGCAACCTCTACATCATGATGCACATCCGCGGCCACGCCTCGGACTTCGACAACTGGGCCTACCAGGGCGCGGCCGGCTGGGCGTACGAGGACGTGCTCCCTTACTTCGCCCTGCTGGAGGGCCAGGAGGACCCCACCGCGCCCACCACCGGCACCGGCGGCCCGCAGCGGGTCACCAACGCCGGCCTCCACGGCCCCAACCCGGTCTCCCGCGCCTTCATCGACGCGGCCGTCGAGCTGGGCCACCGGGAGATCGCCGACTTCAACACCGACGGCCCCCGGCGCGGCCTCTTCGGCACCGGCTGGCACCACATCGACGTGGCCGACGGCCGCCGCCAGGGCACCCTGGCCGCCTACCTGGAACCGGCGCTGGAGCGGTCCAACCTGACCCTGCGCACCGACGCCCAGACCACCCGGCTGCTCTTCGACGGGGACACCTGCTCCGGCGTCGAGTACGAACAGCTCCTGGCCCCGGCGCAGATCCCGGGCCGCACCGTGCGCGACGGCCACAGCCGGGCGGCGGCGCCGGGACGGCACACCGTACGGGCCCGGCGCGAGGTGATCGTGGCCGCCGGGGCGATCGAGTCCCCGAAGCTGCTGATGCTCTCCGGGATCGGACACCCCGAGCAGCTGGGCGAGCACGGCATCGAGGTCACCGCCGCCCTGCCCGGGGTCGGGGAGAACTTCCACAACCACGTGCTGACCGGGCTCATGGCCGAGGTCACCCAGGAACTGCCGCCGCCCGCGCAGAACCTCTCCGAGAGCGCTCTGTTCCTGTCCTCCCGGCCCGGTCTGCCGGCTCCGGACCTGCAGATCGCCTTCGTCCACGTCCCGTTCGACGTGATCGTCGGCCAGGACCACCCGAACACGGTGTCCATCCTGCCCGGCGTCGTCCGCCCGGTCTCCCGGGGCTGGATCAGGCTCGCGAGCGCCGATCCGCTGGCCCACCCGCTGATCCACCCGAACTACCTGGGCGACCGGTGGGACCTGGAGCGGATGGTGCAGGGCGTCAGGATCGCCCGGGAGCTCTTCGCGACCTCCGCCTTCTCGCCCTGGTACAAGCAGGAGCTCCAGCCGGGGCCGGGGCACGTCTCGGACGAGGAGCTGCGGACCTTCGTGCGGCAGAAGGCGGAGAGCTACCACCACCAGGCCGGCTCCTGCCGCATGGGCGTCGACGACCTCTCCGTCGTCGACCCCGAACTGCGCGTGCACGGCGTGCGCAACCTGCGCGTCGTCGACGCGAGCGTGATGCCCGCCGTCCCGTCGGGCAACTGCCACACCGCCATCGCGATGATCGCCGAACGCGCGGCGGACTTCATCGGAGGCCGGAACAGGGGGGAATCCCGTGCCTGACGCGGTCCTGCGCGAGGGAGCGCTGTCCGGGACCCGGATCGCGGTCCTGGTCGAGAGCGACTTCTACGAGCCCGAGATCTTCTACTACCAGCGCCGGTTCGCGGAGGAGGGCGCCGAGGTCGACTTCCTGACCCGGCTGTGGGGCAACGAGTCCATCACCTTCACCGGGCACGAGTACCGGGCGCCCTTCACCGCCGACCGCTCCCTGGAGGGGCTGGCCGACGAGGAGCTGCGAGGCTACTCCGCGCTCATCGTGCCCTCGGGCATGGTCGCCGACCGGCTGCGCTACACCGAGGACGTGGACGTTCTGGCCCCGGCGACGGAGCTGCTGCGCCGGGCGTTCGAGGAGCCGACGGTGCTCAAGGGGATCATCTGCCACGGCATGTGGCTGGCGTCCTCGATCCCGGGCAAGGTGCGCGGCCGCAAGGTCGTCTGCCACAACAACCTCATCGGCGACGTCCGCAACATGGGCGCCGAGTACGTGGACGAGGACGTGGTGGTCGACGGGGACCTGGTGACCGGCCGCACCGGAGCCCACCACCACCTCTTCGCCCGCCGGATCATCGACCTGCTCGCCGCAGGGCGGGGCCGGAGGGCGGGCTGATGCCGGGCGCGATGGTCTGGTCGCACGTGGGCCTCAACTGCGCCGACCAGAAGACCACCGAGGAGTTCTACACCCGCCACTTCGGCTTCACCCGGGCCCGGGTGGTCGACCTCGGGGAGGCCCGGATCGTGTTCCTGCGCAAGGGGGACGCCTACCTGGAGCTCTTCGAGGCCGGAACCGAGCCGGCCCGTACGGCGCACGAGGACGGCCCGCCGGCCCCGGGCCGGATACGGCACCTGGCCTTCCGCACCGACAGCGTCGACGCGTTCCTCGCGGAGCTGGGCGACGCGGCCGAAGTGACGCTGGGACCACTGGACTTCGACGACTTCATCTGCGGGTGGCGGACCGTGTGGGTCCGCGATCCCGACGGGGTGATCGTCGAGGTCAGCCAGGGATTCGAGGACGACCGCTCACACGACAAGGACGGTGCATGACATGGCGAGCTCGCCCGGCTTCTCCTTCTCCGACACGATCGCGGGCTACGTCGTCCGCTTCGACTCCGGGGCGCGGCTGCTGCGCCTGAAGACCGCGGACGAGCGCGAGTTCGAGGTCTCGCTCGCCGGCGACCCGAGTGCCGAGCTGGTGCGCAACCTGGACGAGCCGTACGTCGACGCCTCCGGGCACATCGACGAGATGCTCTCCCCGGGCCGCTTCCTCTTCGTCTACGGGGTCCACTACCCGGAGGGGGACGGAAGGTTCGAGGCCAAGCGGCTGGTGTTCCTGGGCCGCGGGGCCGAGGACTACCGGTTCGAGGAGACCGGCTGGTGGATCAAGCAGATCGAGTCGCTGGCCGACTTCTACAAGCGGGCCCAGTTCGGCGACGGGCCGGTGGACTTCACCGAGTACCGCACCGAGATCCGCCTCGGCGGGGACAAGACCGCCAGCCACGTCCAGGAGACCGACACGATCTCCCGGCTGGTCTACGGCATGGCCTCGGCCTACCTGCTGACCGGCAAGGACGAGTACCTGGAGATCGCCGAGCGCGGCACCGAGTACCTGCGCAAGCACATGCGGGTCGTCGACACCGAGGAGGACGTGGTCTTCTGGTACCACGGCATCAGCGTCGACGGGGACAGCGAGCGCAAGCTGTTCACCTCGGAGTTCTCCGACGACTACGACGCGATCCCGATGTACGAGCAGATCTACGCGCTGGCCGGCCCCGTCCAGACCTACCGGGTCACCGGTGACGTCCGGATCAGGAACGACGCGGACGCCACCATCCGGCTCTTCGACACGTTCTTCAAGGACGAGGAGCAGGGCGGCTACTACTCGCACATCGACCCGATCCTCTTCAGCCCCGACCACGAGTCGCTGGGCGAGAACGCCGAGCGCAAGAACTGGAACTCGGTCGGCGACCACGCGCCCGCGTACCTGATCAACCTGTACCTGGCGACCGGCGAGCAGAAGTACGCCGACTTCCTGGAGTACACCTTCGACACCATCGCGGACCGGTTCCCGGACTACGAGAACAGCCCGTTCGTCCAGGAGCGCTTCTTCCGCGACTGGTCGCACGACACCGCGCACAGCTGGCAGCAGAACCGCGCGGTCGTCGGGCACAACCTCAAGATCGCCTGGAACCTGATGCGGATGAACTCCCTGAAGGCCAAGCCGGCGTACGAGGAGCTCGCCCGGAAGATCGGCCGGATCATGCCGGCCGTCGGCAGCGACGTCCAGCGGGGCGGCTGGTACGACGTGGTGGAGCGGGTGAAGCGCGGGGAGGAGGAGACGTATCGTTTCGCCTGGCACGACCGCAAGGCCTGGTGGCAGCAGGAACAGGCGATCCTCGCCTATCTCATCCTGAACGGCACGGTCGGCGACGACGCGGACCTGCGCGAGGCCCGGCAGGCGCAGGCCTTCTACAACACCTTCTTCCTCGACCACGACGAGGGAGCCGTGTACTTCAACGTGCTCGCCAGCGGCACGCCGTACCTGCTCGGCACCGAGCGGCTCAAGGGCAGCCACTCGATGTCCATGTACCACTCGGCGGAACTCTGCTACCTCGCCGCCGTCTACAACAACCTGCTCATCAACGGCCGGGAGATGGACTTCCACTTCCAGCCCGATCCGACCGACCTGCCCGGACGGACCCTGCGCGTCTCGCCCGACCTGCTGCCCGCGGGCTCGGTGCGGATCGCGTCCGTGGAGATCGACGAGAAGCCGTACGAGGAATTCGACGCGGACGAGCTGACCGTCCACCTCCCCGACGTCCAGGGACGGGTCAAGGTCAAGGTCCGGCTCCGGCCGGTGAACCGGAAGTAGCGCTCAACGGGGGGCGCCCCAACACGAGGGGAATGCAATGACTCTGACCGTGAAGGAACGCCGGAACAAGTCGGGCACCGTGCTCGTCGCCACCGGCGAGATCAACAGCGAGACCTCCGGTGCCCTGCTCCAGGCACTCCTGCCGCTGGTCCGTGAGGGCCGGCCGCTGCGCATCGACCTGACCGCCGTCACCTACGTGTCCAGCGCCGGCCTGCGCACCCTGCTCGTCGTCTACCGGGAGGCGCAGCACGCCGGCGTCGCGGTCACCCTGTACGGGGTGAGCGAGGAAGTCCGGTTCGTCATGTCGGCCACCGGCTTCCTCGACTTCTTCGAGACCGGCGAGGCCGCGGCCGCCGCGGCGAGGGCCAAGGTCGCGCGATGAGCGAGACCTCCTCCGAGCAGGTGCTGCGGGTGGACGCGTACCCGACCCACGAGGTGGGCGGGTACCGCGTCCGCGCCGGCAAGCCGTTCCCGTTCGGGGCCAACGTGGTCCCGGGCGGGGTCAGCTTCTCCGTCTTCTCCGACCAGGCCACCTCCATGACCCTGGTCATCTTCAAGCGCGGAGAGCCCGAGCCGATGGCCGAGCTGCAGTTCCCCGAGGAGTTCCGCACGGGCAGCGTCTTCGCCATGACCGTCTTCGGCCTCGACCACGAGAACATCGAGTACGGCTACCGGGCCGACGGACCCTTCGACCCGGCCACCGGACACCGCTTCGACGCCCGGCAGGTCCTCTCCGACCCCTACGCCCGGCTGATCGCCGGCCGCGACGTGTGGGGCGTGGAACCGGACCGCAGCCGCGGCTACCAGTACCGCTCGCGGGTCTGCCTCCAGGACTTCGACTGGGCCGACGACACCCCGCTGCGGATCCCCGCCGAGGACCTCGTCGTCTACGAGGCCCACGTGCGCGGCTTCACCCGCCATCCCTCCTCGGGGGTCACCGCCCCCGGCACCTTCGCGGGCCTGCGCGAGAAGATCCCGTACCTGAAGGAGCTCGGGATCAACTGCATCGAGCTGCTGCCCGTCTTCGAGTTCGACGAGAGCGACAACCCGCGGACGAACCCGGAGACCGGCGAGAGGCTCTACGACTACTGGGGCTACAACACCGTCTCCTTCTTCGCGCCGAAGGCCGGCTACGCGGCCACCGGACGCTACGGGATGCAGGGCGACGAGTTCCGCACCCTGATCAAGGACCTGCACGCGGCCGGCATCGAGGTCATCCTCGACGTCGTCTTCAACCACACCGCCGAGGGCAACGAGCTGGGCCCGACCATCTCCTTCAAGGGCCTCGACAACGCCACGTACTACATGCTCACGCCGGAGGGGTACTACTTCAACTTCAGCGGCACGGGCAACACGGTCAACTGCAACCACCCCGTCGTGCGCAACTTCGTGCTCGACTGCCTGCGCCACTGGGTCGCCGACTACCACATCGACGGCTTCCGCTTCGACCTCGCCGCCATCCTCGGCCGGTCCGCGGACGGCACCCCGCTGCCCAACCCGCCGCTGCTGGAACTGCTCGCCTTCGACCCGGTCCTGCGGCACACCAAGCTCATCGCCGAGGCCTGGGACGCGGGCGGCCTCTACGAGGTCGGCAACTTCCCGGCCTACGGCCGCTGGGCGGAGTGGAACGGCAAGTACCGGGACACCGTGCGCAGCTTCCTCAAGGGCGACCCCGGGGTCACCGGAGAGCTGGCGACCCGGATCGCGGGCTCGCCCGACCTCTACTCCAGCCGCGGGACCTCGGCCTCCGTCAACTTCCTGACGGCACACGACGGCTTCACCCTGGCCGACCTGGTCTCGTACAACGACAAGCACAACGAGGCCAACGGCGAGGGCAACAACGACGGCGGCAACGACAACGCCAGCTGGAACTGCGGCGCCGAAGGGCCCACCGACGACCCCGAGGTGTCCGCGCTGCGGCTGCGCCAGATGAAGAACGCCCTCGCGATCCTCTTCACCAGCCAGGGCATCCCGATGCTGCTGGCCGGGGACGAGGTCGCGCGGACCCAGCTGGGCAACAACAACACCTACTGCCAGGACAACGAGCTCTCCTGGTTCGACTGGGACCAGGTCGACGGGAACGCCGAACTGCTGCGGTTCACCCGGGAGATGATCGGCTTCCGCAAGCACCACCGCGAGCTGCGCTCCACCTCGCACCCCACCGGCCGGCTGCGCGACAGCCTGGGCCTGCCGGACATCAGCTGGCACGGGGAGCGGGCCTGGCAGCCCGACTGGTCGGCGGAGAGCCGGCTGCTGGCGGTGGCCCGCTGCGGCGCCGGTGACGAGGACGTGGTCTACGTGGCCATGAACTCCCACTGGGAGCCGCACGACCTCGAACTGCCCGCGCTGCCCGGCGGCCGCAGCTGGCACCTGTTCGCCGACACCGGCGCCGAGGCGCCGTACGACATCCGCACCCCGGGGACCGAACAGGAGCTGGACAACGCCGGCAAGTACCTGATCGGCCCGCGCTCGGTCGTGATCCTGGTCGGCCGCGCGAACGACCCCGACCCCCGGGACGACTGAGCCGCCCGACCGAAGGAGACCTGACATGCCGCTTTCCGTGTCCCTGAGCATCGAGGGCGACACCACCGTGATCGAACTGACGGGCGAGCTGGACGCCAAGACCGCCCCCGACTTCCACCAGACGATCGAGAAGGCCGCCGGTCACGGCACCGGCACCGTCGAGATCAGGATGGCGGGGGTCGGCTACATGGCCAGCGCCGGGCTGCGCTCCCTGGTCTTCGCCCAGCAGAAGGTGGGCTCCGGCGTCACCATCAAGGTGGTCGGCGCCATCGAGCCCGTCTCCCGGACCATCCGCACGGCGGGCCTCGACCGCAGCATCCAGCTGTCCGATGGCTGAGCGGCACGGCCGACCGCGCGGTGAGTGAGATGGTCGGACTGGCGAGGAAGCCCGCCGTACTGGAGGTGCCCGCGACCGTGGGGGCACTGGGCGAGATCGCCGCGTTCGTCCTGCTGCTGGCCGGCCGGGCGGGCCTCGGCAAAGGGGCCACGTACCGGATCCGGCTGGCGGTGGACGAGCTGGCCACGAACATCGTGATGCACGGGTACCGGGGCGGCGACGGACGGATCACCGTCCGCGGCCGCTGCGGTCCCGACGGGGTGCGGATCGTCATCGAGGACACCGCCCCCGCGTTCGACCCGGTCGAAGGCCGCCTGCCCCCCGCCCCCGGGATCCCCCCGGAACGGCGGCGGGTCGGCGGCCTCGGCATCCACCTGGCCCTGACCAGCGTGGACACGTACGCCTACGCCCGCAGGGACGGCCGCAACATCAGCACGCTGACCGTCAAGGCCGAGGGGACGGACGCATGCCCTCCACCACCGTGATCATCCTGGACGCGGACCCGCCGCCACCCGCCGACCTGCTCGAAGCACTCCGGCTGATGGACGCGGAACTCGTCACCCGCACGCTGTCCGAACTGCTGCTCGGCCGACTGGAGGCACTGCCCCTCGCCGACGTGCTGCTCGCCCCCGCCGAGGCCGACGGGGAAGCGGTGCGCAGCGCCGTACGCCGGCTGCGCCGCTGGGCCGGCGCCCCCATCGTGGTCGTCTGGACCGTCACGGCCTTCGCCGCACTGGAGCGGCACGTCAGCATCGGCCACGACTACCTCGTCCCGCCCTTCCTGCCCGCCCTCGTCGGCGCCCGCCTGCACAGCTGCTCCGAGCGGGCCGGACTGGGCCGCACCCTGCGCGAGGCCGACGCCCGCGCCGAACTCATGGGATACGAGAAGGAACTGGAGATCGGCCGCGAGATCCAGGCCGGCTTCCTGCCCGAATCACTGCCCGTTCCCGAGGGCTGGGAGATCGACGTGCGCTTCCGCCCCGCCCGCCAGGTGGCCGGGGACTTCTACGACGTCTTCGAACTCTCCCGGGGCCGGCGCCTCGCCGTCGTCGTCGCCGACGTCTGCGACAAGGGCGTCGGCGCCGCCCTCTTCATGGCCCTGATCCGCTCCCTGCTGCGCCACACCGCCGAGAACAGCGGACTCCAGCACCTGATGGCGGCCGGCCGCACCGGCGGCAGCCGCCGCACCCCGGTCGTCGGCGCCACCCCGCTGCTCAACGCGGTCACCGCCACCAACGGCTACCTCACCCGCAACCACCTGCGCCAGGGCTACTTCGCCACCCTCTTCTTCGGCGTCCTGGACCCGCTCACCGGAAGCCTCGTCTACATCAACGGCGGCCACAACCCGCCGCTGCTGCTCTCCGGCGAGGGCGCCCTGCCACGGCCCCTCGACGTGACGGGACCGGCCGTCGGCGTGCTGCCGGACTGCGTCTACACCCTGGGCTACGCCCAGCTGGACCCCGGCGACACCCTGTTCGTTTTCACCGACGGAGTACCCGAGGCCCGCTGCCCCGAAGGCAGTTTCCTCGGCGACGAACGGATGCTGGAACTGCTCGCCGGCCCCCCGGCGAGCGGCCGGGACGTGGTGGACCGGATGGACCTGGCCGTGCGCCGCCACACCGGGACCGCCGAACAGCACGACGACGTGACCATGCTGGCCCTGCACCGGCCACGTGCGGCGCGGGGGCCGCACGTGGCCGGCGACGGCTACCGGGTGGTGGCGTGATGACCCGGACCATCGTGGTGCACTCGCACCGCGGCGGCACCGGGAAGTCCTCGGTGCTGGCCAACCTCGCGGTCCTGCTGGCCGCCGGGGGACTGCGGGTGGGGGCGGTCGACACCGACCTCCAGTCGCCGACCCTCGACCTGCTGTTCGGGATCGGACCGGGTCCGGGCTCGCTGGCCGACTACCTCCTGGGCCGCTGCGAGATCGAGGCCGCGGCCCGCCGCACCGTCCTGCCCGGGCTGTACGTCGTACCGGCCCGGTCCGGCACGGCGTCCCTGCGGGAGCTGATGACCACCGGGTACGACGTGGGGCTGCTCCCGGAGGGCTTCGACCGGCTGGCGCAGCGGTTCGCGCTCGACGTGCTGCTGCTCGACACGCACGCCGGACTGAACAACGAGTCGGTGACCGCCATGGGCAGCGCCGACATCGTCCTGATCATGGCGCGGGCGGACCGCGTCGACCTCTCCGGGGTCGAGGAGACCATCGCCCTGGTCGGACGGCTGGCCTGCCGGCGGGCCCTCGTACTGAGCATGGCCCCCGAGGGAGTCGACCGGGAGACCGTCCGCCGACGGGCCGAGGAGGTCTACGGGGCTCCGCTGGCCGGAATTCTCCCGTACGTGCCACAAATGGCCTCCCTGTACGGGGAGCGCATATTCGCGGAAGCCCTTCCCGACCACCCCCTGGTCGGTGAATTCCGCGCGATCCTCTCGGCGTTGGACGCACGTGACGAAGTATCGCGGGCCTGAGGTCCACCCCTTACGCCCCTGGAAGGGGGCGTGTTGAATCGGCAGCGAATCCAGAACAAGGAGAGAATCATGAAGATTCTCGTCGTCATGACGGCAAAGGCCACGCTTCATCTCCTGGACGGGGAACAGCACCCCTCGGGATTCTGGGCAGAGGAATTCGTCGTTCCCTATACCCTCTTCCGGGCCGCCGGCCACACCGTGGACGTGGCGACGATCGGGGGCGCGGCACCCACGGTCGACCCGACCAGCATCGACCCCGGCTTCCTGCGGTGGGTCCGGCCCGAAGGCTCCCCGGACGAGGACGCGGCCAACGCCGCCGAGTACGTCCGCGTCATCGGGCAGACCCCTGGGCTCCAGCACCCCATCGCCCTGGAATCCCTCGGCGAGAAGGACATCGCCGACTACGACGGCATCTACGTCAGCGGCGGCCACGGGGCCATCGGCGACCTGCCCAAGTCCGACGAACTCGCCCAGCTGCTGCGCTGGGCCATCGAGCGGGACAAGCCGCTCGCCACGGTCTGCCACGGCCACACCGCGCTCCTGTCCCTGCGCGACGGCGAGGGCCGCTGGCCGTTCGAGGGCTACCGGATGACCGCCTTCTCGCACGCCGAGGAACTGGTCACCAACATGGCCGGCCGGCTCCCGCTGATCCTGGAGGCCGAACTCACCAGGCTCGGCGCCCGCTACGAGAAGGCCGAAGCGATCTGGGACTCGCACGTGGTGGTGGACCGCAGGCTCACCACCGGCCAGAACCCGTACTCCTCCAAGGCCCTCGCCGAGACGTTCCTGAAGCAGCTCGACCAGGGCTAGCCCCCGCGACACCGGAAGGTGCAGCCATGACCCAGCGCGTGCTCAGCGACCGACCTCTGGCCAACCCCGGGAAGCTGTTCATCGGCGGCAGATGGATCCCCGCCCGGGACGGCCGTACCGAACCGGACGTCAGCCCGATCGACGGACAGGAGATCGTTCCGGTGGCCCAGGCCTCCGCGGCCGACGCCGACGCCGCCGTCACCGCGGCGCGCACGGCCTACGAGGAAGGTCCCTGGAGCCGGCTCTCCGCCCAGGAGCGCGCGCTGCGGCTGAACCGCGTCGGCGAACTGATCGAGCGGGACCTGGAGGAGATCGCCCTGCTGGAGACGGTGGACATGGGCAAGCCGTTCGCCTTCTCCAGCACCGTCGACGCCCCCATGGCCGCCCAGCTGATGCACTACTACGCCGGCGCGGTCACCCGCGTCGACGGGTCCTCCCGGGCCCCGGCGGGCGGACAGCTCGCGTACACGCTGCGCGAACCGCTGGGCGTCGTCTGCGCCATCACCCCCTTCAACTTCCCGCTCCTGCTGTCGATGACGAAGATCGCCCCCGCCCTCGCGGCGGGGAACACCGTCGTCCACAAGCCCTCCCCGGCCACCCCGCTCACCGCCCTGAAGATCGCCGAACTCTTCCAGGAGGCGGAGATCCCCGACGGGGTGCTGAACGTCATCACCGGTCCCGGCGTGGAACTGGGGGAGACCCTCACGGACCACCCCGGCATCGACAAGATCGCCTTCACCGGCTCCACCGCGGTCGGCCAGTCGATCATCCGCAAGTCGGCCGGCACCCTGAAGAAGGTGACGATGGAACTCGGCGGCAAGTCCGCCAACATCGTCTTCGCCGACGCCGACCTCGACGCCGCCGAGGAACTCGCCTTCTTCGGCATCTACTACAACAAGGGCGAGATCTGCACCGCCGGCTCCCGGCTGCTGCTGCACCGCCCCATCCACGACGAGATGGTCGAACGCCTGGTGCGCCGGGCCGCCGGCCTCAGGCCCGGGGACCCGCGCGACCCCGGGACCCTCTTCGGACCACTGGCCCACCAGGGCCAGTTCGACAAGGTCAGCTCCTACATCGAGATCGGCGAGAAGGAAGGCGCGGTACTGCGCACCGGAGGCGCCGGCTGGACCCCCGAGGGTGCCTCCAGCAGGGGCCTGTACTTCCTGCCGACCGTCTTCACCGGGGTCGACAACTCCATGCGGATCGCCCAGGAGGAGATCTTCGGACCCGTCCTGTCGATCATCCCCTTCGACACCGAGGAAGACGCCGTACGCATCGCCAACGACAGCGCGTACGGCCTCGCCGCAGGGGTCCACACCAAGGACCTGCGGCGGGCCCACCGGGTCGCCTCGCAGATCAAGGCGGGCACGGTCTGGGTGAATTGCTACAACCAGTACGACCCCTCCGTGCCCTACGGCGGCTACAAGGCCTCCGGCTACGGACGCGAGTGCGGACCGGAATCCCTGGAGAGCTACACGCAGACCAAGTCGGTCTGGATCGGGATGGACTGAGGTCCACCCGGCCGGACCCCCGATCGAGGAGTCCCCATGCGGACAGGCATCATCGGCACCGGGCGGATCGGCTCGACCCTCGCCAGGATCCTCGTGGCGGCGGGCCACCAGGTCGTCCTCGCCAACGCGCGCGGGCCGCGGTCGCTCGCCCCGCTGCTGGCCGAGCTCGGACCCGGCGCCGCGGCGGGACACCCCGTCCAGGCGGCCGGGCAGGCCGACCTCCTGGTGCTGATGGTGCCCTTCGCCACCGTGCGGGGGCTGCTGCCCCCGCACGTCGTGCAGGACAAGGTGCTGGTGGACGCCACCAACGCCTTCGACGGCCCCGGGGCCGCCGACCCGGCGGGCCGCGGCTCCAGCGAACTGGTCGCCGAGTGGTACCCCGGCGCCCGGATCGTGAAATCCCTGAACACCATGTACTTCGAGACCCTCGCCGTCGCCGGGACCGCCCCCGGACGACAGCCGTCCGAGCGCCTGGCCCATTTCACGGCGGGCGACGACGCGAAGGCGAAGGAAATCGTCGCGGGAATCATCGCGGACCTCGGATTCGTGCCCGTCGACACCGGCCCGCTGCACTCCGGAGGAATTCTCCAGCAGCCCGGCGGTCCCCTCTACAACCGGTCGCTCACGGAAGCGCAGGCGCTCGCATGGATCTGAACCTGAACCTGAACGTGAACGGAAGACCGGAGCGGTTCGCGGCGCAGCCCAACGAACTCCTCGTGGAGCGGCTCCGCGACGGACTCGGGCTCACCGGCACCAAGGTCGGCTGCGACACCGGCCAGTGCGGGACCTGCGTGGTCCGGCTCGACGGCAGGTCGGTCAAGAGCTGCCTGATCCTCACCGCCGCGGCCGCCGGCTCGGAGGTCACCACCATCGAGGGCGTGTCCGAGCGGGGCGGAGAGCTGACCGGCCTCCAGGAGGCCCTGCGCCAGGAGCACGGCACCCAGTGCGGCTTCTGCACCCCCGGCATGGTCATGGCCCTCGGCGAGCTCGTCGAGACCAGCGCCGGCGGAGAGGCGCCCACCGAGCCCGAGATCCGCGAGTGGCTCACCGGCAACCTGTGCCGCTGCACCGGCTACCACAGCGTGGTCCGCGGGGTACAGCGCGCCTGCGCCCCCGCCGCCGAGGCCGGCGTGCCCGGACGGGAGGGCTGAGGGAGATGACCGCAGTGCCGGGGGAGACCGCCACAGCCGGCGGGGCCACAGCCGACGGGGCCGCAACCGTGCGGGACGCCACAGCCGTTGAGGACACCGCAGCCGTCGAGGACACCACCGCGGTGCGGGACGCCACCGCCGCCGACGGAGCCACGGACGTGATGGACGACGCGCCCGCGACCGCCGCCGAGCCCGCGGAGCACGCCGTCCTCGGCCAGCCGATGGACGCCCGCGAGGACCCGCGGCTGCTGCGCGGTGAGGCCACGTACGTCGCGGACATCGACCTGCCGGGCACCGCCCACATGGCGATCCTCGGCAGCCCGGTGGCCCACGCGAAGCTCCTCTCCATCGACACCAAGGCCGCCGAACAGATGCCCGGCGTCCTCAAGGTCGCCACCGCCGCCGACTTCACCGACGTGATGCCGCTGCCGTGCATCTGGATCCCCGGAGGGGTCGAGAGCCACTTCCCGCCCCACCCCTACGGACTGCCCGGCGCCCGCCCCGTCCTCACCGGCGACGCCGTCCGCCACGTCGGCGACCCCATCGCCGTGGTCGTCGCCGAGACCCCGCGCCAGGCCGCCGCCGCGCTGGCCGCGATCTCCGTCGAGTACGAGCCGCTGCCCGTGGTCACCCGCGCCGACGCGGCCCTCGCCGAAGGCGCACCCCAGCTGCACGAGGCCGTCCCCGGGAACCTGAACGCGTACTGGACCTGCGGCGACAAGGACCGCACCGACGCGGCCATCGCCGGAGCCGAGGTCACGGTGGAGCTCGACCTGGTCAACCAGCGCACCATCAACAGCCCCATCGAGCCGCGCGGCGCGGTCGGCGACTACGACGCCACCACCGGCGAGTACACCCTCTACGCCACCACCCAGGGCCCGCACAACCACCGCTTCCTGCTCTCCGCCCTGGTCCTCGGCATCCCCTTCAACAAGCTCCGGGTGATCGCCCCCACCGTCGGCGGCAGCTTCGGCACCAAGGGCTACCTCTACCCCGACATGGCGCTCGTCCTGCTCCTGTCGAAGGCGCTCGGCCGGCCCGTGAAATGGGTGGACACCCGCACCGGGCTGATGAACTCCACCGTCCAGGGCCGTGACCACCGCCAGCACGTCACCCTCGCCGGCACCCGCGACGGCCGCATCACCGCCGTGCGCTGCACCAGCTACGCCAACCTCGGCGCCTACCCCTCCACCATCGGCCCCGGCGTCGCCACCGCCCTGATGGGCCGCTCCATCACCGGCATGTACGCCGTCGACGCCGCCTTCTGCGAGGTCTACGCCGCCTTCACCAACACCGTCTCGCTCGGCGCCCAGCGCGGCAGCGGGCGCGCGGAGGCCGCCTTCCTGATGGAACGCCTCGTCGACCGCTACGCCGGGGAGATCGGCATGGACCCGGCGGAGGTCCGGCGCAGGAACCTGGTGCCGAAGGAGGAGTTCCCGTACGACAACGGTCTGGGCTGGACCTACGACTCCGGGAACTACCTGCCGAACTTCGACCGGGCCATCGAACTGTCCGGCTACGCCGGCATGCCCGCCCGCAAGGCCGAGGCCCGTACCCGCGGCAAGCGGCTCGGCGTCGGCATCGCCACCTACGTCGCGATCTGCGGGGTCGGCCCCTCCACCCGGATGTCCAAGGAGGGCATGCTCGGCGGCACCTGGGAGAGCGCGAACATCCGCGTCCACCCCACCGGCGAGGTGGCCGTCACCGTCGGCTCCGCCTCCACCGGCCAGAGCCACCACACCGTCTTCGCTATGGTCGCCGCCGACGAGCTGGGCATCGACCCCTCCCAGGTCCAGGTGTACGAGGGGGACACCCTCAAGGCCCCCTACGGGCAGGGCACCTACGGCTCGCGCTCCTACAGCATGGCCGCCCCCGCCGTCGCCCTCACCGCCCGCAAGATCAAGGCCAAACTGGTCAGGGCCGGAGCCGTCTTCCTGGGCGTCCCCGAGGACAAGGTCGTCTACCGGGGCGGCGCCGTCCACGAGGACGGCAACCCCGCGAACACCAAGACCTTCTCCGAACTGGCCATGGCCATGTGGTACGGCTGGGGACTGCCCCCGGAGATCGAGCCGGCCCTCGACGAGACCACGCACTTCGACCCGCCGGACTTCAACTACCCCTTCGGCACGCACGTCGCCGTCGTCGAGGTCGACGAACTCACCGGGGAGACCGAGGTGGTGGCGTACACCGCCGTCGACGACGCCGGCAACATCGGCAATCCGAAGATCGTCGACGGCCAGATCGAGGGCAGCATCGTGCACGGCCTCGGCCAGGCGCTGATGGAGGCGGCCGAGTACGACGAGAACGGCGTCCTGATCAGCTCCGACCTGAACCACTACGCCCTGCCGCGCGCCGCCGACGTCCCCTTCTTCGCCCTCGACCGCACCGTCACGCCCTCCCCGCACAACCCGCTCGGCGCCAAGGGGGCCGGCGAGATCGCCACCGTGCCGCCCGCCGCCGCGGTGGTCAACGCGGTCGTCGACGCCCTCTCCGACCTGGGCGTCCGGCACATCGACATGCCGCTCACCCCCGAGAAGGTGTGGCGCCGCCTGCAGGGAGAGACGCAGTGATCCTCACCGAATTCGACTACGTCCGCCCCCTGCGCCTCGACGAGGCCCTGGACCTGCTCGCCGGGCCCGGCGCCCGGGTACTGGCGGGCGGCCAGAGCCTGCTGCCCGGCCTGCGCGCCGGGACCGACCGGGCCCGGCTGCTGGTCGACGTACGCCACCTGGAGGAGCTGCGGGGGATCTCCGGCGCCGACGGGACCCTGCGCGTCGGGGCCCTGACCACCCTCGCCGAACTCGCCGCGCACCCCCTGGTGCGGGAGCGGGCGCCGGAGCTGGCCGCCGCGGCCCGCGCCAACGGCGACCCCCAGGTCCGCAACCTCGGCACCGCCGGCGGCAACCTGGCGGTCCCGGGCCGGCCGACCGACCTGCCGGTCGCCGCCCTCGCCGCCGGCGCCGAGGTGGAACTGGCCGGCCCCGGCGGGCGCACCCGGGTGGGCGCCGAGGAGTTCACCGCCGGCGGGGTGCCCGCCGGATCGGTGCTCACCGCCCTGCTGGTGCCCGCCGCCGGCCCGGCCGCCGCCTTCGAGAAGGCCGCCGACCGGGCCACCCGCTACCCGCTGTGCGCGGCCTGCGTACGGATCACCGCCGACGGGCCGCGGATCGCCGTCACCGGAGCCACCCCCCGCGCCCTGCGCCTGCGCGGGGTCGAGGACCGGCTGCGCGGCGGCCCGTACACGACGGAGGCGGTGCTCGCGGCCTTCCGCGCCGAGCCCCGGGAGCTGTTCGTCCCCGGGCGCGGCACCTCGGCCGAATACCTGGGCCACCTCGCGGGCGTGCTCACCGCCCGCGCGCTGGCGAGGGCGGCCCGGATCACCGCCTGACCGCCCGCCGGGCACCAGGAGGAGGGGAGTAGACGCCATGGCCGAACCGGCCGAGACGACGACCACAGGAGGCACGGTGGACCACCGGGCCGCCGGCGCGGCCGCCCCGGGCGGCGCGGCCAGACCGTCGGGCTTCTGGGTGGTGGGCACCGTCCTCGTCCTGCTGATGCTCTCCTCCTCCGTGCCCTCCGCCCTCTACGTGCTCTACCAGGAGAGGTGGGGCCTGTCCTCGGGGACGGTCACGGTGGTCTTCGCCGCCTACGCCGTCACCGTGCTCGCCGGACTGCTGCTGTTCGGCTCCCTCTCGGACACCGTGGGCCGCCGGCCGGTCCTCGGAGCCGCACTGGTCCTGGCGATCGTCTCCATGGGCCTGTTCGCCGGGGCCGGGGGACTGGGCCTGCTGCTCGCCGCCCGCGCCGTCCAGGGGCTGGCGGTGGGCCTGGCCACCGGGGCGATGGGCGCGGCCCTGCTGGAACTCAGCCCGCGCTCGCGGCCCGCGCTGGGCGCCCAGGTCAACAGCGCGGGACCGACCGTCGGCATCGGCCTCGGCGGGCTCGGGGCGGGGCTCCTCGTCCAGTACGCGCCCGCGCCCACCGTGCTCAGCTACCTGCTGCTGGTCGGGGCCTTCGCGATCACCCTGGTCGGCGTGGCGCGCATGGCCGAGAGCGCTCCCGGGGCGGGCGGCCGGCTCCGGGTGGTGCCGCACCGGATCAGGGTGCCCGCCGCCGCGCGCGGGCGGTTCGCGGTGCTGGTGCTGACCGTGGTCGCCGTGTGGACGGTCGGCGGGTTCTACCTGTCGCTGGGCCCGCACCTGGCCCTCTCCCTGCTCCACAGCACCAACTACCTGGCCGGAGGCGCCACGGTGGCCCTGCTCGCGGGCGCGGCCACCGCGGCCCAGCTGCTGTTGGGCCGCACCGAGGCGCTGCGCACCGCCGTGCTGGGCCTGATCGGGCTGCTCCTGGGCCTCGCCCTGGTGCTGCTCGCGCTGGGCCTGGGCTCGCCGGCCGTGTTCCTCGTCGCCACCGCCGTCCTCGGCAGCGGCTGGGGGGCCGCCTTCCTCGGCTCCTTCCGTGCGCTCAGCGCGCTCGCCGAGCCCGAGCACCGCGGCGAACTGACCGCCGCCGTCTACGTGTTCGCGTACCTCGCCATGAGCGTCCCGGCGGTCCTCGCCGGACTGCTGACCAACATCCACGGCCTGCACCGCACCTCGGTCGGCTTCATGGCCGCCGTCGCCGGAGTGTGCGCGCTGGCCCTGTTCACGACCCTGCGGCTGGCCTCCCGCACCAGGGCAGAGGGGAGCACGGTGTGACCGGAGCGGCGATGGACGCCACGGAGCTGAGGTCCGCCCTGTACGGGCTGGAGATCTTCGCGGGGCTCACCGGGGAACAGCTGGACTGGCTCGTCTCGGTCTCCGAACCGCGGGTCCTCGGCGACGGGGAGGTCCTCTTCCACGACGGGGACGAGGCGACCGGCTTCCACGTCCTGCTCTCCGGCGGGCTCGTGGTCACCAAGGTCGTCGACGGCCGGGAGGAGGTCCTGACCCGGCACTCCACCGAGGAGGGCGGGGCCGCCGCCGAGGAGCACGACGGCAAACCCTCCGCCGCCCACCGCTTCACCGGGGAGCTGCCCCTGCTGACGGAGGGCTCCTACGTGGCCACCGCGGCCGCCAGCGGGCCGGCGACGACCGTCGTGGCCTACCCCAAGCCGGTGTTCTTCGAGATGCTGACCCGCTGCCACGGAGTGGCGGCCGTGCTGCTGCCCGTCCTGGCGTGGCGGATCAAGTCCTCCGAGGTCCAGGCGCGCAAGCGCGCAACGGTGGAGGCGTTGGGCACCCTCGCCGCGGGGCTCGCGCACGAGCTGAACAACCCGGCCGCCGCCGTGGCGCGGGCCGCGCAGGAACTGGAGCCCGCCCTGGAGCGGCTGACCGGGACCGCGTACGCGTGGGGCGCGGCCGCCACGGGCGCGGAGCGCTCCGTACTGGACCGCCTCGCCGGGGAACTCGACAAGCTCCCGCCGCCCGGGACCACCGATCCGCTCGCCCAGGCGGACGCCGAGGAGGAGATCGCCGACTGGGCCGCGGCGGCCGGCGCCGAACGTCCCGGCCTGCTCGGTTCGGGGGCCGCCGACCTGGGACTGGAGCCGGACTGGCTGCCGGCGCGGCTGGAGGAGGTCGGCGACACCGCGCTGCCCGCCGCCCTGGACCACCTTGCGGCGCTGCTGGAGGCCCGCTCGCTGGCCGCCGAACTGCGTGCCGCGGGCCCCCGGATCTCCCAGCTGGTGGCCGCCACCCGGGACTACGCCAACCTCGACCGGGCCCCCGAGCAGCGGTTCGCGGTCACCGACGGCCTGGAGAACACCCTGGTCGTGCTGCGGTCCAAGCTGGCGGGCATCACCATCGTGCGCGCCTACGACCCGGAGCTGCCCGATCTCACGGGCTATCCCGGCGAGCTGAACCAGGTGTGGACCAACCTGGTCGACAACGCCGCCGAGGCGATGGAGGGCGCGGGCGTGCTCACGCTGCGGGCCCGCGCCGAGGGGGTCTGCATGGTCGTGGAGATCACCGACACCGGGCGGGGGATCCCCGAGGACGTCCTGCCGCGGATCTTCGAGCCCTTCTACACCACCAAGGACGTGGGCAAGGGCACGGGCCTGGGGCTGCACCTCAGCTACCGGATCGTGACCCAGCGCCACCACGGGTCGATCGCGGCCCGCTCCCGTCCGGGCGAGACCCGGATGGTCGTCCGCCTGCCGCTCGCGCCGGCCGCCACCGGCTGAGCGCGACCGGCCGTCCGCGACCCGCCCGTCCGTCACTGACCCGCCCGTCACCGACCGGTCGGTCACCGACCCGTCCGTCACCAGCAGATCCGTCTCCAGCACATCCGTCACCACGTACCCGTGCCGGCCGACCCGCTGTCAGCCGGATGTCAGGAAAGGGAGTCGAACATGGCCAAGTACGACATCGCCACGCTGCACCCCGTCTTCGTCCGCCAGATGGAGGCGCTGGCCGCGCTGGACATCGAGGCGGTGATGAAGAACTACACGGAGGACGCCGTCCTGCTGCGCTTCGAGGGGGCCTCGGTCGGCATCGAGGCCGTTCGCGAGACGTTCACCGGATATCTCACGGTGAAGCCCACGCTGGTCGAACTGCAGGAGTACATCGAGACGGAGGACACCATCTTCTATCGGGCGATCATGAACCTGAACGGCGAGCCGGAGCACGCGTTCGGGACGCTGGTGGTCCGCGATGGCCGGATCTGGCGCCAGACCGCCGGATTCGGCGGCTGACGGCCCTTTCCTGGGTAGCGTGTGCGGGGAGGGTGCAGGGCGTGGGCCCTCCCCGCACACGTGAATGATTCGGTGAAGGGGAGGCCGCGGGTCATGGAGCAGGAAACCAACCGGGTGGAGGCGTTCAGTGATGGCGTGTTCGCCATCGTGATCACCATTCTGGTGCTGGAGTTAAAGGTTCCGGAAGAGCAGGGCGCGGCCCTGTGGCACGGACTCCTGGAGCAATGGCCGCATTACGCCGCATATCTCGTGAGTTTCCTCATCATCGGTGTGATGTGGGTGAATCACCACACGATCTTCAGTCACCTCAAGCGGGTCGACCGGCCGCTGTTGTTCCTGAATCTCCTGGTGCTGATGGTGGTGTCGGTGATTCCGTACACGACCAACGTCCTCGCCGAGCACCTCACGGACGGGGAATCGGCCAACGTGGCCGCGATCCTCTACAGTTCGTGGACCGTCGTGTACGCTCTCGCCTTCCTGGGCTTCTGGTGGTACGTCACCCAGGTCGGCCACCTCTTCCACGAAAAGGTCGACAAAGAGGGTGCCCGGGCCACCCGGGTGCGATTCGGACTGGGCGCGGTCGCCTACCCCTTGACCGTCCTTCTGTCCTTCTTCTCGGCACCCCTCACTCTCGTCGCACACTTTCTGATCGCGCTCTACTATGCGGCGAACCAGATCCCCATCCCGCTCGTGGTAGAGGAAGAGCGGCTCGAATCTGCCGGCGACCTCAGGAAGTAGCCGCCCGGACCTACGGCCGTTCTGGCCGGTCAAGTAGGGTAAAGGATCTAGCTGGTCGCGGGGGAGGCACCAGATGGCTCGGGTAGTCCTGCCGGAGGATTCCATCAAGGAAATCTCCGATTTGATCGACGTACTGATCTCGCTTTTCTTCGAATCCTTACCCCGGCGGGACCAGCGAAACTGGGCCCGCGTTTATCTGAACGGTCTGGTGCGGACCACCGGGAAGAAAACAATCCGTAACATCGCCGGAACAGGGGCCAGTTCCGTCGAGCAGAGCCTCCAGCAGTTCATCAGCAAGTCCCCCTGGGACTGGACCCCCGTACGCCGCTCGCTCGCCCAGCACCTGGAACGCACCGCCCAGCGTCCGCTGGCCTGGGTCGTACAGCCCATGGTCATCGAGAAGGCCGGCGACCGCTCCGTCGGAGTCGGCCGCCAGTTCGTCCCCCAGCTCGGCCGCACCGCCAACTGCCAGCAGGCGGGCGGGATCTGGCTCGCCTCCAGCGAGGCCAGCTTCCCCGTCGAATGGACCCTCACCCTCCCCGGGCCCTGGACCAGCGAACTGCTGCGCCGCCGCAGGGCCGGCATCCCCGACACCGCACGCTCCCTCACCCCCGCCCAGGACGCCGTCCACGCCGTCCAGCGCATGGCCGCGACCTGGCAGCTCCAGCGCCGCCCGGTCGTCATGGAGGTCTCCAACACCGACCTGCCCCAGACCATCGAGGCCTTCGCCCTCCAGGACATCCCCTTCGTCCTCAAGGTCGACGGCTCCCTGCCCGTCTCCTTCGGCGGCGCGGGCCGCCACAAGCCCGGGCCGCACACCGCGCCCGCCCGCGAGCTCATCGACTCGCTGCGCTCCCAGCGCCGGGTCGTCGAATGGACCCGGCACGGCCGCGCCGAGGGAGCGGTGACCCTGCTGACCTCGGCCCCCATCCTCGCCACCCCCGCCGAGGACCGGCCCGTGCCCGCACCGCCCACCCCGCTGCTGCTCGTGGGAGCCTGGACCGAAGCCGCCCTGCTGCCCTCCGAGTTCTGGATCACCAACATCGGGGACCGGCCCCTCGCCCAGCTCTTCCTGCTCGCCAAACTCACCGACCGGGTGACCCTGGACTTCACCGAGACCTGCGAACCCGTCGGCATCCGGGACTTCGAGGGCCGCTCCTTCCGTGGCTGGCACCACCACGCCACGCTCGCGAGCGTCGCCCACGCCGCCCGGCTGCTCAGCACCGGCGGCCGGCACCCCGACCCCGTGCCCCTGACGACCGCCCCCGCCCGCTACACGGGCGCACCGGCCGCCAGACCGCCCGCCGTACTGCCCCCGCGACCCCTGATCCCCGGGCAGTCGCCGCGCAGAGCCGTCATCCGCTGATGCTCGACATCGCCGCGGCCCTGCGGACCTGGTGCGCGGAGCGCCGCGAGTTCGCGCTGGCCACCGTGGTCTCCGTCAGCGGCAGCGCGCCGCGCGGACCGGGCGCCTCCCTGGCCGTGGACGCCGCCGGCACCGCTCTCGGCTCCCTCTCCGGAGGCTGCGTGGAGTCGGCCGTGCACGAGCTGTGCCTGGAGGCCATCGCCTCCGGGCAGGGCGGCGTGCACCGCTTCGGCTACAGCGACGACGACGCCTTCGCGGTAGGGCTGACCTGCGGCGGGATCCTGGACGTGCTGGTCACCCCGGTGCGCGGCCAGGACCCCGTACGGCCCGTGCTCGGCTCGGTGCTCGACGCCGCCGCCGACGGGGCCAGGGTCGCCCTCGCCCGCGTCGTCAGCGGCCCGCCCGGACAGTCCGGGCAGGCCCTGGCCGTCCACGCCGACGGCACCTGCGTGGGCGGCCTCAGCGGCGGCGCGGCCCTGGACCGGGCCGCGGCCGAACGCGTACGGGCCCTGCTGCTCGCCGGGCGCACCGGCACCGCCGAACTGGGCACCGCCGGCGGGCTGTGCGGGGAGCCGCTGACCCTCCTCGTCGAATCCGCCGCCGAACCGCCCCGGCTGATCGTCTACGGGGCCGTCGACTTCGCCTCCGCCCTGGCTCGGATGGGGGCCTTCCTCGGGCACCGGGTCACCGTGTGCGACGCCCGGCCCGTCTTCGCCACCCCGCAGCGTTTCCCCGGCGCCGACGAGGTGGTCGTGGACTGGCCCCACCGGCACCTCGCCGCGGAGCACGCCGCCGGGCGCCTGGACACCCGTACGGCCGTGTGCGTACTGACCCACGACGCCAAGTTCGACGTACCCGTCCTCGCGCTGGCCCTGCGGCTGCCGCTGGCCTACGTCGGCGCCATGGGCTCGCGCCGCACCCACACCGAGCGGGCCGCCCGGCTGCGCGCCGAGGGGGTGACCGAGGCCGAGCTGGCCCGGCTCAGATCGCCGATCGGCCTGGACCTGGGCGGGCGCACCCCCGAGGAGACGGCCCTGTCCATCGCCGCCGAGTTCACCGCACTGCGCCACGGGGCCCCCGCCACACCCCTCACCGGAGGCCTCCGGCCCCTGCACCGGACGGCCTCCTTCCGGGGCCCCGGGACCAAGGTCCCGTAGGAACCGACCACGCGGCCCGGTATGTCCTGGACGTTCGGCCGGGGCGGCATGAACCCCCGGACATGGGAGAATGAAGTACGTGCGTTTCCTCGGCTGACCCGTCGAGGTACCTCCGATCGACTGGGAAGTTCAGCACGTGCGTTTCCTCAATGACCTGAAGCCGCCGTACGACCTGACGTACGACGATGTGTTCATGGTGCCGAGCCGCTCCGCGGTCGGCTCCCGCCAGGGCGTCGACCTCTCCTCGCCCGACGGCACCGGCACGACCATTCCGCTCGTCGTGGCGAACATGACCGCCATCGCGGGCCGCCGGATGGCGGAGACCGTGGCGCGCCGCGGCGGAATCGTCGTCATCCCCCAGGACATCCCGATCGAGGTCGTCACCGACGTCATCTCCTGGGTGAAGACCCGCCACCTCGTGCTCGACACGCCGATCACCCTGGCGCCCACCCAGACCGTCGCCGACGCGCTGTCCCTGCTGCCCAAGCGGGCGCACGGCGCGGGCGTCGTCGTGGACTCCGAGGGCCGCCCGGTCGGCGTCGTCACCGACCACGACCTGAGCGGCGTCGACCGCTTCACCCAGCTCTCCGAGGTCATGTCGAAGGAGCTGCTGCTCATCGACGCCGGCATGGACCCGCGCGACGCCTTCAACCAGCTCGACGCCGGCCACCGCAAGCTGGCCCCCGCCGTCGACAAGGACGGCCGCCTCGTCGGCATCCTCACCCGCAAGGGCGCCCTGCGCGCCACCCTGTACACCCCGGCCACCGACGCCAACGGCAAGCTGCGCATCGCCGCCGCCGTCGGCATCAACGGCGACTTCGTGGCCAAGGCCAAGCAGCTGCTCGACGCGGGCGTCGACACGATCGTCATCGACACGGCCCACGGCCACCAGGAGTCGATGATCAACGCGATCAAGGCCGTGCGCGCGCTGGACCCGCAGGTCCCCATCGTGGCCGGCAACATCGTCGCCGCCGAGGGCGTCAAGGACCTCATCGACGCCGGCGCCGACATCATCAAGGTCGGTGTGGGCCCCGGCGCCATGTGCACCACCCGCATGATGACCGGCGTGGGCCGTCCGCAGTTCTCCGCGGTGCTGGAGTGCGCGGCCGAGGCGAAGAAGTACGGCAAGCACGTGTGGGCCGACGGCGGCGTCCGCCACCCCCGCGACGTGGCCATGGCGCTCGCCGCCGGTGCCTCCAACGTCATGATCGGTTCCTGGTTCGCCGGTACGTACGAGTCCCCGGGCGACCTCCAGCAGTCGGCCGACGGCCGCTTGTACAAGGAGTCCTTCGGCATGGCCTCGGCGCGCGCCGTGCGCAACCGGACCTCCGAGGAGTCGGCCTACGACCGCGCCCGCAAGGCGCTGTTCGAGGAGGGCATCTCCACCTCGCGCATGTTCCTCGACCCGACGCGGCCGGGCGTGGAGGACCTGATCGACTCGATCATCGCGGGTGTCCGCTCCTCCTGCACCTACGCCGGTGCCGGCTCCCTCGCGGAGTTCGAGGAGAAGGCGGTCGTCGGCATCCAGTCCGCGGCGGGCTACGCCGAGGGCAAGCCGCTGCACGCCAGCTGGAGCTAGTCCCCGTCCCGGTGGCCCCGGCCCGCCCCACCCGGGCGGCCGGGGCCACCGGCGTACCCGGACCGGCGGCGTCGCGTCCCGCGGGGCCGCCGGTCCGGCCGCGCTCCGCCGCCCACCGGTCCCGTACTCAGCCGGGACCGGGTCCGGCGCCGCCGTGGCGACGGAGGTGGGCCAGGACGGCGCGCACCCGACGGTGGCCGCTGTCGCCGGCCGACAGGCCGAGTTTGAGGAAGACGCCGCCGATGTGTTTGTGGACGGCGTTGTCGGTGACGAACAGCCGCCGGGCGATGGTGGCGTTGTCGTGCCCCTCGGCCATCAGGGCCAGGACCTCGCGCTCGCGGGGGGTGAGCGCGTCGACGGGATCGCCGCGGACGGCGAGGAGCCGGGCGATGACCTCGGGGTCCATGGCCGTGCCGCCGGCGGCCACGCGGCGCAGCGCGTCGGTGAACTCCGCGATCCGGCTCACCCGGTCCTTGAGCAGATAGCCGATGCCGCCGCGGGGGTCGGAGAGGAGGCGGCCGGCGTATTCCTGCTCCACGTACTGGGACAGGACCAGGACGGGAAGTCCGGGGCGGTCGCGGCGGGCCCGCAGGGCGGCGCGGATGCCCTCGTCGCGGAAGGCCGGGGGCAGCCGCACGTCGACGATGGTGACGTCCGGGCGGTGGGTCTCGACGGCGGCGAGGAAACCGGCGGCGTCGTCCGTGATCGCGGCGACCTCGAAGCCCTGGGAGCCCAGCAGGAGTTCGAGTCCGGAGGCCAGCAGGACGTTGTCCTCGGCGATGACTACGCGCACGGCAGCTCCACGGTGATGGCGGTCGGCCCGCCCGGCGGGCTGCTGATCCTCATGGTGCCGTCCAGGGCGGCCGCGCGGCGGCGGATTCCGTCCAGGCCGCTGCCCCGGGACGCGTCCGCCCCGCCGGTCCCGTCGTCGGTGATCTCCGCGGACAGCATCCCGCCGTCGCGGGTGACGCGGACGACGGCCCCGGCGGCCCGGCCGTGCCGGGCGGTGTTCGCCAGCGCCTCGGTGACGGCGAAGTAGGCGACCGCTTCGACCGCCGCGGGGACCTGGCCGAGCTCGCCGACGTCGATGCGCGTCGGCACGCCGGCCCTGGCGGCCAGGGTGCCGAGCGCGCCGACGAGGCCCAGGTCGGCCAGGACCGGTGGGTAGATGGTGCGGATGACGGAGCGCAGCTCGGTCATGGCCTCCTCGGTCTCGGCGTGGGCCTGCCGGACGAGCCGGGCGGCCGCCTCGGGGTCCCGGGGAAGGACTTCCCCGGCCACGGCGAGCCGGATGGCGATGGCCACCAGGCGGGCCTGGGTGCCGTCGTGCAGGTCCCGTTCGATCCGGCGGAGTTCCGCGCCGTGCGCCTGCAGGACGTCCGCGCGCGTCCGGGTGAGCTCGGTGACGCGCGCGGCCAGCCGCTGCGCGGGAGACGGTGCCAGGACGGCCAGGCAGCACCGCGCGTGCACCCGGGCGAGCGCCGGCAGGACGACGACCGCCAGCGCCCCGAGGAGCAGGAACTGCGCCAGGTTGACCGTCAGCGCGGGGGCCCAGCCGTCGACGGGGACATCGAGCAGCAGCGGCCTCGGCGGATCCGAGGCGGGAAAGGCCCACCACCCCACGGTGACGACGAGGGTGAGGAGCAGGTTGCCCAGGCACAGCACGGCGAACGCGCCCGCGGGCAGGCCGGTGGCCACCTGGGTCACGAGCCACGCGAGGTCGCGGCGCAGGGCGCGCGCACGCGGCTCCACCGGTCGGCCCAGCAGCGCCCCGGCGCGCCGGCGGTGACGATCCGCCCAGAGGGCCGCCAGCGACGGTACGCACAGCAGCGGCGCCGCCACGAGCGTCACCGTCGCCGTCACCAGGGTGCCGAGCAGGTAGCGTCCGCCGGGCCCGGTCCGGCGCAGCCGTGCCCGGGCCTTGTCGATCACGGTGTGCACCGGTTCCCTCCGCCCGTCGTACGGGACCGGGAGCGGCCCTCGGACGCGCCACGGTACGTGCCGGGCGCCCCCGCGGCACTACAGCCACCTGTAGGTTTCGAACGGCCGTCCGGGGTACCGACGCGCGACCCGGCGGTTACCTAGCGTGGCGTTCATGAGATCCACGACCCCGGCCCCCGCGCCGCAGCAGCCCCCGTCCCAGCAGCGTCGCCGCCGGACCGGCCGAGGACGGCCGGCCGTCGTGGCGGCCGCACTCGTCGCGGCGGGCGTGGCCCTGGCCGTCCAGCCCTCGGGCGGCGCGTCCGCGCCCGGCTACCGGCAGGAGGACCTGCGCCGGGACACCGATGCCATCCGGGCGCTGGGGGTCACCGGCGTCCAGGCGCGGGTGACCACCGCCTCCGGCCGGGACCTGGTCGCCACCGCCGGCGTCGCCGTGGCGGGCACGAACGGCCCGGTGCCCCGCGACGGCTACTTCCGGATGGCCAGCACCGGCAAGGCGCTCATGGCCACCGTGGTCCTGCAGTTGGCCGACGAGGGCAAGCTGTCACTGGACGACACGGTGGAGCGCCGGCTGCCCGGTGTGGTCGACGGCAACGGAAACGACGCACGGAAGATCACCGTGCGCCGGCTCCTGCAGAACACCAGCGGCCTCCACGACGACCTTCCCGGCTTCGACGCCCCGCAGGAGTACTACCGGCACCGCTACGACACCCACACCCCCGAACAGATCGTCGCCCGGGCGATGGAGCACCACCCGGACTTCGAGCCCGGCACCGGCTGGGGCTACTCCAACACCGGCTACGTCGTCCTCGGCATGATCGTCGAAAAGACCGCCGGCCGCCCCTGGCAGGAGGAGGTGGGCAGCCGGATCCTGAAACCGCTCGGCATGGACCACACCTACCTGCCGGGCACCACGCCCACCCTCCGCCGCCCGCACGCCGACGGCTACCAGGTCTTCGGCTCCGGCGAACGGACCGACGTCACCGAACAGATCGTCCCCGACCTCGGCGGCTACGTCTCCACCACGGAGGACGTCAACCGCTTCTTCCGCGGACTGCTGGGCGGCAGGCTGCTGTCCGCGGCGCGCCTGGCCGAGATGCGGGACACCGTCCCGGTCGACAAGCGGGTCGAGGCGTTCTGGCCCGGTGGACGCTACGGCCTCGGCCTGGTCAGCCGCCCCCTGACCTGCGGCGGCGGCTACTGGAGCCACGAAGGGGGCGAAGCCGGCTACATCACCCTGAACGGCGCCACCGACGACGGCGCCCGCACCGTCACCGTCTCCATGTCCACCAGCTTCAACGACCCCGACGCAACGCTCCGGCAGCACGAGGCCGGCAGCGACCTCGTCGACCGCGCGCTGTGCGACACCTCCGGCGGCGGACGGGGAGAGTGACCGCCCGCCCCCGGACGGCGGCCGCCCTTCGGGCCGGGCCGCGCCTCGGGCCGGGCCGCGCCTCCCGTCAGGCCGCGGCTCCCGTCAGGACGGCCCGTCCGCGGGATGCCACGGCCCGGCCCCCTCGGCTCCCCCTCCACCGCCTCCCGGGCCCGAAGTGTGCACGCCCGCACGGTACTTGGGAATCCGGACGGTGATCTTCATGCCGGCGCCGACGCCCGTCTCGATGACGAGCCCGTGCGCGTCCCCGTAGACCTGGCGCATCCGCTCGTCGACGTTGGTCAGCCCGATCCCCGAGGAGGACCCCGGGCGCTCCCCGGCCAGGATCCGGCGCAGCAGCGCCGGGTCCATCCCGACGCCGTTGTCCTCGATGGTCAGCACCGCCTCCGCGCCGGCGTCCCGGGCGGCGATGGTGATCCGGCACTCCCCGGTGGAGTCCTCCACCCCGTGCTTGACGGCGTTCTCCACCAGCGGCTGCAGGCACAGGAACGGCAGCGCCACCGGCAGCACCTCGGGCGCCACCTGCAAGGTCACCTTCAGCCGGTCCCCGAACCGGGCCCCGGCCAGCGCCAGGTACCGCTCGATCGAACGCAACTCCTCGGCCAGGGTGGTGAACTCGCCGTGCCGGCGGAAGGAGTAGCGGGTGAAGTCCGCGAACTCCAGCAGCAGTTCCCGCGCCCGCTCCGGATCGGTCCGCACGAACGAGGCGATCGCGGCCAGCGAGTTGAAGATGAAGTGCGGGGAGATCTGCGCCCGCAACGCCTTGATCTCCGCCTCCATCAGCCGCGTCCGCGCCCGGTCCAGCTCCGACAGCTCCAGCTGTACGGAGACCCAGCGCGCCACCTCCGTCGCGGCCCGCACCAGCACCGCCGACTCCCGCGACCCGTAGGCGACCAGCGCCCCCAGCAGCCCGTCCTCGCCCGTCAGCGGCGCGAACACCGCCCACTTCAAAGGGCAGCCGGGCCGCTGGCACTCGGTGCGCACGCTCTGGCTGCGCCCCGACTCCAGCATCACCGCCACCCGCGCCATCGCCCGCCGCTGGTGGTGGTCGGCGCCCGGCCCGTCCCACGCCAGCACGGCCTCGCGGTCGGTCAGGCACAGCGCCTCGGTGCCCAGCAGCGAGCGCAGCCGCCGGGCGGCCTTGCGGGCGGCGTCCTCGGTGAGCCCCGCCCGCAGCGGGGGAGCGGCCAGCGAAGCGGTGTGCAGGGTGTGGAAGGTGGCCCGCTCCACCGGGGTGCCCAGGTCCGGCCCGGCGGCCCGCTCCGCGCGCCCGGCGTGCCACCGGCCCGCGGCCCAGCCCAGCCCCAGCAGCGGGGCCGCGCCCACCAGCACCGCCACCACGAGCGCCGCCCCGGTCACCGGGCGCGCCCCGCGGCCCGCTCACCGGCCACGTCCTCGGGCAGGTGCAGCCGGGCCAGCGCGGCGGCCGCCCCCGCCGGGATCCGGGACCGGGTCGCCAGCGACACCGCCACCATCGTCAGGAAGCCCAGCGGCACCGACCACACCGCGGGCCAGGCCAGCAGCGCGTGCGCCCAGCCCGCCGGGACCAGCCCGGACCGGGTGGCCACCACCGCGCCCAGCGCCGCACCGCCCCCGGTGAGCAGCCCGGCCACGGCTCCGGGCGGGGTCAGCCCGCGCCACCAGATGCCGAGGACCAGCAACGGGCAGAAGGAGGACGCGGAGACGGCGAAGGCCAGCCCGACGGCGTCGGCGACCGGCACGTCGGTGGCCATGATCCCGCCCGCGAGCGGCACCGCCATCGCCACCGCCACGGCGAGCCGGAACGTCCCCACCCCGCGCCGGGGCAGCACGTCCTGGTGCAGCACCCCGGCCACCGCCATGGTCAGCCCCGAGGCCGTCGACAGGAACGCGGCGAACGCGCCCCCGGCCAGCAGCGCCCCCAGCAGGTCCCCGAGCAGCCCGCCCAGCACCCGTTCCGGGAGCACGAGCACCGCGGCGTCCGCGTCCCCGGTCAGCGCCAGCTCCGGTGCGTAGATCCGGCCCAGCGCCCCGTACACCTGGGGCAGCAGGTAGAACACCCCGAGCAGGCCCAGCACGACGAGCGTGGTGCGGCGGGCGGCCCGCCCGTGGGGGCTGGTGTAGAAGCGCACCGCCACGTGCGGCAGGCCCATGGTGCCGAGGAAGGTGGCCAGGATCAGCCCGTAGGTGGCGTACAGCCGGTGCTCCCCGCCGGACAGCGCCTTCGACCAGCCGGGAGCGTCCGGGCCGGGGCCGGAGTGCGAGTCCGGGACCACGCTGCCGGGGGCGAACTCCAGGCGGGTGCGGGCCGCGACGGAGTGCCGGCCGCTGTCCAGGGTCACCGGGACCCCGGCGTGGTCGGCGCCGTCCACCCGGCCCGTCACCGTCACGGTGAGCGGCGCGCCCACCGAGAGGCGTACGTCCTCGCCCAAGGTGACGGCGGTGTGCTCGCGGAAGACGGCCGGGGCGTCGAAGGAGGCGCGCGGAGCGCCGTCCCCGGCCCAGGCGGCGATCAGGAAGAAGGCCGGCACCAGCAGTGCGGTGAGTTTGAGCCAGTACTGGAACGCCTGCACGAAGGTGATGCTGCGCATGCCGCCCGCGGCGACGGCCGCCGTGACCACGAAGGCCACGACCACCCCGCCCACCCAGTGCGGGGCCCCGGTCAGCACCGCCAGCGTCAGCCCGGCCCCCTGCAACTGCGGCAGCAGGTACAGCCAGCCCACGCCCAGCACGAACAGCACCGCGATCCGCCGCACCGCCCGCGACTGGAGCCGCGCCTCGGCGAAGTCGGGCAGCGTGTACGCGCCCGAGCGCCGCAGCGGGGCCGCGACCAGCACCAGCAGCACCAGGTAGCCGGCGGTGTAACCGACGGGGTACCAGAGCATCTCCGGCCCCTGGAGCAGCACCAGCCCGGCCACCCCGAGGAAGGAGGCGGCGGAGAGGTACTCCCCGCTGATGGCGGCCGCGTTGAGGCGGGGGCCCACGGTGCGGGAGGCGACGTAGAAGTCGGAGGTGGTCCGCGATATCCGCAGGCCGAGCGCCCCGACGAGGACGGTGACCAGGACGACGACGGTGACCGCGGTCAGCGCGTACGTCTGGTTCACCGGAGGTCCTTCGAGGGGGAGGGGAGGGAAGTCTCCGGAGTCTACGCAGCCGTCCGTCCCCGGCGACAGGCACGAACCGGGCACCCGCGCGGGGGTTCCGGCGGGGGTGCGGCTCGCTGGTCAGAGCGCCGGATCGTGGTGCCGCGCGCAGTCGCGCAGGGCGATCTCCAGCTCCACGTACGACTCCTCCGCGCGCCGGAAGGCAAGGGTCAGGGCCGCCTCCACCCGGGGCGGCAACTGCCCGCGGGTGCCCTCCTGCGCCTCGTACAGGACCTCCGCCCAGCGGGCGGCCGCGCTGCGCAGCCGGGCGAGCAGCGCCTCGGCCTCGGCGGGCCCGGCGGCACGGGTCCGGGGCAGTCCGGTCAGCGCGTCCAACAGCGCCTGGATCTCGGACATCTCGCTCCTCCCGGGCCGGAAGATCCACGATACGCGCGGCCCGCGCCACGGGCGGGCGGATCGGCGGGCGCTGCGACCGACGGGCCCGGCGGATCGCCGTACGCCCACCGTGGCGCGACGAACGGCGCATCGGTACGCCGGGCGGTCCCCGACGGCGGCGGACCGGCACGCGCCGCGCGGCGGGCGGCCGGGGGTCGGGCGGCCGGGCGGGCGGTCGGGCGGTCGGGCGGGCCCGCGCATCGGGTCGGGGCCCGGGGGCGGGGGTGGCGGTCGGTACGGGTGCCGGGCCGGAGCGGGTCAGCCCGTGGCCTGGCGCATGAGGAGGTCCCGCAGTTCGCGTGCGTGGCGGCGGCTGACCTGGAGTTCCGCCGGGCCCACCCGCACGCTCGTGGTCCCGGCGTCCATGCGCAGTTCGTCGATCCTGGCCAGGGCGACCAGGTGGCGCCGGTGGATCCGGACGAACCCGCGGGCCGCCCAGCGCTCCTCCAGGGTGGACAGCGGGATCCGCACCAGGTGGCTGCCCTCGTCGGTGTGCAGCCGGGCGTAGTCGCCCTGGGCCTCCACGTACGCGATGTCCGCGATCGCCACGAACCGCGTGACGCCGCCCAGTTCGACCGCGATCTGCTCCGGGGCGCGCTCGGCGGCCCCGGCGGCTGCTCCGGCCCCGCCCCCGGCAGCGGCCGCCTCCGGCTCCGCCCCGTCCGGCCGGCCCAGCAGGGCGCGGGCCCGCCGGACCGCCTCCGCCAGCCGTTCGGGACGGACCGGCTTGAGGACGTAGTCGACGGCCTTGAGGTCGAAGGCCTGGACGGCGAAGCCCTCGTGGGCGGTGACGAACACGATCAGCGGGGGACGGGCGAACCCGGTCAGCAGCCGGGCGATGTCCAGTCCGGTCAGTCCGGCCATCTGGATGTCCAGGAACACCACGTCGATGCCGTCGGGTCCGTCCGGTCCGCTCTCCAGCGCCCGGGTGATCCGGCGCAGCGCTCCGGTGGCGTCGGAGGCGCCCTCCGCGCTGCTGACGCGGGGGTCGGAGCGCAGCAAGTAGAGGAGTTCCTCCAGGAGCGGCTTCTCGTCGTCGACGGCCAGTACGCGCAGCATGGAGCTCACTCTAGGCAACGGGGCCGTCCCGGGAAACGGCGCGCGGCCCCCGCCCGGGGGGAGGGGGGCGGGGACCGCGCGGATCGGGAGTGGGGGGCGTGGCGAGGGGCGGGGGCTACTGGACCGTGATGAGCTTGCCGTCGGGGGCGACGGCGTACCAGGTGCCGCCCACGCCCTGGCCGTTGGTGTCGCCGGCCTTCTTGTCACCGGTGAAGGTGTAGACGGGCCAGCAGTTCACGGTCTGCTGCTTCTTGCCGTCGGGCCGGTCGAGGACCAGGTAGTTCTTCTCGACGATGCCCTTGGCGTTGGCCTTGTCGACCGGCGGGACGACCGGCCACTTGGCGACGCAGTCGCCCTCGCACTTGGAGACCATCGGCCAGGCGGTGTCGGGCTTGAAGCGGTAGACGGTCATGCCGTTGCCGTCGACGATGTGCTCGCCGAGCTTGGGGTCCTTGGCCACGCTCAGGGCGCCCGCGGCCTGGCCGGCGCCCGCGCCCGCTCCCGTCCCCGCTCCGGCCCCCGCGGCGGGCTTCGCGGCCTTCTTGCCGTCGGCGGCCAGGGCGAACCAGGTGCCGCCGACACCCTGCCCGTTCAGGTCGCCCGCCTTGGTGTCCTTGGCGAAGCGGTACGCGGGCCAGCCGGCCACCGTCAGCTGCTTGCTGCCGTCCTTGCGGACCACCTCGCCCAGCACGGCGGGGTCCATGCCCGCGGCGGCGGTCGCGTCGCCCGCCGGGACCGCGGGCCAGGCCTTGGCGCAGTCGCCCTCGCAGTTGGAGGCGGGCGGCTTGGCGGTGTCCTTGTCGAAGCGGTAGAGGGTGAAGCCCGCCCTGTCGGTGAGGACCGAGCCCAGCTGGTCGGTGGAGGCGATCGCCAGCTGCCCGCCGGCCTTGGCCCCGGTGGCCGCCGCGTCCTGGGCGGGCTTGTCGTTGCCGTAGGGGTCGGCGGCGGGCGCCTGGGCGTCGGCGACGGCACCGGCCGGCTTGGTCGCGTCGGCCGCCTTGTCGTACCCGCCGCAGGCCGTCGCCGCGAGGGTGACGACGACTGCGACCGCCGCCAGGGAAGTTCCGCGCTTGATGCCCATGTCGTTCTCTCCCACGTGTGGTGTCCGCCGAGTCCGTCACCGGAGGATCGGCAACTTGTGCAGGACACGGGGCGGCGGGAGCGTTCCGTTCAGCGGGACGGCTATGACCTGTTTCACTCACACGCCGTCGAACCCGGCCCGCCGGGCGGCCGTGGCCACAGCGAGGCCGAGGATCCGGTGTCCCTCGTCGTCGGGGTGCAGTCCGTCCGCGAGGTGCTCGGGTCCCAGCAGGTCACGGCCCGGCAGCAGGACGAGCCGGCCGTCCCCGGCGGCGATCCGGTCGCGGGTGGCCCGTTCCATGGCGTCCCGCAGGGCGCCCAGGGTCGCGCCGAGGCGGTTGGGGGTGCGTTCGGCGTCGGGGCGCAGCACCGGGGAGAGCAGCAGCAGGGGGGTGCGGGGATGGCCCTGGCGGATCAGGTCGAGGAACGTGCGGGTGGTCTCGTAGAGGAGGGGGGCGGTGAAGGGCACCCGGGACCAGCAGTTCGTGCCGAAGGCGAGGGTGAGGACGTCGGCGGGGAGGGCGGCGAGCTGCTCGGCGGTGGCGAGTTCCCCGCGGGCCGCTCCCGCGTAGCCGAGGTTGACCGTGTCCCAGCCCAGTGCCCGGCCCGCGACGGCGGGCCAGCCGTGGGCGGGCCGGGTGGACCACCAGCCCTCGGTGATGGAGTCGCCGTGCACCACCCAGCGCGGGTTCCGGGGGGCGGGTGCGAGGGGGCCGCCGATCCCGCGCAGGCCCAGGACCGCGGGGGACTGGGCCTCGGGCGGGTGCAGGGTGAAGGGGCCGCCGCCGCAGGGCAGCGGGACGCGTACGACGGACTCGGCGGCGGGCTCGGTGAAGACCTCGGTGATCCGGCCGTGGCGGTTCCACAGGGCGAAGCCGTGCGCGAGGTCGCGCAGCGCGTCGGTGGGGCCCGGCACGGTGGCCCGGTAGCGGATCTCCACGGCGTGCGCGGACCCGGCGGTGAACTCCAGCCGCACCCCTATGGGAAGGGTGGCGCGCTCTCCGGTGTCCCAGGGCAGTCGCATCGTGTCGGCCGGGTCGGCGCGCACGGGGCGCCCCTCGTGCAGCCAGGCGACCCCGCGCAGGAACGGTCCGGGATCCAGCCACCGCTCGTCGGACTCCGTCTGCGTCGGCTTCACTCTTCGCCTCCGATCGTCGGACAGGGGGAACCACGGGGCACGCTGCGGCATGTCTGACGCCGTGTCAAGAAAGGGGGTCGAGGGAGGGCTGCGCAGTGATCGATCATCTGTGCGCAACAAACGGCCATCCCGGACAGATCCGCGCAATGATCGTTCGCCAATGTGCAAGGATGGTGCATTACGGGCGGTATCACTCAGCTCGTAGGCTCACTCGCTGTACGTGGAGTGGCGCGGACCGCCTGCTCGGCGGTCCCCCCATGCCCAGACAGGGTTCATCCCTGCCTGACAACTGCTCCGGACCGCTGCGGCCGACGCCTGACAGTCCCCATCCGCAGTGTCAAAGGAGTCCCTTCGTGCTCGACCACGGCCAGGCGCCACCGCTCACGTCCGAGCCCAGCAAGCCCGCGCACCCCCTGCTCCGCCGCAAGCCGGTGGAGCGCCTGGTCGCCGAGGGCGGCCAGGGCGAGGGCGGCACGCTGCGCCGCTCGCTCACCATGTGGCAGCTGACGATGATCAGCATCGGCGCCACCCTGGGCACCGGCATCTTCGTCGTCCTCGGCACCGCCGCCCCCAAGGCCGGCCCGGCCGTCACGATCTCCTTCATCATCGCGGGCCTGACCGCGCTGTTCTCGGCCCTGTCCTACGCGGAGCTGGCCGGCTCCGTGCCGGTCTCCGGCTCCTCGTACTCGTACGCCTACGCCACCATGGGCGAGCTCATAGCCTGGATCTGCGGCTGGTGCCTCGTCCTGGAGTACGCCGTCTCCGTCGCGGCCGTGGCCGTCGGCTGGGGCCAGTACCTCAACGAGCTCCTCGACGGGACCATCGGGGTCACCATCCCCGGGGCGGTCTCCGCACCGCTGGGCGAGGGCGGGTTCATCAACCTGCCGGCGCTGGTCGTCGTCCTGCTCTCCATGGTCTTCCTGATGCGCGGCGCCAAGGAGAGCGCCACGGTCAACTCGATCATGGTCGCGGTGAAGATCGTCACGCTGCTGCTCTTCATCGGCATCGGCGTCATGGGCATCAAGGCCGGCAACTACACCCCGCTCGCCCCGCTGGGCATGAGCGGCATCGCCGCCGGCGCCTCCACCCTCTTCTTCTCGTACATCGGCTTCGACGCCGCTTCCACCGCCGGTGAGGAAGCCAAGAACCCGAAGAAGGACCTGCCGCGCGCGATCATGCTGTCGCTGGGCATCGTCACCGTTCTCTACGTCCTGGTCGCCTTCGTCGCCGTCGGCGCCCTGCCGTGGCAGGACTTCGCGGGCACCGAGGCCGCGCTCGCCCAGATCATGACCGACGTCACCGGCCACAGCTTCTGGGGCGTCGTCCTCGCCGCCGGCGCCGTGATCGCGATCTTCTCCGTCGTCTTCGCCGTTCTCTACGGCCAGACCCGCATCCTCTTCGCGATGTCCCGCGACGGCCTCGTCCCCAAGGTCTTCGCCAAGGTCGACGAGAAGACCGGCGCCCCCCGCGCCAACGTCGTCCTCGTCTCCCTGTTCTGCGGCGTCCTCGCGGCCTTCATCCCGCTGGGCAAGCTCGCCGACGCCACCAGCATCGGCACCCTCTTCGCCTTCGGCCTGGTCAACGTCGCCGTGATCATCCTGCGCCGTACCAAGCCGGACATGCCGCGCACCTTCAAGGTGGCGCTCTTCCCCGTCACGCCGATCCTGGGCTTCCTCGCCTGCGGCTTCATGATGTTCAGCCTCGATATGGCCACGTGGATCGTCTTCGGTGTCTGGATGGCCGTCGGCCTCGTGGTGTACTTCACCTACGGCATCCGCCGCTCCCGCCTGGCCACGGAAGAAGTGGCCACAGCAGAAAAGTGATCCACCCGCAGTGCGACTGAACGATCTCGACGAACGCATCGTGCACGCCCTCGCCGAGGACGCCCGCCGTTCCTACGCGGACATCGGCTCCGAGGTCGGCCTCTCCGCCCCCGCCGTCAAGCGGCGCGTCGACCGGCTGCGCGCCGAAGGTGCCATCACCGGGTTCACCGTCCGCGTGGACCCGGCGGCCATGGGCTGGGAGACCGAGGGCTTCATCGAGATCTACTGCCGCCACAACACCTCGCCGGACGACATCCGGCGAGGGCTGGAGCGGTACCCCGAGGTGGTGTCCGCGTCGACCGTCACCGGCGACGCGGACGCCCTCGTCCAGGTCTTCGCCTCCGACATGCGCCACTTCGAGCGGGTGCTGGAGCGCATCGCGGGCGAGCCCTTCGTGGAACGCACCAAGTCGGTCCTGGTCCTCTCCCCGCTGCTGCGCCGCTTCACCTCTGTTTAGGGGAGGCTTCGCCTCCGGGGCGCTGATGCCGTGCTCTCAGGGGCGCGCCCCTTCGGCTCAGCCTCCCCGTGCGGGCTGCGGGGGCGGGGCACGAGGTCCTTACCCGCAGCGGGAAAGGACGGGGCCGGGGCTGTCACAGGGGCGTGCCAGGATCGGCGCATGAAGATCCAGATCCTGTCGCCGGCCGATCCGCACCGCTCGACCGTCTACCCGGACTGGGCCGCGGCCCACGATCCCGCCCGGGCCGCGGAGGCCGCCGCGCTCTTCGCGGAGGCCCTCTCCACCCTCCACACCGCCTACGAGAAGCCCGGCCGGTACGTGGACGGCCTGGAGCGGCGGGTCCGGGCCCTGGAACCCGCCCACCTGCCCTGGTTCTGGGACACCGTCGGGCACCGGCTGATCCCCTGGCACCGGCGCTCCGCCGCCCGTGCCCACGCCCTCGCCCGCAAGGCCGAGCAGACCCACCGGCTCCCCGTCGACCCCGACTGGCACCGGGCCAACACCCTGCTCTTCGCCCGCGCCGGCGCCCTCCCCGCCACCGCCATCGGGACCCACCAGACCTGGCTCGCCGCCACCCTGGGCCCCCGGGCCGCGCACGAGGAGTTCGTACGCTTCCTGGAGGCGTGGGCCGCCTCGCCCGGGGAACCCCCCGCCGACCTGGCCCGCCGCCTGCGGCTGTCCGTCCGCGCCGCCGGAGCCGACACCGCCGAGGAGGCCCGCCTGCTGGGCACCCTGCTCGCCGCCGGCCCCGGCAAGGACGTCCCGGACCGGCTGCTCGACGCCGCCACCCCGCTGCTGACCGCGCACCCCCCGGCCGACGACACCGCCGCCCTGCTCCTCGACCTGTTCCCCGAGAGCCGCGGCGACGCGAGCGCCTGGCTGCGGCTGCTCCTGGCCTGCGGGGCCGCCGACGCCGCCGCGGCCGGGCGGATCGTCCCCGAGGGCGGCCCCGGCGGCTGGTTCGCGCGCTACACCCACCGCTTCGGCCACGGCCGCTCCGGCAGCGGCGTCATGCGCCAGCCCATGCCCGCCGAACTCTTCGAGCTGCTGACCCGCTGGGCACCCCGGCTGCGCGCCGCCGCCCCGCTGCGCCTGCACGAGGACCGCTACCGCTACCCCGGCCTCGACGCCGACCTGCTCGACGCCTGCCTCGCCGAGGGCATCGCCGTCGAGGACCCCGGCCCCGCCGTCGAGCTGGTGTTCTGGGACGGCGGCTCCCGGCGCGACCTCAAGGCCCTGGCCGCGGACCCCGTCTTCGGCCCCCGCCTGGAGGGCACCGTCCACCAGGCCCTGCGCACCGCCGGCAGCGCCATCACCCGCCTCCCGCGCAACGCGGGCATCGCCGCCGAGGTGCACGGCCGGGTCGAAGCCCTCCTCGACGCCCTGCGCGGCGGCGGCCTCGCCGCCGCCGACGAGGCCGTCGACGAGCTCCACGGACTGCTGGACCGCCCCACCGCCCGCGCCCTGGACGGCATCGAGGAGGCGCTGGCCGCCCTGGACCTCACCGGCCCCCTCGGCCGTGCCCTGCGCGCGGGGCTGCCCGAGGAGTACGGCTGGCCCGCCCTGGAGGAGGCCGTCGCCGAGCTGGGCGGCCCCGACCGGGTCGTCGGGGTGACCAGCACCTGGCCCGTCCTCACCGTCTACGGCCCGGACCGCGCCTTCGCCGTCGACCACGCCGGCCGGCGCGGCGCCTGCACCTTCCGGGTGCCCGGTACGGAAGGGGGCGCCCCGGCCGGGGCCGCGGCGCCCGCGCTCACCGTGCACCACATCGGCGGACGGTTCCTCGTCGCCTGGAGCACCGCCCCCAAGAGCGGCTTCCCCGACCGGGCCTTCTGGACCGACCGCCCCGAGGAGGTCTTCGAGCCCGAGCAGACGTACGGCATGCGCCGCTACGGCGGCATGATCCAGGGCGGCCTCGGCTACCAGTTCGCCACCCCCGACGGCACCGGCCGCCACGACGGCCAGAGCGTCCTGAGCGCCGGCGGACGCGAGGGCATCGGTTCCCAGGACGTCCAGATGAGCGACGGCCACCGCTTCTGGAGCGCCGACACCTTCTGCTCCTGGGGCAGCTGGACCCGCGTCGACCCCGCCACCGGGGAACGCGGCACCGACCGCACCCCGCCCGCCTTCCACACCGCCGCCGAACCCCCGCCCGGCACCCGGCTCTTCGGGGACGTGCAGTCCCTCGCCGCGCTGCCCCCGGACGCCCCCGCCTCCCCGCTCGGACAGGACGGCCGCCTCGTCGGCTTCCGCGTCCTCCACCACACCCCCTACGCCGGCCCCTCGCCCCGCGAGTTCCTCCTCCAGGGCACCGACGGCCGCACCGCCTCCTACCGCAGCCGCCGCCTGGGCCGCCGGCCCTGGGCGATCCTGCGCATGCCCGAGGGCGGCGAGGACGCGGTCCTCGCGGGCCAGGAGACCGTCCGCTGCCACTCCGCCGAGGACAACTCCCTGCTCTGGCAGGTCCACGGCTTCCCCGGCTCCGACCGCCGCCGCACCCCCGGCTTCGGCGACGGCGCGGGCCCCGTCCCGCCGCCCGCGTTCTGGCACTTCCTGACCCCCCGCGACGAAACCTCCTCACGCGCCCTGCGCGCCGTCGCCGGCCCCGCCGTACGGGACCTCCTCGACGCCGCCCTGCGCGGCGACCCGGCCCCCGCGCTCCCCGGTGCGCTCGAACCGCGGATCGCCGAAGGCGTCGCCCGCGCCGCCCACCGCGCCGCCGACGTCCTGCGCCGCCGCCGGGCCCTGTCCCGCCGCGTCGGCCTCCTGCGCGCCGAACCGGCCGTGTCGCTGCGCACCGAAGTGCCCGACACCGAACTCACCCCCGCCCTGTACGGACTGCTGCCCGACCAGCGCCGCTACCACGGCAGCCCCGAGCCCCAGCCGCAGCCCGCCCTGCTCACCGCCGTCGCCGCCGACGGCCACCACCTGCGCGGGGAGATCGACGAGGAGGCCCGCCTGCTGGCCCTGCCCGCCGACCACGCGCCCTGGCAGCCGCTCGTGGGCCGGATCGGCGCCGTCGCCTGGCGGGCCTGCGCCGCCACCACCCCCGACGGGGAGCGCGCGGCCCTCGCGGCCCTGCTGGAGACCTGGAGCGGACAGCCCTTCGCAGAACCGGGCGGCACCTGGCGCACCGGCCGCGCGGCCCCGGAGGCCCTGGCCGCCGTCCGCTCCGCCGGGCACCCCCTCTCCTCGGCCGCCGCCGACGGCGGCGGGGAATGGTTCCTCCAGCGGGCCGCCGACCCCGCGCCCGACGGCGCCGAGGACTGCGAGACCCCCACCGTCGACGCGGACGACACCGCCCGCCTGCCCCGGCTGCTGGAACTGCTCGCCGAGCGGGGACCGCTGAAGGCGTCCCCCGCCGCCCGCGAGACCTTCGCCCGGCTCACCGGCGTACGCGGCCCCGTCGCGGCCCTGGTCCTCGCCGGGTTCCCGGGCCGCGACCGCCACGACGAGCACCAGCGCCTGCTGGGCGGGCCCCCGTACAAGGCGACCAAGGCCATGGTCTCCACCTACGACGGGCTCCGCCGGGCACTGGGCCCGGCCGGACGCCGGGCGGTCCTCGCCGCCGGCCTCCCGCAGGACCCCGCCGAACTGTGGGAACCCGCCGGGACCACCGCCGCCGCCGAAAGGATGGCCGCCGCCTGGAACGGGCTCCTCGGCGCCGAGGAGCCCACCGACGAGGAACTGGCCTCCGCCCTGGAGGCCGAGCTGGGCCTGCACGAGAGCTGGGCCCGGAGCCTGCCCGCCGGACGCGCCCCGCAGGGCGACCCCTTCGGCGAGGACGGCTTCCTCCTCACCCGGGGCCGCCGCAGCGTCCTGGAACTGCGGTACGCCGCACCGGACGGCACCGCCGGCCGCTGGGTGGCCCCCTCGGAGCCCGCCCACCGGACGGCCGCCTCCGTGATCGCCTGGGCGCTGACCGAACGCCCCGTCGGGGATCCCGCCCGCCACGGGGCCCTGCTCCTGCACCGCCGGCTGCGGGAACAGCTCGCGGGCCCCGGAGCACTGATTCCCCTCGGACTGCTGCCCGGCCTGGGGCGCGCGGTGAGCGCCGACCCGGCCTTCGCCCCGTACCGGGGGACGGTCCTGCCCGGCCCGACGCCGATGGAGGAGGGCGCCGTACCCGACACCGTGTACGACGACGGGACCCTGCTGGTCGCGGCCCCCTCGGGCGCGACCTTCCTGCGGGCCGCCGCCCTCACCGCCCCGGGCGGAGCGGAACGGGCCGCCGCGACGTGCGGAGCCCGGGCACCGGCCTGGATCCTCGACGACCTGCCGCGCACCGTCCGGCTCCTGGACGGACTCGACCGGCTCGCCGCCCGTGCCGCGGACACCCCCGTGCCCGAGGGCGGCTACGAGACCGACCCCTCGCTCAGCGCCCCCGACCTGGTGGCCGAGGTCGCCCGGACCCTCGGCGTCGGCGCGGACGCCGCCGCCCTCCGCCTCCAGCTGCTCGCGCTCGCCCGGCCCACCGACCGGGCCGTCAGGCGCTGGAACGGCTGGACGGCCGCCCGGCACAAGGCGGCCCAGGCCGAACTCGTCGCGGCGGGGGCCGTGGAGAGCGGCAAGCGGGCCCGCGCGGGCCGCACCGCGTTCCTCCCCGGCGACTGGGCGGACCTGAAGGCCCCGCACCTTCCGCTGGAGAAGGCCAAACTGGCCGGCCACCTGGCGTGGGCCGGGAGCAGGAACCTGTACGCGATGACGCTGCGGCTGCTGGCCCCGATGCCCCCGCACGAACTGTTCGCCCGGGCCTGGGAGGAGGCGCGCCGGTAACGGGCCCGGTGCTACACCGACACGGTCCGGGCGGCGGCGCCGGACAGCAGCCGCCGCCGCTCCTCCTCCGTCAGCCCGCCCCACACCCCGAAGGGCTCCCGGGTGCGCAGCGCGTGCTCCAGGCAGGCCGCCCGCACCGGACAGCCCTGGCACACCCGCTTCGCGGCCTCGTCCCGGTCTTCGCGCTCATCGCCCCGCTCTCCGGCGGGGTGGAAGAACCTGCCCGGGCCCAGGCCCCGGCAGGCGGCCCGTGCCTGCCACTGCCAGTGGTGGTGCGCGGCGCCGGGCAGACGGGAGACGTCGTTCACGGCAGTTCCCTTCCGTAGGTTTCGTGGCTCCTCCCGCGTCTGACCGGGAGCGGCCCCGCGAAACCCGGCGGCGCGGACCGTCTCCGTCCGGCACCGGTCAAGGGCGCCGGGCCCACTCCTCGGCCAGCAGCCGGTACGAGCGCACCCGGTCGGCGGGCGCGTGCGTGATCGTCGTGATCAGCAGCTCGTCCGCGCCGGTGGCCTCCCGCAGCCGCTCCAGGTGGTCCGCGACGGTCGCCGGCGACCCCGTGAACTGGGTCTCCACCCGGTCGGCGACCAGCGCGTGATCGGCCGCCGACCACCCGGCCACCAGCTCCCGAGCCTCCCGCGGCGAGGGGAAGGGGATCGCGCCCTCGGCCGTACGGATGCTGCGCACCCAGGGGGCGTACCCGGCGGCCAGCTCCCGGGCCTCGGCGTCGTCCGGGGCCACCACCACGTCCGCGGACACCGTCAGGTACGGCCGGTCCAGCGCGGCGGACGGCTTGAAGGCGGCCCGGTAGGCCTCCGCCGCCTCCAGCACGCTCGCCGGGCTCACGTGGTAGTTCGCGGCGAAGCGCAGCCCGTTCGCGCCGGCCGCCTCCGCGCTCTGCCCGCCGCTGCTGCCCAGGATCCACACCTGGACGTCGGCCCCCTCACCGGGGACGGCGTGCGCCTCCACCCCCTCCGGGGAGCGGTACTCGCCGCGCAGCAGGGCCAGTACGTCGCCCACCTGCTCGGCGTAGTCCTGCGGGCGGGCCCCCGGCAGGTTCAGCAACCGCTGCTGGAGGGCCACGCGCGGGTGCCCGAGGAGGTGGGCGAAGGAGAACCGGGGCGGTATCCGCAGCCCGCCCGGCGTCCACCCCTCGAAGGGCGGGGCCGCGTCCGGCGCGGGCCGCGGCGGCCGGCCGGCCGAGCGGCCCAGGCCCAGGTCGAGGCGGCCCGGGTGCAGGGCGTCGATCAGCCCGAACTCCTCCACCGTCGACAGCGCGGTGCGGTGGCCCAGCTGCACGGCCCCCGACCCGATCCGGATCGTGGAGGTGGCCGAGGCGGTCAGCGCCAGCAGGACGGCGGGCGAGGTCCCGGCGACCCCCGGGTTCAGGTGGTGCTCGGCGAACCAGTAGCGGGCGTAGCCGAGCCGCTCGGCCTGCCGGGCGAGGGCGACCGTGTGGTGCAGCGCCTCGGCGGCGGTGGAGCCGGACGGGACGGGGACGAGGTCGAGGACCCCGAGGGGGGTACGGGACACGGTGCTCCTCCTCAGGGGCCGGTGGGGGCCGGGATCCGCGGCGCGGCCAGGCCCAGGTGGTCGCGCAGGGTGGGGCCGGAGTACTCGCGCCGGAAGACCCCCCGCTCCTGGAGCAGCGGGACGACGGTGTCGGCGAAGCCGTCCAGGCCGCCGGGCGTCAGGTGCGGGACGAGGATGAAACCGTCGGCCGCGTCCTGCTGGACCAGGTCGTCGATCGCGGTGGCGACGGTGGCGGGCGAGCCGATGAAGGTCTGCCGTCCGGTCGTCTCGATCACCAGCTCCCGGATCGACAGCTTCCGGGCGGCGGCCAGCTCCCGCCACTCCCGGGCGGTGGCCTGCGGATCGCGGAACATCCGCACACTGGCCCGGCCGCTCGCCACGGTGTTCTCCCCGGGGACGGGATCGATCTCGGGGAGCGGACCGTCCGGGTCGTACGCGGACAGGTCACGGTTCCAGACGTGCTCCAGGTAGGTGATCGCCGTGGCCCCGCTGACCTGTGCGAGGCGTACCTCGCGGGCCAGTTCCCGGGCGTCGGCGTCGGTGTCACCGAGGACGAAGGTGGCCGCGGGCAGGATCTTCAGCCGGTCCGGGGTGCGGCCGTACCGGGCGAGCCGGCCCTTGACGTCGGAGTAGAAGGCCCGGCCCTCCTCCAGCGTGGCGTACCGGCTGAAGATGGCGTCGGCGTCGGCCGCGGCGAACTCCCGGCCCTCGTCCGAATCGCCCGCCTGGAAGATCACCGGGCGGCCCTGGGGGCTGCGCGGCACGTTGAACCGCCCCGAGATGTCGAACTGTTCGCCCCGGTGGACGAAGGCGCCCGCGCCCGCGTCCCGCAGGAAGACCCCCGACGCCGGGTCGGCGAGGATCTCTCCCCCGTCCCAGGAGTCGAACAGTTCGTGGGCGGTGGCCAGGAACTCGCGTGCCCGCCCGTAGCGTTCCTCGCGCGGCAGGAAGCCGCCGCGCCGGAAGTTCTCGCCGGTGAAGGCGTCCCAGGACGTCACCACGTTCCAGGCGGCCCGGCCGCCCGACAGGTGGTCGAGGGTGGCGAACTGGCGGGCCACCTCGTAGGGCTCGTTGAAGGTGGAGTTGATGGTGCCGGTCAGGCCCAGGTGCCCGGTCACGGCGGCGAGGGCGGAGAGCACCGTGAAGGTGTCGGGCCGGCCGACCACGTCCAGGTCGTAGATCCGGCCGCCGTGTTCGCGCAGCCGCAGTCCCTCGGCGAGGAAGAGGAAGTCGAAGCGGGCGCGCTCGGCGGTCCGCGCGAAGTGGACGAAGGAGTCGAAGTCGATGTGGCTGCCGGCCTCCGGGTGACTCCACACGGTGGTGTTGTTGACCCCGGGGAAGTGCGCGGCCAGATGGATCTGCTTGAGGGGTTTGCCCATGGTGGTACGTGTCCTCCGGGTCGTGGCCGGTACGTGGTGGCCCGTACGTGGTGGCCTCTGCGGCGGTGGCCTCCGTGGTGGTGGTCTCCGCGCGGTGGCCCGCGCGTCGTGCGGTCGCGCCGCCCCGGCCCGGCGGGGCCGCGGCGGGGCGCGGTCAGGCGGCGGGCCGGGCGTAGCGGTTCGCGGGGCGGGGGAGTCCGAGCAGGCCGCGCAGCGAGGCGGCCCCGTAGGAGCGCCGGAAGGCGCCCCGCCGCTGCAGTTCCGGCACCAGGCCGCGGGTGATCGCCGGCAGGTCGTGCGCCAGCACCCCGGGCCGCAGCCGGAAGCCGCTCAGCCCGGCCCGCCGCCAGTCCAGCAGCAGGTCGGCGAGATCGCCGGGCGTACCCGCGAACAGCAGGGCGTCGCCCGTGTACGCCGCACCGTGGACGGAGTCCAGCCGCTGGAGCCGCCGGGTCGCCGCCCCGGGGCGCGCGTCGAGGAAGACGGTCAGCTCCCCGAACACGTGCAGGGGCCGCCCGGCCCGGCCGGCCGCCTCCTGGGCGGCCCGGATCCCGGCCACGGCGGCGCGGGCCTGTCCGGCGTCCCGGGCGGTCACGTACCCGAGGTCGGCGGTCCGGGCGAGCAGCGGGTAGGCCGAGGAGTCGGCCGCCAGGGCGCTCACCGGCGGCTGTCCCTGCGGGGGACGGGGGGTGATCGAGGGGCCGCGGACACTGAAGTGGGGTCCCTCGAAGTCGATGTGGTGCAGCCGTTCCCGGTCCACGAAGCGGCCCGTGGCCACGTCCCGGATCTCGGCGTCGTCCTCCCAGCTGTCCCACAGCCGCCGCGTCACCTCGACGTGGTCGGCCGCCTCGGCCCACAGGACGCCGGCCGGCTCCGGTGCGGTGCGGCGGCCGAAGTGGCGCGCCTCGTCCGGGCGTTCGGAGATCTGTACGCGCAGTCCGGCCCGGCCGCGGCTGACGTGGTCCAGGGTGGCCACGGCCTTCGAGACGTGGAAGGGCTCGGTGTGCGTGGCGGTCACGCTCGGCACCAGCCCGATGTGCCGGGTCAGCGGCGCGACCCGGGCGGCGACCAGCACCGCGTCGAGCCGGCCCCGGACCAGGTCGGTACGGCCGTCGGCCTCGGCCGGGTCGGTGGACTGCAGGCCGAGCGCGTCCTCGAAGGTGACGAAGTCCAGCAGGCCGGCCTCGGCCTCGGCGACCAGGTCCGCCCAGTAGCGGGCGGTGGTCAACTCGCCTGGCCGGGCGCCGGGTTCGCGCCAGGCGGCCGGATGCCAGCCGGCCCCTTCGAGGGCCACGGCCAGGTGGAGCGGGGCGGGGTCGGATGCGGGCACGGCGGAACTGCCTTCCTGATCGGGCGTGCGGCGGCCGTGGGCGGGGCGCCGCGGCGGCCAAGGACGCGATCAGGGACGACAGAGGGAGGAGCAGACCCGCTGGAGGTCGACGTGGGTGCGCGCGTACAGGCGCACCGGCCGGCGCGGGGCGAGCACGGGAGCCGGACGGAGGGCGGGACGACCGCTGATCTGCCACGTGTTCACCGCCACGGCCTTCCCCCTCCGTCCGTGCTCCCGTTCCACCGACGCTACGGGAGACTCCGGCGGCACTCAATGAACCCCGTGTTAAGCCGTGTCACCCCCGGCGTCCGTCGGCCGCCGCCGGGGTGCGCAGGCCGATGAAGACCGGCTCGCGGCGCAGGGTGAACCCCATCGACTCGTACAGCCGGATGGCGTTGGTGTTCTCGGCGGCCGCGTGCAGGAACGGCGTTTCCCCACGGCCCCGGATCTCCGCGGCGACGGCGCGGACCAGCCGGCCCGCGAGGCCCTTGCCCCGGTGGTCGGGGTGGGTGCAGACGGCGCTGATCTCCGTCCAGCCCGGCGGGTGCATGCGTTCCCCGGCCATCGCGACGAGCCGGCCCTCGTGCCGGATCCCGAGGTACGTGCCCAGCTCGACGGTGCGGGGCAGGAACGGGCCCGGCTCCGTCAGCTCGACCAGCCCCGTCATCTCGGCGACGTCGTCCGGCCCGAGCCGTACGGCCTCCGCAGCGGCCTCTGCCCGGATGCCCCGGCCGTCCAGCTGTACGCCCGGGATGACCCGCACCGTGGTCCAGTCGGGCGGCGGGGTCGGCAGTCCGGTCAGCCACACCGGCTGGTCGGGGCCGATCAGCGCGGCCAGGTCGGCCCAGGCGGCGGGGTCGGCGGGGTCGGCCAGCGCGGCGAACGGGTTCGCGGCCGGCAGGTAGCGGGCGGCCAGCCCGCCGGGGGCGGTCTCGGCGAAGGCCCGGTGGGGGCCGGTCAGAGCCGCCCACACCGGGTTGTCCAGGGCGGCGGCGGGGTGCTCGGTGGGCATCGGGTGCGGGGGTCCTTCCACGGGGGGTGTCCAACGGCCGCTGCTGACCGCCTCCTTGACGGCCCCGCACGGCGCCACGAGACTGCGGGGGACAGCGACGGCCAGGGGCAGGGTAAGCCCCGGGGGCAGCGGGGGGCAGGTCGATTTCCGTGACACCGGTACAGACGCCCCGGTCCGGCCCGCGCCGCTGGTGGCTGACCCGACGCCTGCACATCGACCTCCTCCGCGTCAGCAGCGCCACCCGGCGCTGACCCCGGCCCCGCGGGCACGCCACCGCGGCACGTCCTCACGGCCCGCCGCCCCTCAGGGCCGGTGCGGCGCCCGTACGCCCCGCCCGCTCGTGCCGGCCCGCGCCACCGCCCGGCCCCTGCCGGTCGGACCGTCCGGCCCGGAGGCGGCGCGGCCCCCGGACCGGCTGTGCCCTGCCAGCGGCGGGCGCCTCGGGGCTCGGCCGGTCCCGCCCGGCCGGGATCCCTCGTCGGCCGCCACGGGTCGGGCCCGCCGGTCCCGGCCGGGTGCGGGCTGCTCGTGGTCGCCTTCCCGCCCCCCCCGCCAGGGGCGGGCAGTCCCGGCTGGGCCGTCCGGGCCCGTCCCGGCTCGGGTGCGGGCGGCTCGTGCCCACCGTCCCGCCCCCGCCAGGGGCGGCCCGTCGGGCCGTCGTCCAAGGGGCCTCCGCCTGGCCGGGCGGAGGCGCCGCCCCGTATCCCCCCACCCCCCGGCCAGGGGAAACGCATCCGTCCACACCCCCGGAGGGCCACCGTGGTTCCGACCGTCATGCCCCGCACCGCCCCCGTCCCCGCTCCCCGCGGCCGGATCGGGTCCGGGTTCCTCCCGGTGCCGCACCGGTACCACCTCTACCTCGCCGAAGCCTGTCCGCGGTCCCGGCGCGTCCGCACCGCGGTCGCCCTGCTCGGCCTCGCCGACTCCGTCGGGACCACCGTGCTCGCCGCGCCCGCCTCGAACGCCGCCCTGCGCCGCGCCTACGAGGCCGCCGGGCACCACTACGACGGCACCCTCGCCGTGCCCGCCCTCTGCGACACCTGGAGCGGCCGGGTCGTCAGCAACCACACCCCCGACATCCTCGACGACCTCGCCGTCCGCCTCGCCGGCCGCCCCGACCTGGCCCCGCCCGCCCCGCCGGCCTTCTCCTCGGCCGTCCGCGCCCTGCTCGACCCGGACGCCCCGCACGCAGGGCGGTCCGCCGCCCTGGACCTGCTGGAGCACCGGCTCGCCGTCCGCCCGTACGCTCTGGGAGACCGTCCGACCGTCGCCGACGCGGACCTGTGGGTGGCCCTGCTGGACCCCGCCGTCCTGCCCGCGGCCGGCCCGCACCTGCGGGCGTACGTCCGGCGCCTGCGCGCCCATCCGGCCTTCGGGGCGGCCTCCTGAGGCAGCGGCGCAACGAATCGCCGCACACCCCGCAGAACGCGCAACGAATCGATGCGCCCAGCGCAACGCTCACGGCTTGTCCCGGTCGAACGCCCGAACGTACCGTTTTACGACCCCCGCCCCATCTGTCACAGAGGTACGCCCATGCCCCCGCTGCGCACCGCACTCCTCCAGAGCTCCGGACGGCTCGGCGACACCGCCGAGAACCTGAAGCGGCTGGACGAGGCCGCGGCGCGCGCCGCACAGGGCGGGGCCGGGCTCCTCGTGACCTCGGAGATGTTCCTGACCGGCTACGCGCTGGACCTCCAGGACGTCCCCGGCCTCGCCGAAGCGGCCGACGGCCCGTCCGCCGTCGCCATCGGCGAGATCGCCCGCCGCCACGGGATCGCCGTCCTGTACGGCTACCCCGAGAAGGCGGACGGCGCGGTCTTCAACTCGGCGCAGCTCATCGGCCCCGACGGGGCCGCGCTCGCCAACTACCGCAAGACCCACCTCTTCGGCTGCTTCGAGCAGGACGCCTTCACCCCCGGTGACACCCCCGTCGTCCAGGCGGACCTGAACGGCCTGCGCATCGGCATCATGATCTGCTACGACGTGGAGTTCCCCGAGAACGTACGGGCCCACGGGCTGGCCGGGACCGACCTCCTCCTGGTCCCGACCGCCCAGATGCACCCGTTCCAGTTCGTGGCCGAGCAGCTGGTGCCCGTCCGCGCCTTCGAGAACCAGATGTACATCGCGTACGTCAACCGGACCGGCCCCGAGGGCGAGTTCGAGTTCGTCGGCCTCAGCTGCCTCGCCAGTCCCGACGGGGTCACCCGCACCCGGGCCGGGCGCGGCGAGGAGATGGTGTTCGGCGAGGCCGACCCCGAGCTCCTCCGGGCCTCGCGCGAGACCAACCCGTACCTGCGCGACCGCCGCCCCGGGCTCTACGCCTCCCTCGTCTGAGCCCGCCCCGCCGCCAGTCCCGCCGCCCCTGCCCCACCCCGCAAGGAGACGTACCCCCATGACGTCCACGGTGCCCACCACCGCCGTCCCGCACAGCGACGGTCAGCCCCCGATCACCATGTTCGGGCCGGACTTCCCGTACGCGTACGACGACTTCCTCGCCCACCCGGCGGGCCTCGGTCAGATACCGGCGACCGAGCACGGCACCGAGGTCGCCGTGATCGGCGGCGGTCTGTCCGGCATCATCTCCGCCTACGAGCTGATGAAGATGGGCCTCAAGCCCGTCGTCTACGAGGCCGACCAGATCGGCGGCCGGCTGCGCACCGTCGGCTTCGAGGGCGCGGGCACCGAGGGTCTGACCGCGGAGATGGGCGCCATGCGCTTCCCGCCGTCCTCCACCGCCCTCCAGCACTACATCGACCTCGTCGGTCTGGTCACGGAGCCCTTCCCGAACCCGCTCGCCGAGTCCACCCCCTCCACGGTCGTCGACCTCAAGGGCGAGACCCACTACGCCGAGACCATCGCCGACCTCCCGCAGGTCTACCGCGACGTGTCCGCCGCGTGGAACGCCTGCCTGGACGAGGGCGCGGACTTCTCCGACATGAACACCGCGATGCGCGAGCGGGACGTCCCGCGCATCCGCGAGATCTGGGCGAAGCTCGTCGAGAAGCTCGACGACGAGACCTTCTACGGCTTCCTCTGCAAGTCCGAGGCCTTCCAGTCCTTCCGCAAGCGCGAGATCTTCGGCCAGGTCGGCTTCGGCACCGGCGGCTGGGACACCGACTTCCCGAACTCCATCCTGGAGATCCTGCGCGTCGTCTACACCGAGGCGGACGACCACCACCGCGGCATCGTCGGCGGCTCGCAGCAGCTGCCGCTGCGGCTGTGGGAGCGCGAGCCCGAGAAGATCCTGCACTGGGCCCAGGGCACCTCCCTGTCCTCCCTGCACGGGGGCGCCCCGCGCCCGGCGGTGACCCGCCTGCACCGCACCGCCGGCAACCGCATCACGGTCACCGACGCGTCCGGCGACATCCGCACCTACCGCGCCGCGATCTTCACCGCCCAGTCCTGGATGCTCCTGTCCAAGATCGAGTGCGATGACACGCTGTTCCCGATCGACCACTGGACGGCGATCGAGCGCACCCACTACATGGAGTCCAGCAAGCTCTTCATCCCCGTCGACCGGCCGTTCTGGCTGGACAAGGACGAGGAGACGGGCCGCGACGTCATGTCGATGACCCTCACCGACCGCATGACCCGCGGCACCTACCTGCTGGACAACGGCCCGGACCAGCCGGCCGTCATCTGCCTCTCGTACACCTGGTGCGACGACAGCCTCAAGTGGCTGCCGCTGTCCGCGAACGAGCGGATGGAGGTCATGCTGAAGTCCCTCGGCGAGATCTACCCCAAGGTCGACATCCGCCGCCACATCATCGGCAACCCGGTGACCGTGTCCTGGGAGAACGAGCCCTACTTCATGGGCGCGTTCAAGGCGAACCTGCCGGGCCACTACCGCTACCAGCGGCGCCTGTTCACCCACTTCATGCAGGACCGCCTCCCCGAGGACAAGCGCGGCATCTTCCTCGCGGGCGACGACATCTCCTGGACGGCCGGCTGGGCCGAGGGCGCCGTCCAGACCGCCCTGAACGCGGTCTGGGGCGTCATGCACCACCTGGGCGGCTCCACCGACGAGAGCAACCCCGGCCCCGGCGACGTCTACGACGAGATCGCCCCGGTCGAACTCCCCGAGGACTGATCCTCCCCGGGAACCAAGGCCACGGGCCGCCCCCGCGCACGAGCGCGGCGGCGGCCCGTTCTCATGTCCGCCGCCGGTCCTCCTCCTCCGCCCGCGTCCAGATCAGGTGCAGGCGGAGACGGAACGCGGAGCGCACCTCGACGCGCTCCCGCACGTCCGGCAGGCCGGGCGGCCTGCGGCCCAGCCCGAGGCCGCACCCCGCGCACAGGGTGTACCTCCCGTACCCGTCCCCGTCCCATTCCACCGTTCCCCGGCCGGCCCCGCACACGGGGCACGCGCCGTCCCGGCCCTGGTGGCCTTCGGGGTCCGGCCGGCCGCGCATCACGGCGGGCATCACCTCGACGAGCCGGCCGCCGGGATGGAATCCGGGGTCCGGCCAGAACAGCCCCTGCGACGGCGGCGGCGGGTCCGGCCGGCGCACCCCGGCCCGCTTCTGCGCCCGCCGCCCGGTCCGCCAGGAGGCGAGCTCCGCCAGCCACAGCCGCCGCGCCTCGTCGAGCTCCTCCACCGCCCGCACCAGCGACCCGGGGTCCTCGTCCAGGTCGCGCGGGATCCCGGCGCTGCGGCACAGGTGGTGGTAGGTGGCGTAGAAGCCGTACGGGGCGAACTCCGTCAGGCAGGTGCGCAGCGCCGACAGCCTCCGGTACGGCGGGCTGCCGGCGTCGTGCACCCGGAGGCGGTGCGTGGCGAAGCTGGTCATCCGCCGAGGCTAGGACCTGCATGCCGGGATCGCACGGGGTTTCAGGGGCGAGGGCGTGAGCAGGCAGCGGCCGACCAGGCCGACGCCGGAGTCGAGGGACTCGGTGAACTCCTCGGCCAGGTCGGGGGCGTGCCGCAGGGCCCACAGCAGACGGGCCGCCGCCCAGGCCCCGGCCCGCGCGCGCTCCAGGCTCCAGGAGCCGATCAGGTGCGTCAGCGGGTCGGCGACCTCCAGCAGGTCCGGGCCCGGCATCAGGTCCTCCCGGATGCGTTCCTCCAGCGAGACCAGGGTCTCGCCGACCCGGTGGAAGTCGGCTTCGAGGGCCGCGGGCGGGCAGTCCAGGGAGTGGCAGGAGGAGACCACCGCCAGGGCCAGGTCGTGCCCGATGTGGGCGTTGATCCCGGCCAGCGCGTGCTGCAGCGGCCGCACGCCCGGGTGGCGGCGGTACTGGAGCAGCGGGCGCCAGCAGGCCGGTGCCCGCCCGTCCGTCTCCACCGCCGTCAGGTACCGCTCCGCGAACCGCACGCCGAGCGTCTCCGCCCGGCGGGGCGCGGGGAAACCGCCGTGGCCGATCCGGTGGTGGAGGGCCTGGGTGACCGTCAGGTACACCCGGTTGAAGACGGCCACGCCGTCCTGCGCGGGGAGCCGCTCGTCGAGGGCGCGCATCCGCGCGAGTACCGCTTCCATGCCAGGCAGCGTCGCAGCCGGGACGCCGCGCGCGGGGAACTTGGCCGTACGCTTCGCCGGTTCGGGCGAAGCGGGCGTCAACGCGGCGTGTCCGGACCGTCCCGGCCGTCGTCGTAGGCGGAGGTGCCCGAGTCGAGGAGGGGCTCCTGCTTGAGGTGCGCCGGGGCGAAGTGGCGCAGCGCGTGGTAGCCGGTGATCACCACGATCGTGCCGAGCGCGATGCCGCCGAGCTCGAAGGTCTCGGTGAACTGCAGCTTGACGCCGCCGATGCCGATGATGATGCCCGCCGCGGCCGGCACCAGGTTCAGCGGGTTGCGCAGGTCCACCCCGCCGTTGATCCAGATCTGCGCGCCGAGCAGGCCGATCATGCCGTAGAGGATGACGGTGATGCCGCCGAGCACCCCGCCCGGGATCGCGGCGACGACCGCGCCGAACTTCGGGCACAGGCCGAAGAGCAGGGCGAAGCCGGCCGCCGCCCAGTAGGCCGCCGTGGAGTACACGCGGGTGGCGGCCATGACGCCGATGTTCTCGGAGTACGTGGTGTTCGGGGGGCCGCCGACCGCCGTGGAGAGCATGGACGCGGCGCCGTCGGCGGCGATGGCGGTGCCGAGCTTGTCGTCGAGCGGGTCGCCGGTCATCTCGCCGACGGCCTTGATGTGACCGGCGTTCTCGGCGATCAGCGCGATCACCACCGGCAGCGCGATGAGGATCGCCGACCACTCGAACTGCGGGGCGTGGAAGGACGGGAGCCCGATCCAGGCGGCCTCGCCGACGCCCGAGAGGTCCAGGCGCCAGTGGTCCACCGCCTCGGGGCCGCCCGTCGTCGAGTGGATCATCCCGAAGACCAGGTCGAAGATCCAGGAGATCGCGTACCCGAAGACCAGGCCCAGGAAGATGGCGATCCGCGACCAGAAGCCGCGCAGGCAGACCACGGCCATGCCCGTGAACAGCATGGTCAGCAGTGCGGTCCACTGGTCCTGCGGCCAGTACGTCGAGGCCGTCACCGGCGCCAGGTTGAAGCCGATCAGCATCACGACCGCGCCCGTCACCACCGGCGGCATCGCCGCGTGGATGATCCGCGCGCCGAAGCGCTGGACGGCCAGACCCGCCAGGAACAGCGCCACGCCGACCACGAACACCGCGCCCGTGACGACCGCGCTGTCGCCGCCGCCCGCCCGGATCGCGGCGGCGACGCCGACGAAGGAGAGCGAGCAGCCCAGGTAGGAGGGCACCCGGCCGCGCGTGGCGAGCAGGAAGATGACGGTCGCGATGCCCGACATCATGATCGCCAGATTCGGGTCCAGGCCCATGAGGACCGGCGCGACGAAACTGGCGCCGAACATCGCCACGACGTGCTGGGCGCCGAGCCCGGCGGTCCGCGGCCACGACAGCCGCTCGTCCGGCCGCACCACCGCGCCGGGGGCGGGGGTCCGCCCGTCTCCGTGCAGGGTCCAGCGCACGCCGAAGCCCATCTCCCACCACTTCCGTTCCGCCGGGTCGTCGAACATCGTGGCCGGCGCGCCGGTACGACGTGACGACCAGCCGTTATATTACGGCCGCATAGAGGCGGGTTCGTCCTGGTTCGCTGCTCCGGCCGCCCCCGGGGCCTTGCTGCCGCGCAGTACGGCCGCGCCCGCGATCAGGGCGAACGCGAGCAGTGTGACCAGTGCGAAGGAGACCACGAGCGAGGTCGCGTCCGCCACCGCGCCGATCGCCGACGGCGCGACCAGCCCCGAGGTGTACGTGATCGTCGCGACCCCCGCGATGGCCTGCGCCGGGGCCGGCCCGCTGCGCGCCGCCGCCGCGAACGCCAGGGGCACCACCACCGCGATGCCGAGCCCGATCAGCCCGAAGCCGCCCAGGGCCGCTGCCGGATGGCGGACCGTCACCACCAGCAGCCCGCCCGCGGTGGCCAGGACGCCGCCCGCCCGGACCGTGCGCACCGCCCCGAACCGGTCCACCACCCGGTCCCCGGCCAGCCGGGCCAGGGCCATGGTCAGCGCGAACGCGGTCGTCGAGGCGGCGGCCAGGCCCGCGTCGGTGTGCAGCACGTCCCGCAGGTACACGCCCGACCAGTCCAGGCTCGCGCCCTCGGCGAAGACCGCGCAGAATCCGACGAGCCCGATCAGCAGGGCGGACCTCGGCGGCAGCGCGAAGTGCGCGGGGGCCTGCGCGTCCTCGTCGCCGCGCAGGTCCAGCACGCCCCGTACGGCCAGCAGCCCGGCCGCCGTCAGGGCGAGCGCGGCGATCAGGTGGTGCAGCCGGGCGTCGGCCCCCGCGTGCGCCGCGACCGTCCCGGCCGCCGAGCCGAGCAGGGCGCCCACGCTCCACATGCCGTGCAGCGAGGACATGATCGAGCGGCCGAGACGGTTCTCGGTCTCCACGCCGAGCGCGTTCATGGCGACGTCGGCCATGCCCGAGGTGGCTCCGTAGACGAACAGCACGCAGCACAGCACGGCGAAGTCCGGGGCCAGGCTGGGCAGGATCAGGGACAGGGTCCACAGCGCCAGCAGGCCGCGCAGGGCGTTGCGGGCGCCGAACCGGTGGTTGATCCGGCCGGCCAGCGGCATCGCGAGGGCGGCGCCGAGCGCGGGGAAGGCGAGGGCCAGGCCCAGGGTGCCCGCGCTGAGACCGGCGTGCTGCTGGATCCAGGGGATGCGGGTGGCGAAGGATCCGGTGACGGCGCCGTGGGCGCAGAAGACCGCGGCGATGGCGAAGCGGGCATGGCGCAGGCGCGCCGGGCTGGGGCCGGGTTCCCCGGTTCTGGGCCGTGTCATGGGGGTAAACTATCAGGGACCCTGCCTGATAGTTAATGGTTTCCCCCTCCCTAAGATGGGCGCCGTGACCCCTGCCAAGGTGCTGACCCCCGCCGCCGCGAAGTCCCCCGCCTCCCCGAGCACCGCCCGGGCCATCAACGACCGCCTCGCCCTCGAACTCCTCCAGGAGGAGGGCCCGCTGACGGCGAGCCGGCTCAAGCAGCTCACCGGACTGTCCCGCCCCTCCGTGGCCGACCTCGTCGAACGGCTCACCGAGGCCGGGCTGATCGAGGTCGTGGGGGAGTCCGGCGAACAGCGCCGCGGCCCCAACGCCCGCCTCTACGGGATCGTCGCCCGCCGGGCCCACCTCGCCGCCCTGGACGTGCGGACCGACAGCGCGACCGCCGTGGTCACCGACCTGCTGGGCCGCCCGCTGGGCCGGACCGCCCTGCCCGTCGACGCGGTGGAGGAGGCCGTGGACCGGCTGGAGGCCCTGACCGCGCGGACGGGCGCCGGGGCGCTGCACACCGTGGTCGTGGGGGCCCCCGGCCTGGTCGCCCCGGGCGGCGGCGAGCTGCGCGGCACCGGCGCCCTGCCCGCCTGGCACCGGGACCTGGTCGCCGCCCTGCGGCGGCGGCTGCCCGCCACGGTGGCGGTCGAGAACGAGACCAACCTGGCGGCCCTGGCCGAGCAGCGCGCCGGGGCCGCCCGGGACCTGGACTCCTTCGTACTGCTGTGGCTCGGCGACGGCGTGGGCGCCGCCGTGGTCCTCGACGGGCGGCTGCGCCGGGGCGCCTCCGGCGGGGCCGGTGAGATCGGCTTCCTCCCGGTCCCCGGCACGGCCGGGCTGCCCTCCGCCACCGCATGCGCCGGCGGCTTCCACGCCCTGGCGGGCCGGTCGGCGGTCGGCGCCCTCGCGCGCGGGCACGGCTTCCGGGGGCCGGCCGAGGAGGCCGTCGCCGGGGCCGCCGGGGAGGCCTTCCTGGACGCGCTCGCGGAGCGGCTGGCGCTCGGGGCAGCGGCCGTCGCCGCGATCCTCGACCCCGGCTGCGTGGTACTCGGCGGCGGACTCGGCCACGCGGGCGGCGAGGCCCTGGCCGCCCGCGTCGAGCGCCGCCTCGCCACCCTCACCCCCGTACCGACCGAGGTCCGCGCCACCGCCCTCGGCGACCCGGCCGTCCTGGAGGGCGCCCGCCTGGCCGCCCGCGAAGCGGCCCAGTCGGTCCTCTTCGGCCCCTGACGGGTCACGGCCCGACCCCGCTACGGCCGCACGGTGACCGTGGCGGTGAAGCCGCAGCACTCGAAGGTGCGGACCGGAGCCCCGGACGTCCGCCCGATGCGCACCCCGTCGAGCACGGCCTTCGTGTCGGCCGAAGCGGCGACCACCGCGACGCCGCCGACACCGCCGTCGATCCGGTCGTCGCGGACCGTGAAGGAGCCGTCCTGCAGGGCCGTGCCGAAGTACGAACTCCGCACGATGTCGTTGTGCCCGATGGTGTCCGATCCGCCGACGGCGTAGATCCCGATGTGGTTGCCCACGAGCCGGTTGTGCTCGACCACCGTGCCCGGCGTCGTGGTGACGACGCCCGCGTGCTGGGTCTCGCCGAAGAAGTCCGGGCCGCAGAACGGGTCCGGTTCCCGGCAGTCGTTGCCGCTGATGGTGTTCCGGGTGACGCGCCCGGCCGCGCCCGCGACGAACCCGATCCCGTCGGCCGACAGCCGCGGGTGTCCGGTGACGGTGCTGTCGGTGACCGTGGCGCTCGAACCCGCGTTGAGGACGGTGACGGCCGAGCCCTGGTAGTCGGAGATCTCGCTGTCGTGGATCGACACCGAACCCGTCCCGGTCGGCAGGTCCCCCACGAAGACGGCCACCGCGCTGTGGGCGCAGGCCGCCGCGGGCGTGTCCGTGATGTGGCTGACGCGGGCGTGGCCGAGGTCGAGCCGGGCACCGCCCAGGACCCGGATGCCGGAGCCGAGCGCGCCGTCGTCGCAGGTCCCGGAGCCCGGCCCGCTGACGGCGAGCCGGGACAGTGCCACGGAGGCGCCGCCGTGGACCTCCACGATCGACGTGCCGCCGTCCTCGCCGGGGACCAGGGTCCGCGGAGCCAGGATCGTCGTCTTCCCGGCGCCCGAACCGGTGATCGACACGTCCTTGCCGATCACCACCTGCTCCCGGTAGACACCCGGCCGGACACTGATCCGGTCCCCGGGCCGGGCGGCGTCGACCGCGGCCTGGATCGTCGGGTACTTCCCCGGAACCAGCAGCTCGTGCGACGGCTTCGCCTCGGCCTGCAACGGCACCAACTGCCAGACGGCCGCGACGACGGCACACAGGCCCAGGCGCGCGGCCGTCCTGATCCGGGGATTCGCCATGTCTGTCTTCCACTCCCGTGCGCTGCTCCGCGGGCACCGCTCTGCCGCGGCCCGCCTGCCGACTGCGCGCGCAACGTATCCGGGGTGCGGGGCCCGCACCCCGGTGGACACCCGGCGGCGGCCCCGCTTCCCACGGACGGAGGACCGGCGGACCCGTTCACCGCCTCCCCGGGGCCCTCAGCCCCGGGCCGCCGTCCGCCGTCGCAGGAACTCCTCGAACGTGCCCCGGCCCACAGCACGGGCCGGGGCCAGGTGCCCGCCGCGCACGAAGGCGGCGTACGTCCGGCCCGCGAGCGGGACGCCCACCACCGGTCGCCGGCTCCCCGTCGCCGCGAGGCAGGTCCGGGCCCAGTCCGTCAGGGGGCGGACCTCGGGCCCGCCCATGTCCGGGACCCGGCCCGAGGGCCGCGGTGTCGCGAGCTCCGCCAGCCGGTCCGCGACCTCCCCGACGGCGATCGGCTGGACCCGTACACCCCGGGGCAGCAGCACCACCGGCAGCTTCGCGGCGGTGGTCACCACCTGGGCCACCAGGTCGTGGAACTGGGTGGTGCGCAGGATCGTGACGCCCAGCCCGGACCCCTCCAGCAGGCGTTCCACCGCCAGTTTGGTCCGGTAGTAGCCGAAGGGGACCACGTCCACCCCGACGATCGAGATGTACACGAGGTTGCGGACGGTCCCGGCCCGGCGGGCCGCCCCGATCAGGTGCCGGGCGGCCTCCTCGTCGCCCCCGCGCGGGCTGCTCGCGCAGTGCACGAGCACCTCCGCGCCCGCGAGGGCCGCGTCCAGCCCGCGGCCGTCGCGCAGGTCGACCGGGTAGTGCTCCGAGTGCCGGCTCAGGACCCGGACCTCGTGGCCCGCCTCCCGCAGCCGGGCGGCGAGCGGGGTGCCCAGGGTGCCGGTGCCGCCGGTGACGACGATGGTGCTCATGGTGTGCGGTTCCTTCCGTCGGGAGTGCTCTCCCCCAGGTGACAGTCCGGCCCGCCGGAACGTGACACCCCGCGCCGGGGAAAACGGCGGGAACGTGCGAGGACCCGGTGGCCGCCGGGCCACCGGGTCCTCACGTGTCACGCGGGGGGATCAGCAGGCTCCCTGGTCCTTCCAGACGCCCCAGTCGCCGGTGGTGCCGGGCTCCTCGTTCTGCGTCCACCACTGGGCCTTCCAGGTGTGGCCCTTGTGGGAGACGAGGCTGCCGCTGTTGTAGACCGTGCCCGCCACGTACGCAGGGCTCGCGCAGGTCCCGCCCGGAGGAGTGGTCGGGGGAGTGGTCGGCGGCGTCGTCGGGGGAGTGGTCGGCGGGGTGGTGGGAGGCGTGGTGGTGCCCGGTTCCACGACCGTCGTGCCGCGCGCCAGGTCGCCGGCCAGGGCGTACGTGGTGCCGGAGATGTTCACCGTCCAGTTGGAGGGGGTGGACACCGGCAGGTAGTAGTTGAACGCCAGGTCGACCGAGGCGCCGGGGGCCAGCGTCTGCCAGGCCGGCAGCTTCAGGGAGACCCGCTGGAAGTCCCCCTTCAGGCCGCCGACGTTGCTTCCGCTGTGACCGGTGGAGATCACCTTCGTGCCGAAGCCGGACTGGTCCGAGGCGTTGGCCGGGGCTGAGGTCCCGTAGTCGAACTGGAACTCCGTGCCGCCGGGCAGCGTGCTCTTCGTGTTGTTGGTGATCTTGAGCTTCGGGGTGATCGGGTAGTTGGAGTCGCCCAGCTTGAACTCGGTGAACTCCGTCTTGATGTCGACCGCCTGCGCCGGCAGGGCGGCGCCCGCCTTCTTCGCGCCGTACGGGGTGGCCGCCTTGAACTTGTCGTACATCAGGGAGGTGAGGGTGTCGCCCATCTCGTACTGGCCCTTGGCCGCGTTGTAGGAGTAGTCGCCCGCGAGCTCCCACACCATCGTGCCGCCGATGCCCTTGTCCACCACGTAGTCGGCCTTGGCGGCGACGGACTGCTCGTCCTCCGTCGACAGGAAGACCTTCTTCTGCGCGTTCCACAGCCACGGCGCCACCAGGGTGGAGTCGTACTTGCGGGCGTAGGTGCCGGTCAGCGTGGTGTTCGCGGGGAAGCCGTACTTCGTGACGTAGTCGCCTACGACGCCCTTCTCCAGGTTCTTCGCGTGCCACATCGGGTTGGAGCCCGCCGGGGACTCGACGCCGTTGGTGTCCAGGTCGTGCCAGAGGTTGTCGATGCCGACCGCGCCGTCACCGCACTTGGTCAGGCCCGCGCCGGCCGGGCAGGTGGTGGCCGGGGCCCTGCCCCACAGGCCGTCCGTGCCGCCCTGCACGTTCTTGAAGCCGCGGGTGTAGTACGGCAGGCCGATGTTGATCCGGCCCGACGGCATGGACCCGCGGAAGTAGTGGTAGGCCCAGTCGGTGTTCAGGTAGCCGGTGCCGCCGTACTGGGAGGTGGAGTAGACGCTCGCGGCGGCCAGCTCGCCGTCCTTGCCGTCGTCGAAGAGCGAGGCGTTGGGGCCGACGTACTCGTTCCAGGCGCCGTGCAGGTCGTAGGACATGATGTTGACGTAGTCCAGGTACTGCTGCATCTGGAAGGTCTCCATGCCCCGCAGCAGGTAGCCGGAGGAGGGGGCGGCGACGGAGAGCAGGTAGTGCCTGCCGTCGGCGGCGCCCGCGCGGTCGAGCCTCTCGCGCAGCGACTTCATCAGGGCCGCGTAGCCCTTGACGAGACCGGCCCGGCGGGCGTTGGACAGCTGCCAGTCCAGCGGGTTGCCCGCGTCCTTCATGGTGGTGGGGTACTCGTAGTCGATGTCGACGCCGTTGAAACCGTACGTGCGGATGAACTCCACCGAGGAGTCCGCGAAGGTGTCGATGCCCGCCTGGTTGACGGAGCCGTCGGCGTTGGTGGCCATCGAGTAGAAGCCGCCCGAGGCGACGCGGTTGCCGTCGTCGCCGAAGTACCCGCCGGTCTCCGCCCAGCCGCCCACGGAGATGAGCGTCTTGACGTTCGGGTACTGCTTCTTGAATTTGTTCAGGAGGTTGAAGTGGCCCTTGTAGGGGAGGGCCGGGTCCATCTCCGCGCCGGCCACGCCGGGCCAGGTCATCCCGGTGGCGGCGTTGTTCGCGTTGTCCGCGCCGACCGAGATCTTGTTGTCGGCCCCGACGTGGGCGAAGGCGTAGTTCAGGTGGGTGACCTTGGACCACGGGACGTTGCCGGCGAGGTAGGCGGGGGTGCCGTCCTTGCCCGTACGCCAGCCGGTGAAGTAGCCGATGACGCGGCGCTGGTGGTCGGCGCCCATCTTCTCGCGGCCTTCGGAGTCGTAGACCGAGCAGTACGGGACGTCCACGCCTGCGGTCTTGTAGAGACCGTCGGGGCGACAGCCCTCGTTGTCGGCGGCGTGGGAGACGCCCGTCGAGAGCCCGCCGACCAGCAGTCCGGCGATCGCGGCGCCGGATGCCAGGAGCAGGGCTCTCGTACGTGTGGGGGACGGCATGGTGCCTCCTGGGGAGGGGAGGATGGCAGGACACAACGTGCGGCAACGAGCAGGAACGTGGCGCTGGTTGGCCCGTGACGTGCGCACGTCGGCAGGCCGGCTCCCCGGGGAAGATGAAGGGAACGTTAAGAGGACTAGACCAACCCGTCAATAGGTCTGGACCAAAGCCGGGTGCGGGGGTGTCCACGGGTGCGGGTGGCGCGACTGCGCCGCTCAAGAACGGCTGGTTTGTGACCCAGGCCACAGCGCTTCACCCGCATGGCCCCCGATCCCCCGTGGCACACTGGCCGTAGTACCAGTAGCAGCGCACTCCGGGGTCGGTGTAATTCCGAACCGGCGGTATAGTCCGCGACCCGTCCGCATCCAGCGGCCGGTTGACCAGGTGAAATTCCTGGACCGACGGTTAAAGTCCGGATGGGAGGCAGTGCGCGGCGGGCCAGTCACCGGTACGCCGCCGTCGGCGGTCCATCGGCGTTTCCCCAAGGGACACGTGTCAGACGGACCGTGTTCCCGGCCTCGGCGTTCCCGCGTGTGCTCACCCGCTTCATCTGTCGTATCCCGACAGGCCCCGGAGTCCGTGCCCGATGAGGCAGGAGGACCCGGTGGCGAACCACGCCGACGCGAACGCAGTACACGGCACCGACGTGCCCGCCATGAGGCGTGCCATCGAGCTCGCCGCCCGCGGCCTCGGCTCCACCAGCCCCAACCCCGTCGTCGGCTGCGTGATCACCGACCCCTCCGGCGCCGTCGTGGGCGAGGGCTGGCACGAACGGGCAGGCGGCCCGCACGCCGAGGTCCACGCCCTGCGCCAGGCGGGCGCGGCGGCCCGCGGCGGCACCGCGTACGTCACCCTCGAACCCTGCAACCACACCGGCCGCACGGGCCCCTGCGCCCAGGCCCTGATCGAGGCCGGCGTCACCCGCGTGCTCTACGCCGTGGCCGACCCGAACCCGCAGGCCAGCGGCGGTGGCGCCACCCTGCGCGCGGCGGGGATCACCGCCGAGGGCGGACTGCTCCGCGCGGAGGCCGAGGCGGGCAACGCCGCCTGGCTGACCTCCGTACGGCTCGGCCGCCCCCACGTCACCTGGAAGTACGCCGCCACCCTCGACGGCCGCAGCGCCGCCGCGGACGGCACCAGCCGGTGGATCACCTCCGCCGAGTCCCGGGCCGACGTCCACCGGCTGCGCGCCGAGTGCGACGCCGTCCTCGTCGGCGGCGGCACCCTGCGCGAGGACGACCCGCACCTCGCCGTCCGCGGCGTCGAGGGCGCGACCCAGCCCCTGCGGATCGCCCTCGACACCCACGCCACCGTGCTGCCCACCGCCCGCATCCTCGACGACGCCGCACCCACCCTGATCGTCGTCGGCGAGGACGCCGACACCCGGCACCTGCCCGGTGTCGAGGTCCTGCGCATGCCGCTGCGCGACGGCCACATCGGCGTCCACGACCTGCTCGGCCGGCTCTACGCCCGCGGCGTGCGCTCCCTCTTCCTGGAAGGCGGACCCACCCTCGCGGGCACCTTCCTGCGGGCCGGAGCCGTCGACCGGGTGATCGGCTACCTCGCCCCGGCCCTCCTCGGCGCGGGCCCCGCCGCTCTCGCCGGCGCCGGCGTGGACACCATCTCCGACGCGGTGCGCCTCGACCTCACCGAGGCCGTCCGCGTCGGCCCCGATCTCCGCATCACCGCAGTCCCCACCGTCCGCACGCCCCTCAAGGAGCACTGAGTGTTCACCGGAATCGTCGAAGAACTGGGCGAGGTCACCGCCGTCGAGCAGCTCGCCGAAGCCTCCCGCTTCCGCCTGCGCGGCCCCGTGGTGACCGAGGACGCCAAGCACGGCGACTCGATCGCCGTCAACGGCGTCTGCCTGACCGTCGTGGAGACCGCCGACGGCGAGTTCACCGCCGACGTCATGCAGGAGACCCTCGACCGCTCCAGCCTCGGTGCGCTGACCGCGGGCTCCCGGGTCAACCTGGAGCGCCCCATGGCCCTCGGCGGACGCCTCGGCGGCCACCTCGTCCAGGGCCACGTGGACGGCACCGGCGAGATCCTCTCCCGCACCCCTTCGGAGCACTGGGAGCTCGTCCGGATCGCGCTCCCGGAGAAGCTTTCAAGGTACGTCGTAGAGAAGGGCTCTATCACTGTGGACGGCGTCAGCCTCACCGTGGTCGAGGCCGCCGCCGACTCCTTCACCATCAGCCTCATCCCCACCACCCTCGCGCTGACCACCCTGGGCATCAAGCAGCCCGGTGAGCCGGTCAACCTCGAAGTCGACGTCCTCGCGAAGTACGTCGAGCGCCTCCTCGCGGCCGGCGTGGACCCCCTGGCAGCGACCCCCAACGACACGGAGGAAACGGACCGGTGAGCGCCCTGACCTGGCTGAACTCCGAAGCCTTCACCGCCTTCGGCCAGAAGATCATCTGGTCGGACGCGATCGGCAACACCATGGGCCTGGCCGCCCTCGCCCTCGGCTGGCGGCGTTCCATATGGACCTGGCCGACCCAGTTCCTCTCCGGCGCCATCCTCTTCGTCGCGTTCGCCGCCGGGCACCTCTCCGGCAACGCCGGCAAGCAGGTCGTCGTCATGGTGGTCGCCCTGTGGGGCTGGACGATGTGGAGCCGCGGCAAGCGGCAGGCCCAGGACGCCTCCCTGGCCGTCCGCTTCGCCACCTGGCGCGAGCGCGGCCTGCTCCTCGGCGCCGCCGCCGTCGGCACGCTGGCCGTCACCGGGCTGTTCACCCTCTACCCGTGGATGTCCTGGAACCCGCTGCCGGACGCCTACATCTTCGTCGGCACCATCGTCGCCATGTACGCCCAGGCCAAGGGACTCGTCGAGTTCTGGTTCGCCTGGCTGCTCGTCGACGCGGTCGGCGTCCCCCTCGCCTTCACCAGCGGCTACGCCTTCTCCGCCTTCGTCTACGTGATCTACGGAGCCCTCGTGCTCTGGGGCGCCTACGACTGGTACCAGCGCTCGCGCACCACCCCCGCCCCGGCCCTCGAAGGAGCAACGGCATGACCCCCCTCAAGCCCGTGCCCGACGTCCCCGAATCCGGCCCGCAGGAGACCTTCCTCCTCGACCCCGTCGAGCAGGCCATCCGCGACATCGCCGCCGGCCGCCCCGTGGTCGTCGTCGACGACGAGGACCGCGAGAACGAGGGCGACCTCGTCATCGCCGCCGAGAAGGCCACCCCCGAGATCATCGCGTTCATGATGAGCGAGTGCCGCGGCCTGATCTGCGCCCCCATGGAGGGCCCGGAGCTGGACCGCCTGGAACTCCCGCAGATGGTCCGGCACAACACCGAGTCGATGCAGACGGCCTTCACCGTCTCCGTCGACGCGAGCGGCGCCCACGGCGTCACCACCGGCATCTCCGCCGCCGACCGCGCCACCACCCTGCGCCTGCTCGCCAACGGCACCTCCGAGGCCGCGGACTTCGTCCGCCCCGGCCACGTCTTCCCGCTGCGCGCCAAGCCCGGCGGCGTGCTGGTCCGCAACGGCCACACCGAGGCCGCCGTCGACCTCGCCCGCCTCGCGGGCCTGCGCCCGGCCGGCGCCATCGTGGAGATCGCCGGCGAGGACGGCGTCATGCTGCGCCTGCCCGAGCTGATCCCCTTCGCCCGCAAGCACGGCCTGACGATCATCTCCATCGAGGACCTGATCGCCTACCGCCGCTCCGCCGAGCCGACCGTCCGCCGCGAGGCCGAGGTCAGCCTGCCGACCGCCGCCGGCGAGTTCACCGCGTACGGCTTCCGCTCCACCGTCGACGGCGTCGAGCACGTCGCCCTCGTCCACGGCGAGGTCGGCGACGGCGAGGACGTCCTGGTCCGGATGCACTCCGAATGCCTGACCGGCGACATCTTCCAGTCCCAGCGCTGCGACTGCGGCCCCCAGCTCCAGGCCGCCATGGCCCGCATCCAGGCCGAGGGCCGCGGGGTGGTCGTCTACCTGCGCGGCCACGAGGGCCGGGGCATCGGCCTGCTGTCCAAGCTGCGCGCCTACGAGCTCCAGGAGCGCGGTCGCGACACCCTGGACGCCAACCTGGAACTCGGCCTCCCCGCCGACGCCCGCGACTACGGGGCCGGCGCCCAGATCCTCGCCGACCTCGGCGTGCGCAGCGTCCGGCTGCTGACCAACAACCCCGACAAGTCCGACGCGCTCGTCCGCCACGGCATCGCCGTCAGCGGCCGGGAGCAGATGCCCATCGAGGCCGGCGAGCACAACCTGCGCTACCTGCGCACCAAGCGCGACCGGATGGGCCACGACCTGCCCTGGCTGGAGGGGGCCGTCCCCACCTCCGCCTGCGGCAACCAGTGACCCCGTCACACACACCCGTCACACACACCCGTACCACCACCACGAAGAACCGAGGAGCAGAGCTGTGAGCGGCAAGGGCGCACCCGAACTGAGCGTGAAGAACTGCGGAGACCTCCGGGTGGCCGTGATCGCGGCCCAGTGGCACGAGAAGGTCATGGACGGACTCGTCGACGGCGCCCTGCGGGCCCTGCACGAGCTGGGCATCGACGAGCCCACCCTGCTCCGCGTCCCCGGCAGCTTCGAGCTGCCGGTCGTGGCGAAGGTACTCGCCGGTCGCGGTTACGATGCCATCGTCGCCCTCGGAGTGGTCATCCGCGGCGGCACCCCGCACTTCGACTACGTCTGCCAGGGCGTCACCCAAGGCCTGGTACAGGTGTCGATCGACACCGGAGTCCCCGTTGGCTTCGGCGTCTTGACCTGCGACAACGATGAGCAGGCGCTGGACCGCGCCGGACTCGAAGGGTCGAACGAGGACAAGGGGCACGAAGCGGTCACCGCCGCCGTCTCCACCGCCATGACCCTGCGGACCGTCAGCGAACCCTGGCGCTGAGCGCCGGCGCGGGACCCCTTATTCTGAGGACCATCATGGCGAACAATCCCAAGACCTTCGAGGAGCTCTTCACCGAGCTCCAGCTCAAGGCCGCCAACGGCGACCCCAGCACCTCGCGCACCGCCGAGCTCGTCGGCAAGGGCGTCCATGCCATCGGCAAGAAGGTCGTCGAGGAGGCCGCCGAGGTCTGGATGGCCGCCGAGTACGAGGGCAAGGAAGCCGCCGCCGAAGAGATCTCCCAGCTGCTGTACCACGTTCAGGTGATGATGGTGGCGCGCGGGATCTCCCTCGACGACGTCTACGCGCACCTCTAGGCCGCAGCTCCTCGCCGCGGGTCCCGCGCCCGCACGCCCACGCACCCCTTTCGCATCCACGCCACGCACCCAAGGAAGCCCCATGCTGCGCATCGCCGTCCCCAACAAGGGTTCACTCTCCGGACCGGCGTCGGCGATGCTCCATGAGGCCGGCTACCGCCAGCGCAAGGAGTCCAAGGAACTCGTCACGGTCGACCCCGACAACGAGGTCGAGTTCTTCTACCTCCGCCCGAAGGACATCGCGATCTACGTCGCGTCGGGCAAGCTCGACATCGGCATCACCGGCCGCGACCTGCTGCTCGACTCCGGGGCCAACGCCGAGGAGATCCTGCCGCTGAACTTCGGCCGGTCCACCTTCCGCTACGCCACCAAGCCCGGCACCGCCAAGGGCCCCGAGGACTTCGGCGGCATGACGATCGCCACCTCCTACGAGGGCATCGTCGCCAAGCACCTCGCCGACCAGGGCATCGACGCCTCCGTCGTCCACCTGGACGGCGCCGTCGAGACCGCCATCGAACTGGGCGTCGCGCAGGTCATCGCCGACGTCGTCGAGACCGGCACCAGCCTGCGCAACGCCGGCCTGGAGGTCATCGGCGAGCCGATCCTCAAGTCCGAGGCCACCGTCATCCGCCGTACCGGCGCCGGCGTCGACGAGCCCAAGGTCGCGCAGTTCCTGCGCCGCCTCCAGGGCGTCCTCGTGGCCCGCAGCTACGTGATGATGGACTACGACTGCCGCGCCGAGCACCTGGAGCGCGCCGTCGCCCTCACCCCGGGCCTGGAGTCGCCGACGATCTCCCCGCTCCACAACGAGGGCTGGGTCGCCGTCCGCGCCATGGTCCCCGCCAAGGAAGCCCAGCGGATCATGGACGACCTGTACGAGCTCGGCGCCCGTGCGATCCTCACCACCTCGATCCACGCCTGCCGGCTCTGACCCGTACGCCGTCCCGATCCGTACGCCCCCTCCAGAAGGCATCACCAGCGCCATGAGCGAGTCCGCCGCCCCGTCCGCCCCACCCGCCCTGCCGGTCACCTTCCGGCCGACCCGCACCCGGGCGGTGCTGCTGGGCGTCGGGCTCGCCATGTTCGCCACGATCACCGCGATCGCGCTGCTCCTGGAGAGCCTCAGCCCCGGCGAACGGGTCAGCTTCATCGTCACCGCCGCACTGATGTCCTCCGTCCTCGTCCTGCTCAGCCGCCCCAAGGTGGTCGCGGACGAGACGGGCGTCACCGTGGTCAACCTGACCACCACCCGCCGCCTCGAATGGCCGCAGATCCTGCGGGTCAACCTCCGCCCCGGCGACCCCTGGGTGTTCCTGGACCTCAGCGACGGCACCAGCCTGCCCGTCCTCGGCATCCAGCCCGGCATCGCCAGGGCCCGCGCGATCGACGACGCCCGCGCCCTGCGCGCCCTCGCCGAGACCAGGGGAAGCGGCGCCACCGGCAGCTGAGCCCGCCCGGTCTCCTCGCTGCGTCCCATTGCGGCCGCGATCTCAATGACTAACCTGGTGGCGGGGCGCGCACGTGCGCCCTCCCACCCGCCCCGGGACCCCGTGGCCCGTGGGCACCTTCGACCAGAGGAGTGACTCCCTCCAGCAATGGACGGATCGTCCGGTAGTACCCGCGCCGCCCTCCCCGCGGAGGCGGCGGCATGACCATCCCGCTACTCCTGCTCGTGGCGGCCTTCGCCCTGATCCTCGCCAACGGTTTCTTCGTGGCGGCCGAGTTCGGCCTCGTCACGGTCGAGAGACCCGAGGCCGAACGCGCCGCGGCCGAAGGCGACCGCCGCGCCCGCACGGTCGTCGAAGCCCTCCGGGAGCTGTCCTTCCAGCTCTCCGGCACCCAGCTCGGCATCACCATCACCTCGCTCGTCGTCGGCATGCTCGCCGAACCGGCCCTCGCCGCACTCCTGTCGGGGCCGCTCGCCGCGACCGGCCTGCCCCGCGGAGCCGTCCCCGGCGCGGCCGTCGTCCTCGGCATGCTGCTCGCCTCCGCCGTCCAGATGGTCGTCGGCGAACTCGTCCCGAAGAACTGGGCGGTCTCCCGTCCGCTCCAGGTGGCCCGCGTCGTGGCCGGCCCCCAGCAGGTCTTCTCCCGGGCCTTCCGGCCCGTCATCGCCACCCTCAACGCCGTCGCGAACCGCCTCGTGCGGGCGCTCGGCGTCGAACCCGCCGAGGAGATGGCCTCCGCCCGCACCCCCGGCGAACTGGTCTCCCTGGTCCGCCATTCGGCCCAGGCCGGCGCCCTCGAACAGGACACCGCCGACCTCTTCGTACGGACCCTCTCGCTGGGCGAGCTCACCGCCCAGCACGTCATGACCCCCCGCGTGAAGGTCAGCGCCCTCCAGCACACGGCCACCGCGGCCGACGTCCTGAACCTGACCCGCGCCACCGGCCTGTCCCGCTTCCCGGTCTACCGCGAGCGGATCGACGAGATCACCGGCGTGGTCCACCTCAAGGACGCCCTCGCCGTGCCCGAGGCGGAACGCTCCCGCACCACCGTCAACCGCATCTGCGTCACCCCGCTGCTGGTGCCCGGCTCCCTGCCGGTGCAGCCCCTGCTGGAACGGTTGCGCAGCGAACAGCCCATGGCCGTGGTCGTCGACGAGTACGGCGGCACGGCCGGGGTGGTCACCCTGGAGGACATCGTGGAGGAACTCGTCGGCGAGGTCCGCGACGAGCACGACCTCGCCGAGGACGGCAGCCCCGAACTGGCCGCCGTGCCCGCCGAGGACGGCCGCCCCTCCTGGGAGGCCGACGGCAGCTGCCGCGTCCACACCCTGCGCCGCATAGGCCTGGAGGTCCCCGAGGGCCCCTACGAGACCGTCGCCGGCCTCGTCGCCGACCTGCTGGGCCGGATCCCCGCCCCCGGTGACCGCGCGGAGCTGCCCGGCTGGAAGCTGTCCGTCCGCCAGGTCCGCCGCTACCGGGCCGAACGCGTCCGACTGGTGCGCACCGCCCCGCTCGGAGCCGTCCCGGCCCCGGCCGAACCGGAACCGGCGGGCCGCCGGTGAACGCCCTCCAGCTCCTCTTCGCCCTGCTCCTCGTCCTGGCCAACGGCTTCTTCGTCGGCGCCGAGTTCGCGCTCGTCTCCGTACGCCGCAGCCAGATCGAGCCCCTGGCGGCCGGCTCCAAGCGGGCCCGCCAGGTGCTCCACGGCCTGGAGAACCTGCCGCGCATGATGGCCGCCGCCCAGTTCGGCATCACCATGTGCTCGCTCACCCTCGGCGCGGTCGCCGAGCCCACCGTGGCCCGGCTCCTGGAACCCCTCTTCGAGGCCGCCCACGTCCCGGTGGGCCTGGTCCACCCCCTCGGGTACGCCTTCGCCCTCGCCGCCGTGGTCTTCCTGCACCTGGTCATCGGCGAGATGGTCCCGAAGAACCTCGCCATGGCCGCCCCCGAGCGGACCGCCCTGTGGTTCAGCCCCGGCCTGGTCGCCTTCGCCCGCCTCTGCGGGCCGGTGACCAGCGCCCTGGGCGCCTGCGCCGCGCTCGTCCTGCGACTGTTCAAGGTCGAGCCGAAGGACGAGGTCGAGGCCGTCTACACCAGCGCCCAGCTCGGCCGGCTCGTCGAGGACTCCCGGCAGGCCGGACTCCTCGAACCCGTCGAGCAGGAACGCCTGGAGGACGCCCTCGAACTGGGGAGCCGCCCGGTCACCGACGTCCTGCTGGCCCCCGGCCGGCTCGTCACCGTCGGCCCGGCCGTCACCCCGCGCCAGATCGAACAGCTGACCGTGCGCACCGGCTACTCGCGCTTCCCGGTCCGCTCCGACACCGGTGCCTTCATGGGCTACCTCCACGTCAAGGACGTCCTCGACCTGGAGGACCGCGAGCGGGCCGTCCCGCAGCGGGTGTGGCGCCGGATGACCGTCCTGTGCTCCACCCTCCCGCTGGACGACGCCCTCAGCGTCATGCGCCGCGACGCCACCCACCTGGCGCAGGTCGCCGACCCGGCCGGCCGGGTCCTGGGCCTGGTCGCCCTGGAGGACGTCCTGGAGATGCTGGTCGGCGAGGTCCGCGACCCCGCCCACCGCACCTACGCGCGCAGCGCCTAGCGGGCCGCGCGCACCACCGTCCGGAGCACGGTCCGGGCCCCCTACACCAGGGGCTCGGACCGTCCCGGGCCGTCGGGGCCGCGCCCCGACAGGACCTCCCCGTACGCCTGCATCAGGTCGGCCAGCCGCAGCGTCGCCAGGTCGTCCCGCGAGGGCTCCCCGGAGAACCCCGCCAGCCGCAGGTCCCGGTACGCGCAGCTCTTCTCGTACAGCGTCCGCAGGAACCGCCCGTTGCCGAGCTCGTCGATCCAGCCCTGCTCCACCACGTGCCCGCTGACGCTGCGCAGCTCCTCCAGGGCCTCCTCGTCCCACCGGTCCCCGTTCGCGTCGGCCAGCACCCCGCCGATCGAGGTCAGTTCCGCGGGGCGGTAGCTCGGGAAGTCCACCCGGGTGGTGAACCGCGAGGACAGCCCCGGATTGGCGGCCAGCAGCCGGTCCATCCCCGCCGGGTAGCCGGCCAGGATCACCACCAGGTGGTCCCGGTTGTCCTCGGCCCGCTTGAGCAGCACCTGGAGGGCCTCGTCCCCGTACGCGTCGCCCTTGCTGTAGCCCGAGTTGGACAGGCTGTACGCCTCGTCCACGAACAGCACCCCGCCGATCGCCGAGTCGATCAGCTCGTTCGCCTTGACGGCGGTCTGCCCCAGGAACTCCCCGACCAGATCGGCCCGTTGCGCCTCCACCAGGTGGTCGCCGCCCAGCAGCCCGAGCGCGTAGAACACCCGGCCCAGGATCCGGGCCACCGTGGTCTTGCCGGTGCCCGAGGGGCCCGAGAAGACGAAGTGCCGCTTCGGCGGCTGTACCGGCAGCCCCTGGGCCGCCCGCAGCCGGGCCATGTGCAGCTGCGCCGACAGGGCCTTCACCTGCCGCTTCACCGGCTCCAGGCCCACCATCCGCTCCAGCTCGGCCAGCGCCTCGGCCAGCGCCCGCGGGTCGGCGGGCCCGGTCGGCAGCCCCGACGGGACGCCCTGCGCGGGCAGGGACACCTTGTGCCGTACGCCGTCCGGCCGTCCCGAGCCCCCGCCGACCGGGCCGAACCGCTGGTCCACCGGCTCCCCGGGCGTCGGCGGATCCGGATCCACCTGCCCGTCCGCGGCGATGTCCTGCACGGGCCCGCCGCCCCCGCCGCCCAGCGCCACCGCCGTGTAGTCCCCGCCGAGGGAGGACAGCCCGTGCCCGGCGAAGCCCTCGGCGCTGTGCCCGCCGTAGCCGGCGTACCCGGCCATGTCGTCGGGGTCGCTGCTGTCCGCGATGGCCGTCAGCCGGGCCGCCGTGTCCATGAACGCCGGGTCCACCCGGTGCACCGCCCGGTACAGCGGCAGGGCCGCCGCGCTGCGCCCCGTCCCCTCGTGCGCCCGCGCCAGCCAGTACCGCAGCTCCTTGCGCTGCGGCTGCTCGCTGCGGCAGCGCATCAGCGCCGCCGAGAGCATCGGCTCCGCCTGCCCGTACATCTCCAGCCGGACCCGGGCCATCCCGCCGAAGAGCCCCGCCTCGATCCCCAGCAGCGGATCGTCCACCAGCGGCTCGGTCTGGCGTACGAGCTGGTCCCAGTCCTTGACCAGGTAGGCCCGGCAGGCGTGCAGGAACCGCACCTGCGGGTCGGTGTCCACCGGCGGCAGGGCGGCCAGCGCCTGGTCCAGCTCGGGGACGTGCCGACCGTCCAGCCAGTGCGAGGCGTGGGCCAGCAGCAGGTCCCGTCGGCTCTCCAGCACCGGCTGTACCCACCAGCCCAGCCAGTACCAGGAGTTGAGGGTCCGTCGGTGCCGGGCCCGCTGCTCGCCGAAGCGGTCGCGGTGGGCGTACATCCGCAATAACGCGTTGGTCGTGTCCACCCGCAGCGCGTGCAGGCCCAGCCAGGCGTCGGCCATGGCGGGATCGAGCCTGACGGCCGCCCGGAACTCCTCCTCGGCCTGCGGGTACGCGCCCATCGTGCAGGCGTCCACCCCGCGCAGCCAGGCGAGTTCGGCCGGGGCGTGTGCGCTGCCCGGCATGCCGAAGTCCATCACATCCCCCACAAGCCAGCCCCGTGGTGCGCGGAACACTCCGTGCCGCGCACGCAGAGGTGTCCACCCCGCCGATGAAATCAGGGCTGCATCGTACCCGCGGTGACGCACCTTACCCAGGGTGCGGGGGGCACGGGTCGTGGGTGGGCCCCCGGGGCGCGGGGTGACTCAGGGTGAAGGGGGGAGGGTGGAGCGGCGCGCTCCGGGCCCCTCCGGATCCGGAACGGGGCAGAGCGGAGCCCCCGATCACGGGGGAACAATCGGGGGCTCCGCGTCCGCGGCGGCCTTCGCAGACCGCTCATTCAGAACGTAAGGCCGTTCGCGGGGCCCGGTCAAGCGGCTCGGAGCAGGCCCGCGCGGGCCGTTGTGCGAGAGCGCTCAGGCCTGGGGGAGTCCGTCACTTTCGGTGACGGACGTGCCAGTTCCGGAGGTCGCAGGGGCCCCGGAAGTCCACTCGTATCCCGTACCTCTCTGGTGTACCAGAGTGTCCGCGAAGGGGCGCGAAGGGTCGCCGGAGAAGTGCGCGAGCTCCGCGCGCTCCCACCCGTCCCAGAAGTCGGAGAGTTCGCGCCCGTCCCGCCGCCGGCCCCGGCCCCAGGACCGCTCCCGGGGCGTCTCCATCCACAGCAGCCGCGCCAGGTGCGGCCGCAGCGCCCGGCGTCCGGCCCCGACGCCCTCGACGAGCAGCACGGGCGCCGGCTCCAGGACCCGCGGGGGCCCGAAGCGGCGCTCCACCCAGTCGTACGGGGTCCAGTGCGCGGCCCGGCCCTCGGCGAGCGGCTCCAGCACCTGGGAGCGCAGCCGCTCCGGCCAGCCGAACGGCTCCTCGTGGGTGGCCACGTCGTCCAGCCGCAGCACCGGCGCCCCGCCCAGGGCCCCCGCCAGGCGCCCGGCGAAGGTGCTCTTGCCGGAGCCGGCGTGTCCGTCGATCCCGATCAGCCGGACCGGTCCGAGGGAGGGGGGCAGGACGGCGAGCTCCCGCGCGAGCGATTCGAGTGACTGCTGTGGCTCCACCCGGCCAGCGTACGGCCCGCCCCCCGGTTCGCCCACGACACGGACCCGGGGCTTCGCCGCCGTACGGCCGGGAACTGGAAGGGTGGACGAGCCGACCCACCGTTCCGACCCCTGGGGGCCACGCAGATGACCGCACCCACCCCGCGCCGGGCCCTCCTGGCCGTCGCCCTCGCCGCCGCCACGGCGGCCACCCTGCCCACGGGCCGCGCCGCCGCCGCGGACCCCCGCCCCGGAGCGGGTCCCCTCCCCGGCGGCGGTGCTCCGGGCCGGCCGGTCGACAACCGGTTCTGGTACGCGTACGGGCACTGGCAGGCCGGCACCCACACGGGCACCACGGCCGTCCCGGGCACCCGCCCCGGCCTGGAGATCGCCGCCGCGGCGGGCCGCACCGAGTACACCGACCCCCACACGGGCCGCCGGGCCGACTGGGAGCACGCCACCTGGACCTCTCCGGTGCACCGCTCCACCGTGCCCGCCACGGAGGTCATCGCCTCCTGGAACGCCCACACCCCGGCCGGCACCTGGATCCAGACCGAACTGCGCGGCACCTACACCGACGGCACCGACACCCCCTGGTACGTGATGGGCCGCTGGGCCTCCGGAGACGGCGACATCCGCCGCACCTCCGTCGACGGCCAGACCGACGGCCGCAGCACCGTGTGGACCGACACCCTGGCCGTGGACCACCCCGGCACCGGACCGCGCATCGCCGCCTGGCAGCTGCGCGTCACCCTGTACCGCGAGCCGGGCGCGAGCCGGGGCCCCACGGTCCGGCTGGCCGGGGCCATGGCCTCGGACGTTCCCGACCGCTTCACGGTCCCCGCCTCCACCCCCTCGGGCACCGCCCACGAACTGGAGGTGCCGCGCTACTCGCAGGAGGTCCACGCGGGCCAGTACCCGGAGTACGACAACGGCGGCGAGGCCTGGTGCAGCCCCACGTCCTCGCAGATGACCGTGGAGTTCTGGGGCGGCAGACCCGGCGCGGCCTCCCTGTCCTGGGTCGATCCCGCGTACGCCGACCCCCAGGTCTGCCACGCCGCCCGCTCCACCTACGACGCCGCCTACAAGGGGTGCGGCAACTGGCCCTTCAACGCCGCCTACGCCGCCACCTACCCGGGCCTCGCCGGGGTGGTCACCCGGCTCGGCTCCCTGGCCGACCTGGAGACCCTGGTCCGGGCCGGCATCCCGGTGATCACCTCGCAGTCCTTCCGCGCGGAGGAACTGACCGGCGCGGGCTACGGCACGGCCGGCCACCTCATGACGGTGATCGGCTTCACCGCCGACGGGGACGTGATCGCCAACGACCCGAACTCGGCCGACAACGCCGCCGTCCGCCGGGTCTACCGCCGCCGCGAATGGGAGACCATCTGGCTCCGCACCAAGCGTCACGACGCCGCGGGGAAGACCGTTTCCGGCAGCGGCGGCATCTGCTACCTCTACGGGCCGGCGGCGCCGGGCCGCGAGCGGATCGCCGCTCTGAAGGCGGTGGGCGTGCTGTGAAAATCCCGCCGCTCCGCAGGGCTTAACGGGTCGAATCTGGGCATAAGGGCCGTATAAGGCTTCTCATAGGAGGCAGCCCACCATGACCACCCATTCGAGCATCGAACATCACCCGGACCTTGCCGAGATGCGGACTCGGTTCGAGCGGGTGACGAGCACCCCCGCCGCGCAGGCCGTGGAGGCGCTGGCCCTGATCACGGGCCTGTACCTGGCGGCCTCGCCGTGGATCGCCGGGTTCAGCGTGCTGGGCCCGCTCGCCGTCAACAACCTGATAGCCGGTCTCGCCTTCTGCCTGTGCATGGGCGGGCTGGGATCGGCGTACGAGCGCACGCACGCGATGGCCTGGACGGCCGTGGCGATCGGCGCCTGGACGATCGTGGCCCCCTGGGTCATCGCCGGACCGATGAACGTCCACCGCAGCATCGTCAGCAACGTGATCACCGGCGCGATCGCGCTCTGCCTCGGTCTGGCCATGATGGCCATGGCCGGTGACCGGCGCACCCGCGACACCTGACCGCAGGCGCCCCGCGCGCCGCCGGGCCCCGGGACCGCTCCGCACCGAGGAGGGTTCCGGGGCCCGGCGGTGTGACGCGCGCCACCGGTGACCCTCGTCATCTACCGCGAATGCCGCGAACGCTGGCACATTGGACGGCATGACCGCACACACCGCCGCCCTCTCCGCCCGCGCCCGGGCCCGCAGCCTCGTCGGCACCGGGGGACCCGGGGAAGGCTCCTCCTGGCTGGAGCACGTGCTCGGCTGGATCCTCGTGGTCGTCGTGGCCATGCTCGTCACCCGCCTCGGCTGGTTCTGACCGCCCGCACCGCCCGCACCGCCCGCGCCACCCGCCGCCGCCGTCCTCGGCGGCGGTCCGCCCCGGAAGCCCGCCGGGCGGCTCTGCCATACTGCGATCCTGTGGCAGTTCGAGGGTGGGGCCGGATTTGAACAATAGTCAACAACGTGGTGCCACCGGCCGTTCGCAGGTCCGCAGGGCCGAACTCATAGCGATCGGGCGGAAGTTGTTCGCCGACACCTCGTACGACGCCCTCTCCGTGGACGACATCGCCCAGCAGGCGGGCGTCGCCAAGGGGCTGATCTACTACTACTTCAAGAGCAAGCGCGGCTACTACCTCGCGATCGTCGAGGACTCGGTCGCCGAACTCGTCGCCCGCGCCACCGGCGAGCCGGACCTGCCGGGCGCCGAGCGGGTCCGCCGCACGATCGACGGCTACCTCCACTACGCCGAGCACCACCACGCCGCCTACCGGACCATCGTCACCGGCGGGGTCGGTTCCGACGCCGAGGTGCTGGCCATCCGGGACGGGGTCCGCGAGGAGCTCGTGGCCGCGATCGCCGAGGGCGCGTACGGGCGCAGCACGGTGCCGCCGCTCGCCCGCCTCGCCCTGGTCGGCTGGCTCTCCGGGGTGGAGGGCGCCACCCTCGACTGGATCGGCTCCGCCGGCGCCGACGGGCGGCCCGAGCCGCCGGCGCTCGCCGCGCTGCTGGTGCGCCAGCTGCGCGCGACCCTGACGGTGATCGAGGAGTTCGTCCCGGAGTGCACCGCGCCTCCGGTGGCCTCCGACGGGCCCACGAGCCCGCCGGACGATCATCGCGATCGGGTACCGGTGACGGAAAGCGCCTGATCGGGCATACTCAACCCGCCGCAGCCTCTGATCGAGCCCTACCGTGATCCGGGAGGGCAGCATCGGCTGTGAGTACCGAGACCCGGCGGCGCGTCCCACACCTCACGCGTCGTCGCCGTGCCCGACGAGGGAGGAGAGCGCCGCCATGACCGACCGCGCCCCGCAGCCGGTGGACCGTCAGCTGCCCACCGAGGAGTCCCGGGACCTCCTCATGCTCGTACGCGAGATCGCCCAGCGCGAGATCCGTCCCCGGGCCGCCGACGAGGAGGAGACCGGCCGGTTCCCCCGCGAGGTCTTCACCCTGCTGTCGGAGTCCGGCCTGCTGGGACTTCCCTACGCGGGAGAGTCCGGCGGCGGTGACCAGCCCTACGAGGTCTACCTCCAGGTTCTGGAGGAGCTCGCGGCCGCCCGCCTGACCGTCGGGCTCGGCGTCAGCGTGCACTCGCTGGCCTGCCACGGCCTGGCCGCGTACGGCACCAAGGAGCAGCAGGCCGCCCACCTGCCCGACATGCTCGGCGGCGGGCTGCTCGGCGCGTACTGCCTGTCCGAGCCGGCGGCCGGCTCGGACGCCGCCTCGCTGACCACCAAGGCGGTCCGTGACGGCGACGACTGGCTGATCACCGGCACCAAGGCCTGGATCACCCACGGCGGGGTCGCCGACTTCTACACCGTCCTCGCGCGCACCGGGGCCCCGGGCGCCAAGGGGATCACCGCCTTCCTCGTCCCGGGCGACGCCCCGGGGCTGACGGCCGCGGTCCCCGAGAAGAAGATGGGCATGAAGGGCTCGCCCACCGCCCAGCTGCACTTCGACGGCGTGCGCGTCCCCGACACCCGGCGCATCGGCGAGGAGGGCCAGGGCTTCACCATCGCCCTCGCCGCCCTCGACGCCGGCCGGCTCGGGATCGCGGCCTGCGCGATAGGAGTGGCCCAGGCGGCCCTCGACGAGGCCCTCGCCTATGCCCTCGGCCGCAAGCAGTTCGGCCACCCGATCGCCGACTTCCAGGGCCTGCGCTTCATGCTGGCCGACATGGCCACCAAGATCGAGGCGGGCCGGGCGCTGTACCTCGCGGCGGCGCGGCTGCGGGACGCGGGCAAGCCGTTCTCCCGGCAGGCGGCGATGGCCAAGCTGTTCTGCACGGACGCGGCCATGGCCGTCACCACGGACGCGGTGCAGGTGCTCGGCGGATACGGCTACACGGCGGACTTCCCGGTGGAGCGTCTCATGCGCGAGGCGAAGGTGCTCCAGATCGTGGAGGGCACCAACCAGATCCAGCGCATGGTCATCGCCCGCCACCTGGCCGGCCCCGAGAGCCGTTGAACGGCCCCGGCGTGGAGTTCCTCGTCCGCCCGGTCCTGACCGACGCCGAGCTGAACGGCCTGTTCGCCGACGCCTGGCCGGGACACCGGACCGTGTCCTTCGCGCCGGTGCTGGAACGCAGCCTGGCCTGGGTCGCCGCCCGTGAGGACGGCCGCCTGGTCGGCTACGTCAACGTCGCCTGGGACGGAGGCGTGCACGCCTTCGTCCTCGACACCACGGTGCACCCGGACCTGCGGCGGTCCGGGCTCGGGGTCCGGCTGGTGCGGGCGGCCGCCGACGCGGCGCGGGAGCGCGGCGCGCAGTGGCTGCACGTCGACTACGAACCGCACCTCGAACCCTTCTACGCGGCCTGCGGCTTCCGCCCGACCGCGGCGGGGCTGCTGGCGCTCTGAGCCCGCTCAGGGGCTGCCGTAGAGGGGGCCGTTCGGCCAGATGGGGGAGGAGGCGATCCGGGACCACTCCGGATCGCGCCGCCCCGGCAGCGTCCGGCCGTCGGCGGCCCAGCGCGCGAGCAGGGCGCCGTAGATCGGCGGGTCGGGATGCCGCTGCCGCGGGGGCTGCTGCCGCTCCGTCGTCCGCTCGGAGGGCCGACCAGCCGGCCGGTCGAACTGCTGAACCGATTCTTCGGCGCCGGAGGGAGCGGGGCGCCGCCGGCGCCCCACTCTCGACGCGGGCGTCTCCACAGTGGTCATGCACGGCCAACGCGGGACCGGGAGCGCGAGTAACCCTCTCCCGCCCGCGCCCATCCGTTCGACCCTTCCCACGGCCTGCGGGATCCCGCGCGTGTCGGAGAGCATGTCCTGATGCGTACACAACACGTCGTACCCGTCGCCCTGGCCGCCACCGCGCTCCTCGCCGTCACCGGCTGTCAGGGCGCGGAGCCCGCCGTGGTGGGGCCCGTGGCCACCGGCTCCGTCACGGGCCGGCCCGTCACCCCGCCCGCCACGGCCGGTGCTTCCGCTCCCGCTGCCGCCCCCGCGAAGGCGGGCGCCCTGCCCGATTTCGTGGGCAAGGGCCTCCAGGCCGCCCAGGACGAGGCGCAGGCGGCCGGCTTCCTCCACCTGACCTCGCACGACAGCCTCGGCCGACAGCGGTCCCAGGTCTTCGACCGAGACTGGAAGGTCTGCTTCCAGACTCCCGCCCCGGGCCCCGCGGCCGCCGATGCCAGGGTCGACTTCGGCGCGGTGCAGCTGGAGGACAGCTGCCCGGCCTCGGACACCGGCCCCGAGCCGGAGGTCAGCGGCGCGATGCCGGAGTTCGCCGGCAAGTCCGTCAAGGCCGTCCGCGCCGCCCTGCCGTCCGGCACGAGCCTCACGGTCAAGGACGGCAGGGAGGGCAGGATGGTCCTCCAGGAGTCGAACTGGCAGGTGTGCGCCCAGCTCCCGAAGGCCGGCACCCCGCTGAACGGCCGGCCGGTGGAGCTGATCGTGGTGAAGTTCGGCGAGACCTGCCTCTGATCCCCTGCCCCCTGCCCCCTGCCCCCTGCCCCCCGCCCCTGCCCCCCCGGCCCCGGGGCGGGGGTGGAGCCGGCCGCGCCCCGGGGCCCGTGGCGTGGCCCGGCGTGCCGGACTGTCAGGATGTGCCACAACCCTGGTCGCACAGCTGGTTTCTGACGTACCGTCATATCCGCTCAGCCGCCGCCCACCCCTGTGCCCAGGAGGTTTGCCGTGCCCGCGGACCGCCCCGTCCCCCTCGACGAATACCCCATCCACCAGGCCCCCCTGTCGATGAAGCACCTCGTCACCGGCGACCGCAACGCCTACGACCGCTGCATCTTCCACGTCTTCGACCACGCCGGCCGCGCCGTCCTCATCCTCGGCCTCGGCGTCTACCCCAACACCGGGGTCATCGACGCCTACGCCACCCTCCGCCTCGGCGGCGAACTCCTCGCCGTACGCGCCTCCGACGCCCTCACCGACGACCGGATGAACCTCTCCGTCGGACCTCTGTCGATCACCGTCGACGCCCCCCTCCGCCGGCTCACCCTGCGCTGCGACCCCGACCCCGAAGACCCCCACGGGCTCTCGTACGACCTCACCTGGACCGCGGCCTTCCCCGCCGTCTGGGAACCCCACCACATCCAGCGCCGAGGCGACCGCCTCATGCTGGAGGGCCGCCGCTTCGTCCAGGCCGGCCAGGTCACCGGCACCCTCCGCGCCAGGGGGGAGGAGTTCACCCTCACCCCCGGCGAATGGACCGGAACCCGCGACCGCAGCTGGGGCGTGCGCCCCATCCCCGGCGAGGACGGCGGCCGGGCCGCCGAGGAACACCGCCCCGAGGGCTTCCACTGGCTCTGGATCCCCGTCCGCTTCGAGGACCGCTTCCTCATGGTCATCGCCCAGGAGGACGCCGACGGCCACCGCACCCTGAACGAGGCCGTCCAGGTCTTCCCCGAGGACAGCGGCCGCCACGACGTCCAGCTCGGCTGGCCCCACACGGAGATCCGCTACCGGCCCGGCACCCGCCACCCCCAGAGCGCGGTCGTCCACCTCACCGACCCCTCCCGCAAGCCCCTGGAACTCGGCGTCGAGATCCTCGCCTCGTCCCCGCTCGCCGTCGGCGCCGGCTACCCGCCCGCCGCCGACTGGCAGCACGGCAGCTGGCAGGGCCGCGGCTGGACCGACCGCCGCGTCTACGACCTCACCGACCCCGCCGCCCACCCCATGGCCGCCTTCGGGGTCACCGACCACGCGGCCCGCTTCACCCTGGAGGGCCGCACCGGATTCGGCATCTTCGAACACGGCAGCTTCGGCCGCCACGACCCCAGCGGCTTCGCCGACTACTCCTCCGTCGCCCCGCACTGAAGGAGCCCGCCCATGGCCACGGCACCACGCCCGCGCACCTCCACCCGCGAACCCGCGGAACTCGGCCGCCGCCTCGCGTCCTGGCTCGACCGCCACCTGCCCGGAGCGGAGGTGGCCCACGCCTCCGTCCCCGCCTCCAACGGCATGTCCAGCGAGACCCTGCTCTTCGACATCGAGCACCCGGACGCGCCCGTCCGCGGCTGTGCCCTGCGGCTGGCCGCGGACCCCGCCGCCTACACCGTCTTCCCCTCCTACGACATGCCGCGCCAGCACCGCGTCATGAGCCTGGTCGCCGCGCACACCGACCTGCCCGTACCGCGCGTGCTGTGGCTGGAGGAGGACCCGGCCCCGCTCGGGGCACCGTTCTTCGTCATGGCCCGCGCCGAGGGGCGCGTACCGCCCGACGTCATGCCCTACACCTACGAGGGGAGCTGGCTGCACGCCGCCACCGACGCCGAACGCGCCGCCCTCCAGGACGCCAGCGTCTCCCTGCTGGCCCGGCTCCACGACCAGTTCCCCGCCGAGGAGGCGGAGTTCCTGCTCCCGGCCGGCGAGGGCAGCCCGCTGCGCCGCCACGTCGACGCCCAGCGCGCCTATTACGCCTGGGTCGTGTCCGGACTGTCCCGTTCACCCCTGCTGGAACGCGCCTTCGACCGGCTGGAGGAACTCTGGCCGGCCGACGAGGGCGAACCCGTCCTGAACTGGGGCGACGCCCGCATCGGCAACGTCGTCTACGACGGCTTCGAGCCGGTCGCGGTCCTCGACTGGGAAATGGCCGCCTACGCCCCCCGCGAGGTCGACCTGGGCTGGACCGTCTACCTGCACCGCTTCTTCCAGGACCTGACCGTCGGCTTCGGCCAGAGCGGACTGCCGGACTTCCTGCGCCGCGAAGACCTGGAACGCCGGTACGCGGAACTCACCGGGCACACCCCGCGGGACATGGAGTTCCACACCCTCTACGCCGCCCTGCGGCACGGGATCGTCATGCTGCGCATCGCCTACCGGCAGGCGCACTTCGGGGAGGTCGAGGTCCCCGCCGATCCGGACGGCCTGATCCTGCACCACGGCAGCCTCGCCGCCATGGTGCAGGGCACCTACTGGTAGCCGGTGTCTCAGGCGGCCTGCGCGTGCTGGCGCATCTGCGGCAGCGGGGCCGCCACCGCCCGGACGGGACGCGAGCCCGGACCGCCGACGTGCGAGAAGGGCTGCGTCCGCCAGTCGAGACCCTGGGGCAGGTCGAAGTGGACCACTTCGAGCTCCGTCCCCTCGGGCTGGAGCACGCCCACCGTCGGCAGCGCGTCCGCGACCGGCCGGCCGGTGCCGGCGCACACCGTGAGTCCGAACGGGTTCCACGGGCTCAGGCACAGCGCGTGCTGCGGCAGGTGCTCCTCGTCCGCGACGAGTGCGATCGACTGCCCGCAGTCGGGGCAGATCGCGTGGTGGATCTCGAACCCCTCCGCTTCGTCGAGGTACTCCTCGTCGTCCGCGTACGCGGTCTCGATCAGTTCCAGGGGCTCCGGTTCGGTGCGACCGGCGCGCTTGGTGTTCAGCATGGATGTACTCCCCCTTGGGTGGGCCGGGCGGGCAGGTTCTTCGGCCACGGCCACACCAAGCACTTCCCGCCGCGCGGCACGAGTAACCACGACGGCCCGCCGTACGCCCGTCCACCCCTGTGGCTTTGGTCACATGCCCGGTGCAGGTGCCGGTTCTGCGGGCACTTCGGCGTGGACACCGCTGTGCCTGGAGCGGCTCTGGGCAATAGGTTGAGCGGCTATGAGCGCAATGGAGGAGCTGGACCGCCAGATCGTGGATCTGCTGGTGCGGGACGGGCGGATGAGCTACACGGACCTGGGCAAGGCCACGGGACTGTCCACATCGGCCGTCCACCAGCGGGTACGCCGCCTGGAGCAGCGCGGAGTGATCCGCGGCTACGCGGCCGTGGTCGACCCCGAGGCCGTCGGGCTGCCCCTGACCGCCTTCATCTCGGTCAAGCCGTTCGACCCCAGCGCCCCCGACGACATCGCCGAGCGGCTGGCCGGGGTACCCGAGATCGAGGCCTGCCACAGCGTCGCCGGAGACGAGAACTACATCCTGAAGGTACGGGTGGCCACGCCCCTCGAACTGGAGGACCTGCTGGGCCGCCTGCGCGCCCTGGCCCACGTCTCGACCCGCACGACCGTGGTCCTCTCCACCCCCTACGAGGCGCGCCCTCCGCGCATCTGACCTCCTGACGCGCCGCTCGCGCGGCTCGGCCGCGGGCCGGCCTCCCCGGCTTCACGCCGCTGCGCCGGACTCCGTCCGGCGGCTTCCCGGAGCGTCCGGCGGCGTGGGGAGCGGCGCCCGCGGCCGACCCGCGGCCGACCCGCGTCCGGGCGCGGCGGCCGCAGGGGCGAGACTAGGGCCCATGACCGACCGCACCGCCCGCTCCGCCGACGCCGCCGGAGCCCCCGAGGCCGCCCCCGCCCGTACCGTCCTGCTGCGCGGGGGAGAGGTGCACAGCCCCGCCGACCCCTTCGCCACCGCGATGGTCGTCGAACGCGGGCACGTCGCCTGGGTCGGCTCCGAAGGGGCCGCCGACGCCTTCGCCCGGGGCGTGGACGAGGTCGTCGACCTGGACGGGGCCCTCGTCACCCCGGCCTTCACCGACGCCCACGTCCACACCACCTCCGCCGGCCTCGCCCTCACCGGCCTCGACCTGACCGGTGCCCGCACCCTGTCCGAGGCGCTGGGGCTGGTCCGCGCGTACGCCGCCCGGCGTCCCGCCGACCGGGTGCTCCTGGGCCACGGCTGGGACGCGGCCCGCTGGCCCGAGCGGCGGGCCCCGCGCCGGGCCGAACTGGACGAGGCCGCCGGGGGGCGGCCGCTCTACCTCAGCCGCGTCGACGTCCACTCCGCCGTGGTCACCACCGCCCTCCTGGACCTCGTCCCCGCCGTCCGCGCGCGCGGCGACGAGCCGCTCACCCGGGACGACCACCACGCCGTGCGGCGGGCCGCCTTCGACGCCGTCACCCCCGCCCAGCGCGCCGAGGCCCAGCGGGCCGCACTGGACCGGGCCGCCTCCCTCGGCATCGGCTCCGTGCACGAGTGCGGCGGGCCGGACATCTCCTCCGCCGAGGACTTCACCGCCCTGCTCGACCTGGCCGGGCAGCGCCCCGGACCGCGCGTCTTCGGCTACTGGGCCGACCGGGACCTCGGCCTGGCCCGGGAACTCGGCGCGGTCGGCGCCGCGGGCGACCTCTTCGTGGACGGCGCGCTCGGCTCGCACACCGCCTGCCTGCACGCCCCGTACGCCGACGCGGCCCACACCGGGACCGAGTACCTGGACGCGCGGGCCGTCGCCGAGCACGTGGCCGGCTGCACCGAGGCGGGGCTCCAGGCCGGGTTCCACGCCATCGGGGACGCCGCCGTCTCCGCCGTCGTCGAAGGGGTCCGGGCCGCCGCCGGGAAGGTCGGCCTCGAACGGGTCAGGGCCGCCCGGCACCGCGTCGAGCACGCCGAGATGATGACCCCGGACACCATCGCCGCCTTCGCGGAGCTGGGTCTGACCGCCTCCGTGCAGCCCGCCTTCGACGCCGCCTGGGGCGGGGACGAGGGCATGTACGCGGACCGCCTCGGCGTCGAGCGCGCCCGCACCCTCAACCCGTACGCCGCCATGCTCAAGGCCGGGGTCGCGCTGGCCTTCGGCTCCGACGCGCCCGTCACCCCGCTCGACCCCTGGGGCACCGTCCGTGCGGCCGCCTTCCACCGCACCCCCGGGCACCGGATCTCCGTACGGGCGGCCTTCGCCGCCCACACCAGGGGCGGCTGGCGGGCCCTGGGCCGGGACGACGCGGGCACCCTCGTGCCCGGCGCCCCCGCCGACTACGCCGTCTGGCAGACCGGGGAACTCGTGGTCCAGGCCCCCGACGACCGGGTCGCCCGCTGGTCCACCGACCCGCGCTCCGGCACGCCCGGACTGCCCGATCTGAGCCCCGGCCGCGAGCTGCCGGTGTGCCTGGCGACGGTGGTCGGCGGCCGGGAGGTATTCGTACGGCCACAGGGGTGATCCCCCCGGCCTCGGCTCGGTACGGGCGGCCGGACCCGGATAGGTTCGGCCGGGTCCACCACAGGACGTCCGGGCCGGCCGGATCCGGCTCACCGCACCCGCGCCTCGGGGGCGAGGGAAGGTTTCCCCGGGATGGGGGGCCGGACGGCGGTCCCGTACTCCGCCGGAGCTCGGGAGAGGGTGGTCCCGGATCGGGGCCCGGCTGTCCAGTAGACAACGGTCACGGCGGCCCGCAGCCAGCGGGAGCCGGTCCGGCCCGAAGGACCGCCGGCCCCGATCGCTGTTCTAAAATCGTCCTGCTGTGACGGGACGGACGAGGCCGACCGGTCGAGGAACACGCAAGGGGACCCAGTGAGCGACGGCGGACAGCGGACCTACGGACCGCTCGGCACCACGCTGGTGATCATTCCGACGTACAACGAGGCCGAGAACATCGGCCTGATCGTCGGCCGGGTGCGCGCCGCCGTGCCCGGGGCCCACATCCTCGTCGCCGACGACAACAGCCCCGACGGCACGGGCAAGCTCGCCGACGAGCTGGCCGCCGCCGACGACCACGTGCACGTCATGCACCGCAAGGGCAAGGAGGGCCTCGGCGCCGCCTACCTCGCGGGCTTCGCCTGGGGCCTGGAGCACGGCTACGGGGTCCTCGTCGAGATGGACGCCGACGGCTCGCACCGGCCCGAGGAACTGCCCCGCCTGCTCACCGCCCTGACCGGCGCCGACCTCGTGCTCGGCTCCCGCTGGGTGCCGGGCGGCCGGGTCGTGAACTGGCCCAAGAGCCGCGAGTTCCTCTCGCGCGGCGGCTCCACCTACTCCCGCCTGATGCTGGGCGTCCCGATCCGCGACGTCACCGGCGGCTACCGCGCCTTCCGCCGCGAGACCCTGGAGGGCCTGGGCCTGGACGAGGTGGCCTCGGCCGGGTACTGCTTCCAGGTCGACCTGGCCCGCCGGGCCGTCCGCAAGGGCTTCCGCGTGGTGGAGGTGCCCATCACCTTCGTGGAGCGCGAGCTCGGCGACAGCAAGATGAGCAAGGACATCGTGGTCGAGGCCCTGTGGCGGGTCACCCAGTGGGGCGTCCGGGAACGCGCCGCCAGGCTCACCGGCAAGCGCCCCGTCCGGCCCGCCGGGCGCTGACCGGCCGGGCACCGAACCGCCGGGCAGGCCGCCGGGCACCGACCCGCCGGGCACCCCGGGACCCCCTAGGGGATGTCCGGTACCTCCGACTGAGGCCGCTTTTAACCCGGACCGGGCACACTGGACGGTATGACGACCGGCACTGGTTCTTTGAGGACCGGCACATCTACGGCCCCCCGACGGCGCTCACCCGCCCGTACCTTCGTTCCCCTGGCGGTAGCCGCCTGGCTCATCCTGGAGATCTGGCTGCTCGGCCTGGTCGCGGGAGCGGCCGGCGGGGTGACCGTCGCCGCGTTGCTCGCGGGCGGGCTGGTGCTCGGCGTGGTGGTCATCAAGCGCGCCGGGCGGCGGGCCTTCAAGAACCTCACCGAGACCTTCCAGCAGGCCCAGGCGCAGGCGATGGCCGGCGAGGTACCGACCCCGCAGACGCCCAAGGGCTCGGGCAACGGCCTGATGATGCTGGCCGGGCTGCTCCTGATCGTGCCCGGCCTGCTCTCCGACGTGGCCGGCCTGCTCCTGCTGCTGCCGCCCGTACGCACCTTCGTGGCCCGCAGGGCCGGGCGCAGCCTGGAGCGCAGGATGGCCGCGGCCACCCCCGGCGGCTTCGGCGACGCCTTCACGCAGGCCCGGATCCACTACCCCGACGGCAAGGTCGTCCAGGGCGAGGTCATCCGGGAGGACCGGCCCTCGGGCGGCCCGGACACCGACCGGCGACCGCCGCTCACCCCGTGACGGGAGTGACCTGGAACACGCAATAAGCCGAGGGGCCCCGCCACATCAGTGGCGGGGCCCCTCGGCTTATTGCGTGTTCCAGTCCCCGGCTAGGCGGACTTGCGGCTGTCCCGCGGATGCACGGCAATGTTCATGGCGCCGGAACGCAGGACCGCCAGCCTTTCGGCCAGCACTTCCTCCAGCTCCTCGCGGGTGCGTCGCTCCATGAGCATGTCCCAGTGCGTTCGCGCAGGCTTGCCCTTCTTCTCTTCGGGCCCGTCCCCGTCCACCAGGAGTGCCATGGCGCCGCACGCCTTGCACTCCCACTCCGGCGGAATTTCTGCCTCTACCGAGAACGGCATCTCAAATCGATGTCCGTTCTGGCATGCGTACTCCACCGCCTGGCGCGGGGCCAGATCGATGCCGCGGTCCGTCTCGTAGCTGGTAACCACGAGCCGCGTACCGCGGAGAGCTCGCTCACTCATGAATCGTGCCTCCCGGGCTTGTCGCCCACAGGACAGGTGTCGCTGTCGTCGTCATCCGGTCAACGTCCGGTCGGCGGTATAGATTCCCGCTCCGGGTCATGCGTCGCCCGTCGTGCCGCCCCTTGTTGTACCCACCAATGCCCGTTTTGTCACATCTGGCAGCAGATGTCACCCAACGTCCACGCTTTGCGCGTGCGCAGTAACGGTCCGCCTGGCAGGCCAAAGGCGTACACTACCGGCCCTTTGCTTCAACGTCGAAATTCGTTCGGAATTCGTTCGTGGGTCCGGGGCCCTCCGGGGCCGGATCCGGCCCCGGAGCGCGCTCAGACGCGCAGGGGAACAGGATTCCCCGCCGCCTCCACCGCGCGCCGCACCGGCACCCGCGCGAGCAGCACGAAACCCAGTGCGAAGAAGACCACCAACGAGATGATCGCGTCCCGGTAGCTGCCGGTGAGCTGGTACGTCAGGCCGAAGACCAGGGGTCCCACCCAGCTCAGCCCGCGGTCGCTCATCTCGTAGGCGGAGAAGTACTCGGCCTCCTTGCCCGCCGGCACCAGGTGCGAGAACAGGGAGCGCGACAGCGCCTGACTGCCGCCCAGCACCAGCCCGATCATCGCGGCGAGGGCGAAGAACCACACCGGCGTCCGGGCCGGCAGGAAGTATCCCGCCGCGAGCGTGAGGGCCCAGGCGGCCAGCGAGCCGAGGATCGTCCGCTTCGCCCCGTACGAGACGGCCAGCCGGCCCATCGCCAGCGCGCCGGCCACCGCCAGCACCTGGACCAGCAGCACCGCCACGATCAGCGTGGACTGCTCCAGCTCCAGCTCCTCCGAGCCGTACACCGACGCCTGGGAGATCACGGTCTGCACGCCGTCGTTGTAGATCAGGTACGCCAGCAGGAAGGACAGCGTCAGCGGATAGCGCCGCATGTCCTTCAAGGTCGTCACCAGCTGCCTCCACCCGCTGACGGCCGGACCCGCGCCCGCCTCCCGCACCACCGTCCGGTCCCGGAGCCGGCGCAGCGGGATCACCGTGAAGGCGCCCCACCACAGCCCCGCGGACGCCAGGCAGATCCGGACGGCCGTGCCCTCGGAGAGCCCGAAGGAGTCGTGGCCCTGGAACAGCACCAGGTTCAGCACCAGCACCAGCGCGCCCGAGGTGTAGCCGAAGGCCCAGCCGCGCGAGGAGACGGTGTCCCGCTCGTCCGGGGTGGAGATCTGCGGCAGATAGGCGTTGTAGAGCACCATCGACAGCGAGAGCGAGGCGTTCGCCACGACCAGCAGCAGCCCGCCCAGCAGGTAGCGGTCGCCGCCGAGGAAGAACATCCCGGCCGTCGCCGTGGCCCCCGTGTACGCGGCCGCCGCCAGCAGCGGCTTCTTGCGGCCCGTCCGGTCCGCCACGGCCCCGACGAGCGGCATGATCAGCACCGCCACGATCACCGAGGCCGACACGGCGTAGGCGAAGTAGGCCCCGGCCCGGACCGGGATCCCCAGTGGGTGGACGTAGCCCTCGGCGTCCGCCGCGGCCTTGGCCACGGCGGTCAGGTACGGACCGAGGAACACCGTGAGCACGCTCGTCGAGTACACCGAGCAGGCGAAGTCGTAGAAGTACCAGCCGTGCTGTTCCCGCCGGCGCGCGGCGGCGGCTCTGCCGTCGTCCTCGCCGGATTCCGCTTGCGTTTCCGTCCGCTCGGTCATGAGCGCCCCCTCGCTGGTCCCCGTACGCGTCGGCCGCCGCACCGTACGCGGCGGCCCGCGGGCCCGTCAGGCCCAGGCCCCGCGCCGGTCCAGCACCGTCCGCAAGATGTCGATCCGGTCGGTCATGATGCCATCGACACCCAGGTCCAGCAGAGACTCCATGCGTTCCGGTTCGTTCACGGTCCAGACGTGCACCTGGAGTCCCCGTTCGTGCGCGGTCCGTACGAAGCGCCGGTCGACCACCCGGATGCCCGCCTGCGTCTCGGGCACCTGCGCCGCCACCGCGCCCACGCGCAGCGCCGCCGGGATCGCGAACGAGCGCAGCCGCAGCCCCACCACCCCGCGCACCCCGTACGAGGTGGCGAGCCGCGGACCGGCGATCCTCTGCGCCCGGGCCACGCGGCTCTCCGAGAAGGACCCCACGCACACCCGGTCCCAGACGCCGGCCCGCGCGACCAGGTTCACCAGCGGGTGCAGGGCCGACTCGTCCTTGACGTCCACGTTCCAGCGGGCCTCGGGGAACTCCTCCAGCAGCTCCTCGAACAGCGGCAGCGGCTCGGTCCCCGCCACCCGCACCTCGCGCACCCGGCTCCAGGGCAGCTCGCGGATCCGGCCCTGCCCGTCGGTGACCCGGTCCAGGGTCGCGTCGTGGAAGGCCACGAGCTTCCCGTCCGCCGTCGCGTGCACGTCGGTCTCGAAGTACCGGTACCCGGCGGCGGCCGCCCGGCGGAAGGCGGCGGCGGTGTTCTCCAGCCCGTCCGCCGCCCCGCCGCGGTGGGCGAAGGGAATCGGAGCGGGGTGGTCCAGATACGGATGGCGCAGGCGTACGTGAGTCACGGGGCGCAGTATGCCCGCTGTGCTCCCCGGGACGGCAGCGGACGCGTGGCCACGGGGTGAACGGGGCCGCCCCGGGCAGCCGCTCCCGCCCACCCCCTCTGGCCCGGACGGACCCCGACATGACAGTCTGGGGCCGCGGAACCAATCCAATACCGGCCCCGGACCCCGCCCGCCGAGGCCAATTCGATGAAGGTGGACCGGACGCCATGGCTCAGTGGACCTCAGCGGTCGGTGCCGCACAGCTCGCCCGCCTCATCACCTCGCAGCAGGACCGCCCCGGCCCGCCCGGTGCCCGCAAGTCACCCGCCTACCGCACCCTGGCCGACGGCATCCGGCTGCTCGTCCTCGAAGGCCGCGTCCCCGTGGCCGCCCGGCTGCCCGCCGAGCGCGAACTGGCCGTCGCCCTCTCCCTCAGCCGCACCACCGTCGCCGCCGCCTACGAGGCCCTGCGCGGGGAGGGCTTCCTGGAATCCCGCCGGGGCGCCGGAAGCTGGACCTCCGTACCGGCCGGGAACCCGCTCCCCGCCCGGGGCCTGGAACCGCTCCCGCCCGAATCCCTCGGCTCGATGATCGACCTCGGCTGCGCGGCCCTCCCGGCCCCCGAGCCCTGGCTCACCAAGGCCGTCCAGGGCGCCCTGGAGGAACTCCCGCCCTACGCGCACACCCACGGCGACTACCCGGCCGGACTGCCCGCGCTGCGCCGGATGCTCGCCGACCGCTACACCGAACGCGGCATCCCGACCATGCCCGAGCAGATCATGGTCACCACCGGAGCGATGGGCGCCATCGACGCCATCTGCAGCCTCTTCGCGGGCCGGGGCGAGCGGATCGCCGTCGAATCCCCCTCCTACGCCAACATCCTCCAGCTCATGCGCGCCGCCGGGGTGCGCCTGGTGCCCGTGGCCATGGCGGACGGCCTCAGCGGCTGGGACATGGACGTCTGGCGGCAGGTGCTGCGCGACGCCGCGCCGCGCCTGGCCTACGTCGTCGCCGACTTCCACAACCCCACCGGCGCGCTGGCCTCCGAGGACCAGCGCCGGGCCATGGTCGAGGCCGCCCGTTCCGCCGGCACCGTGCTCATCGCCGACGAGACGATGGCGGAACTCCGGCTGGACGCGGACCTGGAGATGCCGCGCCCGGTCTGCTCCTTCGACCCCGCCGGCTCCACCGTGATCACCGTCGGCTCCGCCAGCAAGGCCTTCTGGGCCGGCATGCGGATCGGCTGGGTCCGCGCGGCCCCGGACGTGATCCGCAGCCTCGTCGCCGCGCGCGCCTACGCCGACCTCGGCACGCCGGTGCTGGAGCAGCTCGCCGTGAACTGGCTGATGCGGACCGGCGGCTGGGAGGAGGCCGTCGGGATCCGCCGGGAGCAGGCCCGGGACAACCGGGACGCGCTCGTGGCCGCGGTCCGCCGGGAGCTGCCGGAGTGGGAGTTCGAGGTACCGCGCGGCGGCCTGACCCTGTGGGCCCGTGCGGGCGGCCTGTCCGGCTCCCGGCTGGCCGAGGTGGGGGAGCGGGTGGGGGTCCGCGTCCCCTCCGGTCCCCGGTTCGGGGTGGACGGGGCCTTCGAGGGATACGTACGGCTGCCGTTCACCGTGGGCGGCCCGGTGGCCGAGGAGGCCGCCGCCCGGCTCGCCGCGGCCGCCCGGCTGGTCGGCACCGGAGCGGGCGGCAGCGGCGCGGAGCCCCCGCGCACGTTCGTCGCGTAGGGGCCGGGGCGGGGCGGCCTACGGGGCCTCCGCCGCCACCTCGGGGATCTCCGAGGCGTCGACCGGCGGACCCGGCGACTGCGCGGGGGGCTGGAGCCGGAGCGCCTTGGACGGGGTCGTGTGGCCCTCCCCGCCGCCCGCACCCGGCGCCTGCCGCTCGGGGAGCAGCTCCATGACCGCCTGACGGTGGCCCGGGTGCGTGCCGTCGTCGTACGGGTCGGGCGTCGCCGGCACCTGGAGCCGGTGCACCGGCCCCGTACCGAGCCGGGCGTACCCGCGGCCCGGCGGCGGCTGCGCCGGCGGGGTGGTGTGCGGGGGCAGCCCGAGGACGTCGGTGATCTGCTGGACGGAGGCGGGCCCGAGGACCACACGGGCCCGGGTGTGCTGCCAGACGGCGTCGTTCAGCAGCTCCAGGTGGTCGAACTGCTCGGCCACCACCACGGTGACGTGCGCGGCGCGCCCGTGCCGCAGCGGCACCTGGAGCTGCGCCAGGGGGTCGGGGCGGCCCTCGGCGGCCGCGAGGTGTCCGAGCACGCTGGGCCGGTCCAGCAGGATCCACAGCGGGCGCCGGGTGTCCTCGGGGGCGGGCCGGCCCGCCTCGTGGGCCCGGTGGGTGGCGATCAGGCGGCGTTCGGTCTCGTGCGCGGCCCACTCGACGGTGGCCAGCGCCCCGCTCGGCCCGTACTCGACGGCCAGTACGCCCGCGCGGCCGGACAGGCAGGAGTACTCGCCGCTGCCGCCGCCCTCCACGATCATGACGTCGCCGCCGTGGCGCAGGGCCTGGAGGGCGATCGAGCGCAGCAGGCTGGAGGTGCCGCTGCCGGGCTGGCCGACGGCCAGCAGGTGCGGCTCGGCGGAGCGGGGGCCGGTGCGCCAGACCACGGGCGGCTCGTCGCGGGGGTCGTCGTCGTCCTCGACCACGGGCAGGGTGCGCCGGACCCCCGCCGGGTCGGTGAAGCCGAGGACGGTCTCGCCCGGGGAGGTCACGAAGGGCTGGGCCGCGATACCGGTGGGCAGCGCGGCCAGTACGCGCAGATCGAGCTGGTTGCCCTCCTCGTCCCAGTCGAAGCGGTACTCCCGCCCGCGCCCGGACTTGGCGTGCAGCAGGGCCTCGATCCGGGCCCGTGAGGCGGCCTCGCCGTCGGTGAAGTACGCGGGGTAGCGGATGCGGAGCCGGGTGACCCGGCCGGCCTCGTCGAAGGCGTACCCGCTGAAGGCCTCGTCCCAGCTCCCGCCGTGGGTGAAGAGCGGACTCGGGTCCTCGGGGATGGAGAAGTACGGCACGAGGGCCTCGTAGAGGGATCCGAGCCGTTCGGTCTCGGCGTCACTGGGCCCGGTCTTCACCGGGGTGCGGTCGCGTCCCTGCCAGGCCGCCGCCGCCATGAGGGAGATCAGGGCGGCGAGGGGGCCGTAGGGGAGGAGCGCGACCACGAGGACGCAGGCGGCTCCCAGGAAGAGCGCGGGACCACGCTTGTCCTTGGGGGTCGCGGTCCACTTCCGCCGCCCGGCCGCGGCCAGGATGCGCAGACCGCGCCCGATGGTGAGGAGCGGATGGAGGACGTCCGTGGCGCTGTCGGCGGCCGTGCGAGCGAAGTCGCGGCCCCGGGCGAGCGACGCGGTGCCGCTGCTGATGATTCGGGGGAGTGGGCGCCGTGCCACGGTCGTCTCCTGGAGTTGTGGTGGTGCGGGACGGTGCGGGTCGGGGCGGTCTAGAGCTTGATCCCGCCGAGCAGGCTCGCCAGGCTCGCCGTGCTCGCCGTGATGCTGGGGGCGATGGCGGAGCCGGCGAGGAAGAAGCCGAAGAGGGCGCAGACGAAGGCGTGCGTCAGCTTCATCCCGTCCTTCTTGAAGAAGAGGAAGCAGATGATGCCGAGCAGGACGACACCTGAGATGGACAGGACCATGAGACGTTCTCCTGGTGGGTGGGGACGGTCACCATCAGTTCTTCCAGGCTCACAGGAAGTATCAATGCGACAAAAGGTGCATACGGGTGAATCTTTCGCTTTTTCACCGGCCCGGCCCACCCCGACTGGCGCGTCCGCCGCGCAGGGTGTGCGCACGCCGCCGACCGGCATCCTTGCCTCGGACCGGCCCCCTCATGTCCCTCACCGGGCGCTACCCTGACGATTCACCCGTACGGACGCAGTGCCGTGCACCCCACGGCCCGCCCGGCCTGGGGAAACTCTTGCCGAAGCGGCGAGCGACGAGTAGCGAGTGAAAGGCGGCACGAGTGATGAGCAGCACCGACGAGAACGCGGCCAATGCGGCCAATGCGGCCAACGCGGACGGCGCGGCGCAGGCGGCCGACGCGGCCGGCGTTCCCGACGCGGACGTCATCGAGCTGGCCACCAAGATCTTCGACCTCGCCCGCCAGGGCGAGACCGGGACGCTGACCGCCTACCTCGACGCCGGGGTGCCCGCGAACCTCACCAACGACCGCGGGGACACCCTCGTGATGCTCGCCGCCTACCACGGCCACGCCGACGCCGTCACGGTCCTGCTGGCCCGCGGCGCCGAGGCCGACCGCGCCAACGACCGCGGCCAGACCCCGCTCGCCGGAGCGGTCTTCAAGGGCGAGGAGGCGGTCATCCGCGCGCTGCTCGCCGGCGGGGCCGACCCGAACGCCGGAACCCCCTCCGCCGTGGACACCGCCCGCATGTTCGCCAAGGCCGACCTGCTGGAACTCTTCGGAGCGCGGTAATCCGGTTTTTTCCCGGGCCGGGCCCGGCCAGGACCGGGCCGAGACCTCACGGCTTGGTCACGGCGGCCTTAAATGTGGTCGCGGCACACAAACCGCCTGGGTCATCATGGCGTCGGATTCGATTCGCGGACATGACGGACGGGCAGGAGCGGGCTGGACACGACGGGTGTCCACACCCACCCCTGCCGCACCGGCCGCCAGGGCCGCGAAGCACCGACGAGAGTGAGAAGGCAATGGTCTACATCGAGCGGAACATGACGGCGGACGTCCTCACATGCTGTTACGCGGCTCTGTGAATCCCGATTCCCGGTTGCGTCCCCAGCTTGATTTGAGGCCATTCCCATGTTCGAACCAGTCATAGCGCCAAGCGGCACCCTGCTCGGTCTCCTCCAGCGGGGCCGCGGCGACGGCACGCTGCACGCGCTCGCGGCGCCCCGGTCCGAGGCCCTCGCGGCCCTGGACCAGTGCGTGCTCCGCGACCCGCGCCAGGACTGGCAGGTCGAGAACCGCTCCCTGTACTACGCCCGCCTGTACCTGGACCTCGACGGCCCCCTCGGCGCGATCGAGGCCCACCTCTTCAGCCCCGACGACCTCGTCGACGAAGAGGACCACCGCACCGGCCTCGCCCTGTCCGTCCTCGGCCACCTGGCCTCGTACGGCCGCGACGACGCGATCGCGCTGCTGCGCCGCTACGCCGCCTCCGGCGCCAACTGGGCGTGGGCCCTGGACGAGCTCGCCCTGCGCGACGACGACGAGGGGCTGCGCTCCCTCGCCGACCCCGTCCTCGCCCGGTTCCCCTCCACCCCCGAGGGCGAAGCCCGGCTCGCAGTCGCCGTCCGCGACGCCTACGAGCCCCGCCCGTGGTGCCTGTGGGAGGAGTCCCCGCTGTACGGGGAGCGCCTGCGCGCCGCCCGCCAGCAGGGCTCCTTCGACCGCTGGCAGCGCCAGCTGACCCCGAGCGGGCCCCGCCCCGGCTGGGGCGTACAGGCCGTCTTCGACTGGGCCGCCGACGGCTTGCGCCGCGGTACCCCGTTGCACGTGCCCGCCGCGCGCTGCCTCGCCGCCGTGGCCGCGCCCGAGGACCGCCCCGCCATCCTCGCGGCCGCCGCCGGAGCCGACGGCGAGGCCGCCCGCGCCACCGCCCTGCACCACCTGGTCCTCGCCGAACCGGAGAACCCGGCCGTCCTGGACCTCATCGAAGCCGCGGGGGACGAGCCCGCCGTGGCCGCCTACGAGCGCATGTGCGGCCCCGGCGCCCTCGACCGGGCCCGGCTCTGGGTCCACCGCCCCGACGCCCTCGGAGCGGCCGCCGCGGCCCTCCTGGCCGCCCGCGGCGGAGCCGACGACGCCGGTCTCGTCCTCGGAGCCCTGCGCTCGACCGTGCGGGGCTCGGGCCCCGACACCGTCCGGTTGTTCGCCCTCGTCGACGGCGCGGGCCGGCTCTCCATCGGCTGCGCGGCTCCGGTACTGCGGCACGTCTACCGCGAGACGGCCTCCTCCCACCTGCGCGGGCGCGCCGCCCGCGCCCTGGCCAGCACGGACCCGACCTTCGCGGCCGGCTTCGCGGTCGAGTGCCTCTGGGACTGCGAGGAGACCACCCGCGAGGTGGCCGCCCGCCACGCGGAGACGGCCGACGCCCGCGTCGCCCCCCGCCTGCGCCGCCTCGCGGCGGACCCGGCGGAGGAAGAGGACGTCCAGTCGGCGGTCCGCAGCCGCATCGCCCCGGAGTCGGCGGTGTAGGGGCTGGCCGGGGAGTGGGCCTGGGTGGGTGGGGGCTTTGCAGACGGGTGGGGTCGGGGGTGGGCGGTGCACCCCCGGTCCGGGTCTGGGGAGGGCTGGGGGCTTCCCGCCAGTCCACTGTCCTTCCCCCGACAGGCGCGTCGGATCGCTACGCGCTTCGCTCGGCATGGCGGCTGCGATCCGTCTGGGGCCGGACATGAGCGGCCCGACCGCGAATGGTCGCGAACAGGCCCGGGGTGGGCGGGTCGGGAGACGTGTGAGCCAATGGGCTCATGACCAAGGCAGTTCGCAGGAATGCGGTACCCGTGGTGCAGGCGGCAGGCACGAGTCTCGGGGCGTACGACCATGTCGACGCGGTGGCCGTCGACCTTCCGCCGGGCACGAACGCCGAAGGCTTCGCCCGGTTGTTGCTGTCGAACCCTCCACGGTGGAGGGGCCGGTTGATGGCCGTGCGCGACAGGCTGGTCGCCCCCTTCGGCCTGCGGGTACAGGAGCGGGCGGCACAGGACACCCGCATCGAGCCGGGAGCCAGGAAGGGACCCTTCACGGTCCTGGAGGTTGGCGAGGACGAGATCCTCTGCGGGGACGACGACAAGCACCTGGCCTTCCGTGCCTCGTTCGCGGTGCGGCCCAGGCCCGATGGATCGGGCCTGGAAGGCGTCTGCACCACGGTCGTCCGTTTCAACAAGCCGGTCGGCCGCCTCTACTTCAGGCTCATCGAGCCCTTCCACCACCTCATCGTCGCCTCCATGCTCGCCCGGACAGCTTCCTAGCCGCTCGCCTGCCGAGGGCGCCCATCAGATCGTCCCTCCGTGCGGGTACCAGCCCCAGACGGGTCGCAGACGCCATGCCGTGCGAAGCGCGTAGCGATCTGACGCGTGTGGGGCCTGCCGGGCGCTCTGGTCGTCGTGTCGGGCGGTCTGGACGCCCCGGGCCAAAGACCCATGGCCATTCGGGGCCCGAGTGCGGGACCGGGCGGAGATGGCTCGCGCATCTCTGGGATGCCCGCCCCCCGAAGATCTCCCCGTGGACCGTTCTTTTGGGGGTTTCCCGGCAGTCTTTGGCATTCCGTGGCGGGACGGGCTGTCAAGGGTGGCCGAAGGCCATCGCGAAGCGACGCGACCGAAGGGAGCGCCCTTGACAGCCCGGCCCGACGCGGAAGGACGATGAGACTGACGGGAAACCCCCAAACCCTCCCTGATGCGGGCCGAGTCGAGTCCCGCCGCCCCCCGACCCCGCCCCACCCCGCTACGTTGGCCGGATGTACGAGTTGAAGACCGAGCGTCTGGTGCTGCGTGGGTGGCGGGAGTCCGACATCGGGCCCTGGGCGGCGATGAACGCCGACCCGGAGGTCCGCAGGTACTTCTCCAGGGTGCTCACGCCCGAGGAGAGCGCGGCGTCCGCCGCCCGCTTCCAGGCGGCCCTGGAAGAGCGGGGCTGGGGCTGGTGGGCCGTCGAGGTCGTGGCCACCGGTGAGTTCATCGGACTCGCCGGGCTGGACCCCGTCGACGAGGGCATGCCCTTCACCGGGGTGGAGGCCGGCTGGCGGCTGGCCCGTTCCGCCTGGGGGCAGGGGTTCGCCACCGAAGCCGGCCTGGCCGCCGTGTCCTTCGGGCTGGACACCCTCGCCCTGCCGGAGGTCCTCGCGGTGACGGCGGCCACCAACCTCCCCTCGCAGGCGGTGATGCGGCGCATCGGGATGACGTACGACCCGGCCGGGGACTTCGACGACCCCGACGTCCCCGAGGGCCCGCTGCGCCGCAACGTGCTCTACCGGCTGGCCGGCGCCCCCCGGTAGCCCCTCACCCCACCCCCACGAACCGCACCCCCACCCCCGGACGCGCCTGGGCCGCCGCGTCCAGGGCCGGGCCCTCCGGGACCACGCCGACCACCGGGTAGCCCCCGGTCACCGGGTGGTCGGCCAGGAACACCACCGGCAGGCCGTCCGGGGGCACCTGCACCGCGCCCAGCACCATCCCCTCGCTCGGCAGCTCCCCGCCCCGGGCGCGGGCGAGCGGCGGGCCCGCCTCGGTGCGCAGGCCGATGCGGTTGGACGCAGCCGACACCCGGTAGCGCGCGGTCAGCAGCCGGGCCAGCGAAGCCCCCGTGAACCAGTCGGCGCGCGGCCCCGGACGCAGCGGGAGCACCAGCTCGCCCGGGACCCCCGGGGCCCCGGGGGCCGCCGGCACCCGCAGGGCGTCCGCCCCGGACACCGGGCCGGGCCCCGGGGGTCCCACCGGCAGCACCGTCCCGGCCGCCAGTACCGGCGGGCCCAGCCCCGAGAGCAGGTCCGTCGCGCGGCTGCCCAGCACCGGCGGGACGGCGAACCCGCCCCGTACCGCGACGTACCCGCGCAGCCCGGACTCCGCCCGGCCCACGTCCAGCTCCGCCCCCGCCCGCAGCCGGACCGGCGCACCCCAGGCCGCCGGGCGCCCGCAGACCCGTACCGCGCAGGGAGCCCCGGTCACGGCCACCGTGACCGGGGACAGGGCGCGCAGCGTGACCCCGTCGAAGGTGGTCTCCAGCGTCGCGGCGCCGGCGGGGTTGCCCAGCAGGCGGTTGGCCAGGGCGTGCGCGGCGGTGTCCAGGGCGCCCGAGCGGGGTACGCCCAGGTGGGCGTACCCGGGGCGGCCCAGGTCCTGGAGGGTGGTCAGGGCGCCCGCCCGCAGCACCAGCAGTTCCGTCATGCCCCCGCCTCCGTGAACCGCACCCGTACCCCGGGCGCGAACAGCGCCGCGGGCTCCCGCGCCGGGTCCCACAGCACCGCGTCGGTGGACCCGATCAGCTGCCAGCCGCCGGGGGAGGAGCGCGGGTAGACCCCCGCGTACTCCCCGGCCAGCGCCAGCGAACCCGCCGGGACGGCCGTACGGGGCGTGGCGCGCCGGGGCAGCCACAGCCGCTCCGGCAGCCCCGTCAGGTAGCCGAAGCCGGGCGCGAACCCGCAGAAGGCCACCCGGAAGACCGTGCCGCCGACCAGCCCCGCGACCTCGTCCCGCGCCACGCCCCAGGCCGCGGCCACCTCCGCGAGGTCCGGGCCGTCGTACCGTACGGGGACGGTGACCAGCGGCCCCTCGGTCTCCGCGAGCGGCGGCACCACCCAGTCCGCGATCCGGGCCGCCAGCGCGGCCGGCCGCCGTACGCCGTCCAGGAGCACGGTCCGGGCGGCGGGCACCACCTCCCGTACGCCGTCCAGCTCGCCCGCGTCCCGGCGGCGCAGCAGCTCGGCGTGGAGCGCGGCGACCTCGTCCGCCGAGTCCACCTCGACCAGCAGGGCCCGCGCCCCCACCACCAGGGCCCTCACGCGAAGGCCTCCACCCGCACCCCGGCCGCGCCCAGCGCGTCCCGGACCCGCCGGGCCAGCTCCGCCGCCCCCGGGGTGTCCCCGTGCACGCACAGCGAGCGGGCGGCCACGGCGATCCGGCTCCCGTCGGCGGCGGTCACGGAGCCCTCGGCGGCCATCCCCACGGCCCGCGCGACCACCGCGTCCGGGTCGTGGACCACCGCCCCCGGCTCGCCGCGCGGGACCAGCGTCCCGCCGGTCGTGTACGCCCGGTCGGCGAAGGCCTCCGGTACGGGCTCCAGCCCGGCCTCCCCGGCGGCGGCGAGGAGCAGCGACCCCGGCAGGCCCAGCACCGGCAGCCCGGCCTCCCCGGCGGCGAGCCGGACCCCGGCGACGACCGCGCCCGCCTGGGCCGCGTCGTGCACGGTCCGGTTGTAGAGGGCGCCGTGCGGTTTCACGTACGACACCCGGGACCCGGCGGCGCGGGCGAACACCTCCAGGGCCCCGATCTGGTAGGCGACCTCGTCCGCCAGCTCCCCGGGCGGCACGTCCATCGAACGCCGGCCGAAGCCCGCCAGGTCGCGGTACGAGACCTGCGCGCCGATGCGTACGCCGCGTTCGGCGGCCAGCTCGCAGACCCGGCGCATGATCGAGGGATCGCCGGCGTGGAAGCCGCAGGCCACGTTGGCGCTCGTGACCACGGACAGCAGGGCCGCGTCGTCGGTCAGCGTCCACCGTCCGAAGCCCTCGCCCAGGTCGGCGTTGAGGTCGATCGGGGCCGCGGGAGATGTGATCATGGAAGCCATGCGGCGAGCGTAGAACAGGGCACGCGCGCCCCTCCACGACCGCGGGGACGATCCGGCCGAACCATGCCGTTTGGGATGTTGTCCGTGACACCGCCTAGTCTTTCCGTCGTGACTCTCCCTGCTCCGGCGAAGACCCTCGCCTCCCCGGCGCCGGGCCCCGCCGCCGACGAGGGCCTGGCCCGTCGGCTGCGCGCCCTCGCCTGCACCGCCCCGCTGCACGACCTCGACGTCCGCAAGGCCAATCTGGCCGGCGAGTACGGGGTCTACGCCATGGCGGAGGTGGCGCTGTCGGCGATCGACCTGGTCACGCTCAACATGGACTTCGACACCGGGGCCGACCACGAGCAGATAGTGGCCCGCCTGCTGCCGCGCGTCGCGGCCCAGGCCCCGGCGCGCCCGGCGGCCGAGCACGAGCGCGTCGCGCGCTGGGTGCTGGAGAACCTGATCAACGTGGGCAGCGTGGACCGCGGCTTCCGCGCGATCTACGGCACCTTCGGCCCGGACGGCGTGTACGTCCGGCGCGACTACGACTTCAAGCTGATCGAGGAGGTCCCGGGCTACGGGGGCGCGGTGTACCTGCGCACCACCGACGAGGCGGTCAACGTCCTCGTCGGTGCGCTCGACACGGACGTCACCAGCGCGCAGATCGCCGCCGAGGTCAAACTGGAGGTGCTGATCAGCCGCGGCCGGCTCGCGGACGCGCAGCTCGCCGCCGAGCAGGCCCGCTACCGCACCGTCCAGTACGCCGAGACGCTGCGCCGCACCCTCGACGCGACGCGGCGCAACGTCCGCGCCGTGGACTGGCTCCAGGCCGTCCCGGACATGATCGCCGAGGCCCTCGACCACGTCGCCGACCGCTACCGGCACGAGAACGCGATCCTCACCAACATCCGCAAGGCGCGCGACGAGGCGGAGGACCCCGACAACAAGCGGCGCGCGGCCGAGCTCGTCGACATCGTCAAGGACTGCATCCGCCGGCACACCCAGCTCCAGTCCCGGCTGCTCGACGCGGGCCCGCTCTTCCGCGCCGAACAGGACCGCCAGGCCTTCGCCGCGCCCGCCCCGCGCTCCGGCATCGACCTCTACGGCCAGCTCGTGGCCCCCCTGCTGCCGCTGCCGCTGGAGCGGGCCACCCGGGTCACCGACGCCTTCTTCGCCGCGGGCACCGGGCTGCGCACCCCCGTCTCGGTCCGGGTCGCCGACCTGGTGGAGATCCTGCTGACCCCGCCCGTGGAGCGGGAGCACCTCGGCGTGGAGATGCCGGAGCCCGACCTGATCGCCACCCCCGACGACAGCCGCTTCAGCGAGGAGCAGCTCGCGCGCGCGACCCGGCTCCTGGACCTCCCGCACGACGCCCCGCGCCGGCTGTCCGGACTGCTCGCCGAGGCCCGGCGCGACGACCCGGACCTGCCCTACCTGGTGGCGCTGCTGGCCGTCCACGCCGCGAGCCCGGCGGTGGGCACGGCGTACCGCCAGGGCGAGGAGCGGATGCTGTTCGCGGTGGACGACGGCACCGAGCTCGACGACCCGGAGTTCGGCGGTGCGGACCTCATCGTCGGCACGGCCCTCCTGGACGCCGCCGGCATGGCGGCCGACCGCGCGGAGGCGTCATGACACCGCCGCCTCCGGCCGAGGTCCCGGATCGGGGCCGGTTCCAGGCCGACGCGCCCGGCGGGCGCCCGGCGGCGGGCGGACGTGTCGTCGGCGTCGGCGTCGGTCCGGCCCGGGGGCGGACGCCGGCCGACCGGGCGAGGCCTACGGCCCGCGCCCACCGCGGGAGCGGGCCGCGCCCGCAGGCCTCCGCCGCCCACACCGCCCGTCACCGCACCACCGCAGAACCCGTACACCGCACCACCGCAGAACCCGTACACCGCACCACCGCAGAACCCGTACACCGCACCACCGCAGAACCCGTACACCGCACCGCCGAGGAGACCCACCCGTGAGCGACCACCACGCCGAGCGCCCCGCGTGGAGCGAGCCGCAGACCGCATGGAGCGAGCCCGAGGCCTCGTCGGCTTCGGTCGCGCCCGCCCCCGGAGGGTCCGTCACGCCGGCCGACGCCGCCGACGCCGCCCGCCTCGTCGCCTTCGGACTCCAGCCCCGGCTGCTGCCCGCCCGCGACGCGGAGTACGCCGAGCTGCTGCGCCGCTACCGCGAGGAGCCCGCCTTCGGGCGGCTCGCCGACGCCGTCGCCACCGGCCTCGGCCTCGTCGTCCTGGAGGTGTCGCCCCGGGCCGGGATGGCCGTCGCGGCCGCCGAGGACTCCGTCTTCGCCGTCCGCATGGGCGACTACGCCCGCCGCACCGCCGCGGACGGCGGCGACCGCTTCCTGCACGGCCTCGCCCACCTCGCCGTCGCCGCCCTCGCCTTCCCCCGTCCCGAGGACCTCGCCGACAACGGCTACATCGGCCGCATCACCGTCAACGGCGTCGACGCCTTCGTCCGCCAGACCTGCCGCCGCCTGGAGGAGCGCGCAGAGGAGCTCGGCGAGAACACCGACCCGGCCTCCGACGCCCCCGGCCTGGAGGCCGCCTGGCGGGTCTACGCCCGCCGCAGCGCCACCGGAGCCACCAAGGACGCCCGCCGCCTGGCCGGCTCCACCACCGGCATCGTCGGCAAGGCCGCAGCCTTCCTCACCGAGTCCGGGTTCCTCCAGCGCACCGGCGACGAGGCAGGCGGCACCTACCGCACCACCCCCCGCTACCAGCTCCAGGTCCGCGACATGGCGGGCAGCGCGGCCATGGCCGAACTCCTGGAACTCGGCGTGGTCCCCGTCAGCGACGGCTCCGCCACCCTCCTGCCGCCGCCCGAGGGCGACGACCTGGAGCTGGCCGCCGACGCGGGCCTGCCCTTCCACGCCTGAGCCCGCACCCGATCCCGTACGCCCCCCCACGCACACGACCCACGACAGAGCACGAGAGTCCGCCGCCATGTACGAGCTGTCCCGGATCCGCCTCTACTCCATCGGGCCCGCCGGCGCACGCTACGCCGACACCGTGCTCGACCTGCGGGGAGTCGGTGAGCCGGTGCCCCACCCGGCGCCCGCCCAGGCGGAGTTCTTCGAGGAGGAGCCCACCGGGCCGCCGCGCCGCCCCGCGCCCGCCGGCGTGCTCTTCCTGGAGAACGGCGGCGGCAAGTCCGTCCTGCTCAAGCTGATCTTCTCGGTGATGCTCCCCGGCCACCGCAACACCCTCGGCGGCGCCAGCTCCGGCGTGCTGCGCAAGTTCCTGCTCGCCGACGACTGCGGACACGTGGCCCTGGAGTGGCAGCACACCCAGACCGGCGAGTGCGTGGTCGTCGGCAAGGTCAGCGAATGGCGCGGCCGGCAGGTCTCCAACGACCCCCGCAAGTTCGCCGAGGCCTGGTACTCCTTCCGCCCCGGTCCGGGTCTGAGCCTGGACAACCTCCCCGTCGCCGAGGCCACCGCAGTACGCCCGCCCGTCGAGGGAGCCTCCGGCGCCCAGGGCCGGCGCCGCACGATGAAGGGCTTCCGCGACGCCCTCACCGAGGCCGGGAAGGCGTACCCGCACCTGGAGGTGTACTTCGAGGAGATCCACGACCGCTGGAACGAGCACCTCACCGAACTCGGCCTCGACCCCGAACTCTTCCGCTACCAGCGCGAGATGAACGCCGACGAGGGCGAGGCCGCGGGCCTGTTCGCGGTCAAGAAGGACTCCGACTTCACCGACCTGCTGCTGCGCGCCGTCACCGACACCCGCGACACCGACGGCCTCGCCGACCTGGTCCACGGCTTCGGCAACAAGCTGGGCCGCCGCGCCGAGCTGATGGCCGAACGCGACTTCACCGCGGGCTCGGTGGACCTCCTCACCCGCATCGTCGAGGCCGCCGAGACCCGCTCCCGGCTGCGCGACGTCCACGCCGGCGCCGAACGCCGTACGCGCACCCTCGCCCGGCGGCTGTCCGCCCGCGCCGGCGCGGAACGCGGCCGCGCGGCCGACCTCGCCCAGCGGGTCACCGGCGCCGCCCACGAGGTCACCGCCGCGGAGGCGCAGCGCACCCGCAGCGCCGCGGTCTCCGCCGAACTCGCCTACCGCCACGCCTCGCTGGCCCTGACCGTGGCCGACAAGGCCGCCGCCGCCCAGCGCCGCGAGCTCCTCGAAGCCCGCACCCTGCACTCCGCCTGGCAGGCCGCCGAGACCGTGCTGCGCCACCGCGCCGCCGCCGACCGCTCCGCCCGGGTCGCCGCCGCGATCCTGGAGGCCGAGCGGGACGCCGCCCCGGCCCTGGCCGCGCGCGCCACGGCCGCCGCCGAGCTGGTACGGGCCCTGCACACCGCCGCCGAGCAGGGCGAGCGGGCCGCGAACGAGGAGGAGGAGCGCTCCGCCGGGCTCCAGGACATCGGCGAGACCGCCCACCGCGACGCCACCTCCGCCGCCACCGCCGCCCAGCGCGCCCGCAGCGAGGCCGAACACCTGCGCACCCGCCTCGCCGAGGTCGCGCAGGAGACCGCCGAGGCCGTGAAGGCCGGCTGGCTCGACGACACCGCGCCCGACGCCGACCCGGCCCGCGCCGCGCTCGCCGCCAGCGACGCCGAGAAGGCCGCCGTCGCCGCCTGGGAGGAGTCCCGCGACGCCGCCCGTGCCGCCAGCGACGCCGCCCGCGAGGCCACCGCCGCCGAATCCCGCGCCGAGCTCACCGCAGCCCGCGCCGCCGACGCCGCGGAGGCCGCCGAAGCCGCCCACGCGGCCGAGGAACGCGCGGCCGCCTCGCTGGCCGCCGCGCCCCGCCTGGCGGAGCTGCTGGGCCTCCCGTCGGCCCCCGACACCTTCCTCCCGCGCCCGCGCGGGGGCGCGCAGCCCGGCTCCGCGGGCCCCGGCGCACCGGCCGGGGCGGCCACCGCGGCCGGCGCCGGCCAGACCGCCGGCGCGGACGCCGCGAGCCCGGGCACCGTGGTGGTCACGGACCGGTCGGGCCCCGCCTCCGCCTCCGGATCCTCCACCGCCGCAGCAGGCCTCACCGTCGCCGACCTCGACCGGGGCTCCGACGAGCTGGTCCGGCTGCTCGCCGACACCGTCGGCTCCGCCGAACGCCAGCTGTTCGAGCTGCGCACCGCCGCCGCCGACGACGCCCGCATCCTCGGCGCCCTCGGCGACGGCGGCCTGCTGCCGCCCGGCCCCGACGTCCTCGCCACCGTCGAGTACCTCGGCGAACACGGCATCCCGGCCCTGCCCGGCTGGCGCTACCTCGCCCAGTCCGTGGACCCGGCCGACCACGCCGCCGTCCTCGCCGCCCGCCCCGAACTCGTCGACGGCGTCGTGATCACCGACCCCGACACCCACAGCCGTGCCCGCGAGGTCCTCTCCGCCGCCGCGCTGCTGCCCCGCTCCACCGTCGCCGTCGGCACCGCCGCCGCGCTGCTGGCCCCCGTGCCGCCGGCCGGGGACCCCGGCGCCGACTCGGGGGTGTTCCTCGTCCCGCCGAACCCGGCCATGCACGACGAGCACGCCGCCGACGAGGAGCGCCAGGCGCTCCGCGCCCGCGCCACGGCCCGCGACACCGAGATCCGGGACCTCGCCGCCCGCCTCTCCGGCGACCGCGAGCTCGCCGCCCGGCTCGCCTCCTGGCGCACCGGCTGCCCGCCCGGCCGCCTGGACCGGCTCGCCGAACACGCCGCCGCCGCCCGGACCTTCGCCGAGGAGGCCGACGCCGAGCTCGCGGAGGCCCGTACGGTACGCGCCGAGGCCGACGAGGCCGCCGCCGACGCGGCCCGGGTCCGCGACGAGCGCCAGGACACCGCCCAGCGCGCCCGACGTGCCGCCGACGCCCTCTCCGGCCTGGCCCACCGACTGCGCGAGCGCTCCGGCTGGCAGACGAAGGCCCGCGAACTCGCCGAGGAGGCCGCCGAGTCGGAGGCCCGCGCCGAGGCCTGCCTGGACCGGGCCCGCGCCGCGGACGAGGACCGCCGGGCCGCCCAGCGCGCCGCCGACGACGCCCGCCGCACCGCCCGCGCCCTGCGCGCCGAACGCGCCGAGATCGCCGGGGCCCCCGACCAGCTGCCCGCCGAGGACGCCCCGCGCGCCCCGCTCCCCGACCTGCGCGAGGCCTACCGGGCCGCCTCCCGGCTCTACGAGAAGGTCGGCGTCGGCGCCGACCTGCGCGCCGAACAGGCCCGCGCCGAGAGCGACGAGAGCGCCGCCCTCGCCGAACTCGACCGCCTCACCAACAAGGTCCGCACCCGCGCCGCCCAGCTCCTCGAAGGCACCGACGGCGCCGACGGCCCCTCCCGGCAGGCCGCGGCGGCCCGCGCCGAATCCCTCGTACAGATGCTGGAATCCCGGGCGTCCACCGCGAGCGAGCAGCTCGGCCGGCTGCGCGGCGAGGCCGAACGGCACGCCCCGGCCGACGGCGGGGCCCACACCGAACTCCCCGAGGAGCTGGTCCCGGCCGACGTGGAACAGGCCCAGGGCCTGCTGCGCACCGCCACCGCCCAGCTCGCCGCGCACTCCGCCGCCGTGGAGAGCGCCCGCGCCGCCCACGCCGACCTGCTGCGCGCCCACCGCGCGGCCGAGGACGGCGCCGGGGGCTTCGACGAGACCGCGGCCCTCCTGCGGGACCTGCTGCGCGACCACAGCCACCCGGAGGACGAGCAGGAGCCGGTGCCGCACCCGGGCAGCCTGGAGGAGGCCCGGCAGTCCGCCGCCGAGGCCCGCCGCTCCCTGCGCGGCTGCGCGGCCGACCTCTCGGCCGCCGAGTCCGCGGTGCGCGAGGCGAGCGACGTGCTGGTCCGGCACGCCAACGCCACCCGCTACGAGCAGGTGCGCACCCCGGCCCGCCAGCAGATCCGCGAACTGCCCGCCTCCGCCCTGCCCGAGCACGCCGCCGCCTGGGCCGCGGCCTTCGCGCCCCGGCTGCGCGTCCTGACCGACGAGCTCGCCCAGCTGGAGCGCAACCGCGACAGCATCGTCGACCGGCTCCGCGGCCTCGTCGAATCGGCCCTGGCCACCCTGCGGTCCGCGCAGCGCCTCTCCCAGCTGCCGGAGGGCCTGGGGGAGTGGTCGGGCCAGGAGTTCCTGCGGATCCGCTTCGAGGAGCCCGACCAGGCCACGCTCACCGAGCGGCTGGGCGAGGTCATCGACGAGGCCACCCGCGCCGCCGTCAAGAAGAACAGCACCGCCTCCTTCGGCGAGGGCGGCCGCCGCGACGGCATGTCCCTGCTGCTGCGCGGCGTCCAGGCGGCCCTCGAACCCAAGGGCATCGCCGTGGAGATCCTCAAGCCGGACGCGGTGCTGCGCGCCGAGCGGGTCCCGGTCGGCCAGATGGGCGACGTCTTCTCCGGCGGCCAGCTGCTGACCGCCGCCATCGCGCTGTACTGCACCATGGCGGCGCTGCGCAGCAACGACCGCGGCCGCGACAAGCACCGCCACGCGGGCACGCTGTTCCTGGACAACCCGATCGGGCGCGCGAACGCGACCTACCTCCTGGAACTCCAGCGGGCCGTCTCCGACGCGCTCGGCGTCCAGCTGCTCTACACGACGGGCCTCTTCGACACCACGGCCCTCGCCGAGTTCCCGCTGGTCATCCGGCTGCGCAACGACGCCGACCTGCGGGCGGGCCTGAAGTACATCAGCGTCGAGGAGCACCTGCGGCCCGGCCTGCCGCAGCGGTCCCCGGACGGCGAGACCATCCACGGCGAGATCACCGCGACCCGCATGTTCCGCCGCTCGACCGCCGGTTCCTGAGAGGCCGCGGCTTTCCGAGAGGCCGCTGCTTTCCGCGCGGCCGCCGGACGGTCGGCCCGGCCCCGCCCGGCCCGTCCCCCGGCGGCGGGCCGGTGGGCGCGCCCGCCGTGGCTACCGGGGCCTGGGGGCCGCCCCGCGCGGGTCGCCCACGCCCCGGCCGGGGAGTCCCGGTGCCCGCGTCCGCTCCCGGGCCGCGCTGCTCGGCTCGGACACCACGCCGCCGCGCTGGTTCCACATCTGCCGGGTGATCCACACGTCCAGCACCGCCCAGGTGGCCACGACCGTCCCGGCTATCCCGCAGATCACCATCGGGAAGGCCAGCCAGGAGCCCGTCACCGCGAGGAAGAAGGTGATCGTGGCCTCGGTCAGGGTCACCGCCACGATCAGCAGCGCCCGTACCGCGGACGCCCGTACCGGGTCCGGCATGCGGCGCCGGCGGGCCGGCTCCTCCACCCACAGCCCCCGCCCCGGCATCCGCGCCGCCGCGCCGTCCTCTTCGTACATCCTCATGGTCCGCTCACTTCCCGCCCCGCGGCCGCCCATGCCCGCCGTGCCCGCCGTGCCCGTCCGCGCCCTCGTCCTGTCAGACGTGCGGGACCGCCCGGAGATTCCCGGAACCCGGACGTCCGCACTCTCCACAATGATCGCGGAAGGAAGAATTCCAGCCATCCATCCGATTGCGGGAACCGAGGCCCCAGCGAGTGTCATCTGCCACATATCGGGCCGGACTTGACCGGAAGTATCGGACAACTCGTGATCATCGTCCAGGGGTCAGACCGAAAACGTCCGGACACGCCTTCGAAGGCGCGCCCCGGCAGTAGTAGGCTCACGCCGTTTAAATGACGGAACACCGACCTCCGGCAAGGGGGTTGAGCTGGGGGAGGCTGGGGAGGCCATGCGCTTTCGCGGGAAGTCCATCCGCCGGAAGATCGTGGCGTTGCTCTTGGTGCCGCTCGTCTCCCTGACCGCCCTGTGGGGCTTCTCCACGGTCATCACCGGCCGGGAGGCGATCCAGCTCCTCGACGTCGCGTACGTCATCGACAAGGTCGGCTACCCGATCGAGGACGTCGTCCGCGTCATCCAGAAGGAACGCCGCCAGACCCTGGTCGTGATCGGCGACCCCACCGCCGCCGCCGCGACCGCCGAACTCACCAAGAGCCGCGCCGCCACCGACGCCATGGTCCGCGAGATCACCGCGAGCGCCCGCGACCCCAAGGTCGCCGACGAGCTCACCCCGCAGGCCCGCGCCCGGCTGCGCTCCATCCTCGACGCCTTCCACGGCATCGCCGCGCTGCGCAGCTCCGTCGACCGCAGCTCCCTCGCCCCCGGCCAGGCCCTGGAGCTCTACAGCCGGCTGGTCGACCCCTGCTACGAGTTCCTGATGAACCTCCACGCCCTGGAGAACGTCGAGATGGACAAGCAGGGCCGCGCCCTCGTCGGCATCACGCGCGCCCGCGAGACCCTCGCGCGCGAGGACGCGGTCATCGCCGCGTCCCTCGCCGCCCGCAACGTCAGCGCAACCGACGTCCGGCACGTCTCCGACCTCGCCGCCAACCGCGGCCTGCTCTACGAGTTCAACCTCGCGATCCTCCCGGCCGAGGACCGCGTGCTCTTCGAGCGGTACTGGAAGGGCCCGGAGACCAAGGCCCTGCGCGACGCGGAGGAACGGTTCATCGCCACCGGCGCCGGCAAGAACCCCCGCGCCGTCACCGCCGCCCAGTGGGACGAGGCCGCGGGCAAGGTCCTCGACGACCTCGCCACCATGGGCACCGCCGCGGGCGACCGCTACCAGAAGCGCGTCAAGCCGGTCGCGATCGAAGTCCTCGTCCAGGCCGCCGTCGCGGGCGTCCTCGGCTTCATCGCCCTCGCCGTCTCCGTCGTCCTGTCCGTCCGCATCGGCCGCGACCTCATCCGCGACCTCTCGCAGCTGCGCAAGGACGCCCACGAGGCCTCCGGCGTCCGGCTTCCCAGCGTGATGCGCCGCCTCGCCGCCGGCGAGACCGTCGACGTGGAAACCGAGGCGCCCCGCCTCGAATTCGAGAAGGACGAGGTCGGCCAGGTCGGCCTGGCCCTCAACAGCCTCCAGCGCGCCGCCGTCGAGGCAGCCGTCAAGCAGGCCGAGCTGCGCCGCGGCGTTTCCGAGGTGTTCGTGAACCTCGCCCGCCGCAACCAGGTGCTCCTGCACCGCCAGCTGACCCTCCTCGACACCATGGAACGGCGCACCGAGGACACCGAGGAACTCGCCGACCTCTTCCGCCTCGACCACATGACCACCCGCATGCGACGCCACGCCGAAGGCCTGGTGATCCTCTCCGGCGCCGCCCCCTCCCGCCAGTGGCGCAAGCCCGTCCAGCTGATGGACGTCGTACGGGCCGCCGTCGCCGAGGTGGAGGACTACGAACGCATCGAGGTCCGCCGACTGCCGCGCCTGGGCATCGAGGGCCCCGCCGTCGCGGACGTCACCCACCTGATCGCCGAACTCCTGGAGAACGCCACGGTGTTCTCGCCCCCGCACACGGCGGTCCAGGTCCACGGCGAGCGGGTCGCGAACGGCTTCACCCTGGAGATCCACGACCGCGGCCTCGGCATGAACCCCGAGGCGCTCCTGGACGCGAACCTCCGGCTCGCGGAGACCCCCGAGTTCGAGCTGTCCGACACCGACCGCCTCGGCCTCTTCGTCGTCAGCCGCCTCGCCCGCCGCCACGCCGTCAAGGTCGTCCTCCAGACCAGCCCCTACGGAGGCACCACCGCGGTGGTCTTCCTGCCCGCCGAGCTCCTCACCGAGGCCCCGGACACCAACGGCACCGGCATCCGCCTCGACGGCGTCAAGGGCGCCAAGGCCGCCCCGGGCCTCCTGAGCGGCCAGGGCGCCAAGGGAGTCAAGGCCGCCCCCGCCCCCAAGCCGTCCGACCGGCCGGTGCACGCCGCCGTCGAGCGCGCGTCCGCGCCGGCCCGCCCGCTGCCCGCCGGCGTGCTCAACGGACCGGTCGAACTGGAGGCGCCGCTCGGGGCGCTCGGCCTCGACGGGCCGGACGGCCTCGACGAGCTCACCCCCGGCATCCCGGGCCTCACCGGTGTCGGCGGGCGCCCGCCCATGGCCTCCCTCGACGACGAGACCCCGCCCGGCGGCATCTCGCGCACCGCCCTGCTGGGGCTGCGCGCCGCGGACCGCCCCCACAGCGACCGGCACCCCGAACGCGGCGCCTGGAAGGGCGACCGGATCGGCGACCGCGGCGCGGACCGCCACCGGGACCGGAGCCGGGACACCGAGGCGGAGTCCGGCCGCACCCGCACCCGTGCCACCGGACGCGAACGGGAGCCGCTGCCCCCCACGGGCCCGGTCCGCCTGGAGCGCCCCCACCAGGAACCGGTGCGTCCGGACGGCCCCCGTACGGGCGCGGCGGTCCCGCTGCCCCGGCGGCACCCCACCCCGACCCTGGTCGCGGAGCACGGCCGCCGCGTCGAGCCCCGCCCGGCGACCGCCGGTTCCCGGCCCCCGGCCACGGCCGGCCCGCCGTCCGGTGCCGACGAGGGCGCGCAGCCGCGTACGTCCCCGTCGGCGCCCGCGTCCGGCCCCGGCGGGCTGCCCCGCCGGGTGCGCCAGGCGAACCTCGCACCCCAGCTCAAGAACGGCCCGGCCCCCGCCGAGGCCGGGACCGACGCCGACCCGGTGACCGACCGCGACGCGGAGGCCGTGCGCCGGCGCATGTCCGCCCTCCAGCGCGGCTGGACGGCGGGCCGCGAACAGTACGCACAGCAGCAGTCCGAGACCGAGGCCGGCACCCCCGCCGCCAGCGGTCCCGCGCACGAGAACGAAGGGGACGGTCGATGACCGCACCGCAGACCGGAAACGACACCCGGGGCCGCGGCTCCGGCCCGCTCAACTGGCTCCTCGACGAACTCGTCGACAAGGTCGGCAGCATCCGCAAGGCGGTCGTCCTCTCCGGCGACGGCCTGCCCACCGGGAGCTCCAAGGACATCACCCGCGAGGACAGCGAACACCTGGCCGCCGTGGCCTCCGGCTTCCACAGCCTGGCCAAGGGCGTCGGCCGGCACTTCGAGTCCGGCCGGGTCCGCCAGACCGTGGTGGAGCTGGACGAGGCCTTCCTCTTCGTCATGGCGGCGGGCGACGGCAGCTGCCTGGCCGTCCTGTCCGACGCCGACTCCGACGTCGGCCAGGTCGCGTACGAGATGACGCTGATGGTCAAGCGCGTCGGCGACCACCTGGCGACCGCCCCGCGCACCGGGCTGCCAGCCGGAGGGTGAGTCGGACGGAATGAGCGACCCAGGCCAGGACCGACCCGGCGATCCCCGGGGGACCCAGCCCGACACCGGCCACCCGCACTGGTTCGACGACGACGCGGGTCCCGTCGTACGCCCCTACGCCATGACGCGTGGCCGGACCAGCCACGCCGGGCAGCACCGCCTGGACCTGATCGCCCTCGTCGTCGCGGAAGCGGCGGCCGACGATCCGGTCTGGGACCTGACCCTGTCCCCGGAGCACGCCCACATCCTCGGGCTGTGCCGGGAACGCCCCCAGTCGGTGGCGGAACTCGCCGCGGACCTGGACCTCGCCATCGGCGTGGTGCGGGTCCTGATCGGCGACCTCGTCCACGACGAACTGGTCCACGTGACCAGGCCGGTGCCCCCGGCCGAACTGCCTGATGAATCCATTCTGCGTGAGGTGATCGATGGCCTTCGGGCGCTCTAGCCGCACCGGCGCGATGCATGCCGTGTCGCCGGTCGAGCCGCTGACCCTGAAGATCCTGGTCGCGGGCGGTTTCGGGGTGGGCAAGACCACCCTGGTCAGTGCTGTGAGCGAGATCCGTCCGCTGCGGACGGAGGAACGCCTGTCCGAACCGGGCGCCGCCGTCGACGACATCGACGGGGTGGAGGGGAAGAGCACCACCACGGTGGCCATGGACTTCGGCCGCATCACCCTGCGCGAGGACCTGGTGCTCTACCTCTTCGGCACGCCGGGCCAGGACCGCTTCTGGTTCCTGTGGGACGAGCTGGCGCAGGGCTCCCTCGGCTCGGTGGTGCTGGCGGACACCCGCCGCCTCGCCGACTGCTTCGCCGCCATCGACTACTTCGAGCGGCGCGGGATCCCCTTCGTCGTCGCGGTCAACTGCTTCGACGGCGCCGAGCGCCATCCCGTCGTGACCGTCCGCGAGGCGCTCGACCTCGATCCGGAGGTGCCGGTCCTGCTCTGCGACGCCAGGGACCGGGAATCGGTCAAGGACGTCCTCGTGGGCGTCGTCGAACACGCCATGTCCCTGGCCCGGTCCCGCCGCAGGAGCCTGAGCGCCGGGGCCTGAGGGTCCTGGGCCTGAGCGTCCCGGCTCGGGCTCGGGGCCCGAGCTCCCTCCGGACGCGTCCGCGCGTCATGGAGGCGGCCCGTACCCCCGCCGACTGGGGTACGGGCCGCAGCTCTCATGGGGGGATCCGGGGATCCCGCTCGCGGCGCGGGACCGTGGACAGAGTGTGAACCCGCCGCCGGGGGCCGTCAAGCACCCCGACAACACACCCAGTTCACGGCCCCCGCCGCCCCCTCAGCGCACCGCCACGACGGCCGAGCCGTGGCCGAACAGCCCCTGGTTCGCGGTGATCCCGGCCCGCGCTCCCGGCACCTGCCGCGCCCCGGCCGTACCCCGCAGCTGCCACGTGAGCTCGCACACCTGGGCGATGGCCTGCGCCGGCACCGCCTCCCCGAAGGAGGACAGCCCGCCGCTCGGGTTGACCGGCACCCGCCCGCCGAGCGCGGTCGCCCCCTCCCGCAGGAGCTTGACCGCTTCGCCCTCGCCGCACAGGCCGATGTCCTCGTACCAGTCCAGTTCGAGCGCGGTCGACAGGTCGTACACCTCGGCCAGCGACAGGTCGCCCGGCCCCAGCCCCGCCTCCTCGTAGGCGGCGCGCGCGATCGACGACCGGAAGGAGCCGGCGGCGGGCGCCACCGCCACCGCCGAGTCGGTCGCGATGTCCGGCAGGTCCAGCACGGTACGCGGATACGTGGGCGTCACCGTGGACACCGCCCGGATCCGCACCGGGTCCGCCGCCCCCCGCGCCCGCGCGAACTCCATGCTGCTCAGCACCAGGGCGGCGCCCCCGTCCGAGGTGGCGCAGATGTCCAGCAGCCGCAGCGGATCGGCCACCACCGCCGAGGCCGCCACCTCCTCGGCGGTCACCGCCTTGCGGTAGCGGGCGTTGGGGTTGAGCGCCCCCGCGGCCGCGTTCTTCACCTTGACCTGCGCGAAGTCCTCACCGGTGTCCCCGTACAGGGCCATGCGGCGGCGGGCGTAGAGCGCGAAGTACGCCGGGTTCACGGCCCCCAGGACCCGGAACCGCAGCCAGTCCGGGTCGTCGGGCCGCTCGCCGCCGGCCGGGGCGAAGAAGCCCTTCGGGGCCGCGTCGGCGCCCACCACCAGCACCACGTCCGCCAGCCCCGCCAGGATCTGCGCCCGTGCCGCCCCGATGGCCTGGGCCCCCGAGGCGCAGGCCGCGTACACGCTGGTCACCCGGGCGCCCTGCCAGCCGAGGGCCCGCGCGAAGGTGGCCCCGGCGACGTAGCCCGGGTAACCGGAGCGCACGGTGTCGGCCCCGACGACGGAATCGACGTCGGTCCACTCCAGCCCGGCGTCGGCGAGCGCGGTACGGGCGGCGGCCCGTCCGTACTCCACGAAGCCGCGCCCCCACTTGCCCCAGGGGTGCATGCCGGCCCCCAGGACGGCCACCTCGCCCCGCACCGGAGCCCCGCCCGGCCCGTCCGCGCCCGCCCGGTCCCCGCTCACGAGGCCCCTCCCACCGGCTTGAACTGCCAGGTCAGCCAGGTGGTCGCGGAGTCCTCGTGCAGGACGCCGCCCACCACCTCGACCTCCATGCCGACCTCCAGGTCCGCCACCGTCACCCCGGGGGCTCCTTGTCCGAGCACGACCATCCCCTCGGCCTCCAGCTCCACCGCGACGAGGGTGTACGGCTCCCAGGGCACGGCCGGATCGGACACGTACGGTGCGGGCGGCCGGTAGCGGCCGTCGGTGTAGGACCAGACCCGGCCGCGCGGGGACAGCGGGACCTCGGCGAGCTCGCCCCCGCCGGGACAGTGCGGATTGCGGCAGTGGGCGTCCTCGCGCGGGAAGAACACCGCGGTGCAGGCGGAGCACCGGGTGCCGAGCAGGCGGAAGCCGCCCTCCGCGTCCGCCTCCGTGAACCACCCCTGCACGACGGGTGTGCGTGTGCGTTCCAAGACCCCTCCCGGACAGCGTCATCTGACGAAGCGTCAGAAGTCTGCCACGGCGGGCGCCGGGGGTCACCGGTTCTCGGCGAGCCACTTCCGCGCGATCATGTCCAGCTCCGCGTCCCGCCCGGCCAGCATCATCCGGATCATCTGCGCGTCCCCCCGCAGTGACCAGGCCGGATGCCCGAAGGTGGCCGGGTTGTTCCCCTCGATCAGGAAGTGCGCGGGCCACGCGGCCCCGTACCCGATCACGGGCAGTGCGGCCAGGTACCGCCGGCGCCCGCGCGCCACCCCGTACACGGTCAGCGCCAGCCCGGACAGCGTCCCGCAGAGGTGTACCCACCGCGTGGCGGCCCGGGAGTGCATGGCGACGTAGTACGGCCAGAATTCCTCGTACGATCCGAAGGTCATACGGGCACGCTACTCAGGGCCGCCCGGCGGCGACAGACACCGGAACGTCGAATGCCGTGTCCGGGAAGACCTCGGGCCGCAGCGTGAAGTGCCACCACTCCTCGGGCAGGTTCACGAACCCCTGTGCCCCCAGCACCCGCTCCAGCAGCCGCCGGTTCGCCCGCGCCGCCGCCGTGACCTCCGGGGAGTCCGTGTGCGAGGCCGGACCGAAGAAGTCGAAGGACGTCCCCATGTCCACCTCCCGGCGGGCGGGCAGCGCGACCAGCGTCACGTCGACCGTACTCCCGCGGCTGTGCGCCGACTTCGCCGCGATGTACCCCTCCGGGATCAGCCGGCCCTTGTCCACCTCCGGGTAGTACTCCGCCTTCGCCGTCGGGTCGTCCGGCTCCCCGGCCCAGCGCACGAACCGGTCCACCGCCCGCTGCGGCCGGTAGCAGTCGTACACCTTCAACGCGTACCCGCCGCGCAGCAGTTCCCGCTGCGCCCGGCGCAGGGCCTCGGCGGCCGGCCGGGCCAGCAGGCACACCGGCTCCGCGTAACCGTCCACGACCGCACCCGTGAAGTTCCGCGGGCCCGCGTACCGCATGTCCTCGCCGATGCCCGGATCCACGTCCCGCAACGCCACGAACCCCGCGAGCCGGCCCTCCGCGCCCGCGGGCACCGCCAGCCCGGCCAGCACCGCGGCGACCACCAGCATCCTCATGCCCATTGGAATACCATCGCCGCATGCCGGCACAGCTGAAGGACTCGCACTGCTCCACCTGCGGAGCCCTGTTCGACACCGCGTCCTGGCCCCGGACGTGCGCCGCCTGCGGCGCCGTCACCTACCGCAACCCGCTCCCGGTCGCGATCGCCCTGCTCCCCGTCGAGGACGCCTCCGGCACCGGCCTGGTGGTCATCACCCGCACCATCGAACCCGCCCTCGGCGGCGTCGCCCTGCCCGGCGGGTTCGTGGACTTCGGCGAGGACTGGCGGGAGGCGGTCGTCCGCGAACTCCGCGAGGAGACCGGCATCGAGGCCCCGGCCGGCGAGGTCGCCCTGGCCGACGTCCTCAGCTCCCCGGCCGGCCACCTGCTCGTCTTCGGCCTCCTGCCGCCCCGCCCGACGTCCGCCCTGCCGCCCTCGGCCGCCACCGACGAGACGACGGGCTGGCACGTCCTGCGCGCACCGGCCGAACTGGCCTTCCCGCTCCACACCCGGGCGGCGGCCGCCTGGTTCGCGGGTCAATACACCTAGGCCGCGTCGCGTCCGGCCGGCCACCGCATCCACCCGCCGCGCGGCCGGCGCGCAGGGGTCCTACACGGGCAGGTCCATCACCAGTGACGCCAGCGTCACCACGCCCACCACCGTGCAGGCGACGACCGCACCCCGCGCCCACAGCGCCCGCGCCGGAACGGGCCGCGCGCGCAGGTACGCCCCCGCCAGCAGCGGGAGCACCGCGCTCAGCGCCGTCCAGGCCCAGACGTGCCCGAAGCCCGGCAGGGCCTCCGGCCGGGTCCCGAGCCACCGGTGGACGAGCAGGGCGGGCGGCACCGACAGCGCGGCCACCAGGACCGCGACCGCGACCGGCTCCGGCCACGCGCTCAGCCGGGCCGTCCAACGGCCCAGCACCGCAAGGGGTTTGACGAACAGCAGCCCGTGCAGGAACCCCGCCGCGACGGCGGTCACCGCCGTCAGCCCGAGCTCCGCGAACGACCCGCCCGAGGGCTGCCCGGTGACCAGGAGCAGCGCCCACACCGTCACCAGCTGCCAGGCACCGACCACCTCCGCACCCGGCGCCAGGTCCCGTCTGCGCACCCCGCCCAGCAGGCGTCGGTTCGCTGCGCGGGGCCGCGTCGTGGTGCCGGCTAAGACCATCACTGACTCCCTGTCCGATCGGGGCGGCAGGCCCGCCGCCGCCCCACAGGCTGTCCCGCCGGCCTATAGCGCCGCTATACCGTTTCCGGCACCGCCCGCCCTACGGCCCGTCGCCCGCCCGCCGCCCGCCCGCCGCCCCTCACAGCCCCCGCAGCTCGACGCCGCGCACCGTCGCGCCCGCCTCGTCCTCCACCACCACCGCGTCCCCGGCCCACCGCACGGTGTACCGCTCGACCTCGCCCGCCTCGAACCCCGGGCCCGGGTCCCGGATGACCACCCCGCCGCCCGTCCGGCCCCGGGCCGGGGCCCACGCCTCCAGCCCCACCGTCCCGTCCCGGCGCCGTACCGGCAGCACCGCCCCCGCCCGCGCCAGCACCGGAGTCCGCCCCGGCGGGGCGTCCAGCAGCACCTGCGCGGGCCCCTCGTGCGCCGCCCCCGTGGCGGTGTCGTACCACCGCCCGCGCGGCAACCGCACCGCCCGCCGGTCCGCCCCGCACTCCAGGACCGGCGCGACCAGCAGCGCGTCCCCCAGCAGGAACGCGTCCTCGCAGTCCCGCAGCACCCGGTCCTCCGGGCACCCCCACCACAACGGCCGCACGTACGGGGCCCCGGTCCGCCGCGCCAGGTGGGCCAGCGTCACGAAGTACGGCCGCAGCCGCTCCCGCTCCGCCAGCACCTCCGCGGCCCGCTCCGCCACCTCCGGCCCGAACTCCCACGGCTCGCGCCGGCCCGCCCAGATCGCCGAGTGCGTCCGGAACAGCGGCAGGTACGCCCCCAGTTGCAGCCACCGCAGGTACAGCTCCGGTGACGGCGACCCCCCGAAGCCGCCCACGTCGGGCCCCGAATACGGCACCCCGCACAGCCCGAGGCCCAGCACCAGCGCCAGCGAGGCCCGCAGCCCGTCCCAGCCGGACTCCACGTCTCCGGACCACGTGCCCCCGTAGCGCTGCATCCCCGCCCACCCCGACCGGGAGAACAGGAACGGCCGTTCCGCCGGCCGCAGCCGCACCAGACCCTCCCACCCGGCCCGCGCCATCGACAGCCCGTACACGTTGTGCCCGGCCCGGTGGTCCCCGCCCGCCCCCTCCAGCACGTGCCGGGCCGACCGCGGCAGCGTCGCGTCCCCCCACGGCGCGAACGAGACCGGCTCGTTCATGTCGTGCCAGAACCCGGCGAAGCCCTGACCGAGCCGCTCCCCGTACAGCCCGCCCCACCACTCCCGCACCGCCGGATCCGTGAAGTCCGGATAGGCGCACTCGCCCGGCCAGACCTCCCCCCGCACCTCCCGCCCCCGCGCGTCCCGCACGAACGCCCCGTGGTCACCGACCGCCAGCCCCGCGGCGTGCACCGCGTCCCCCGCCTTCACCGCCGGATCCACGATCGACACCAGCCGCACCCCCCGCTCCGCCAGCTCCGCCGCCAGCCCCGGCAGGTCCGGGAACGCCTCCCGGTCCACCGTGAACACCCGGTGCGCGTCGTAGTGGTCGATGTCCAGGTGCACGGCCGACAGCGCCAGCCCCCGCTCCGCGTACCCGTCCACCACCCGCCGCACCTCCGCCGCGCTCCCGAACCCCCAGCGCGCGTGCTGGTACCCCAGGGCCCACTCGGGCGGCACAGCCGCCGCGCCCGTCAGGCCCGCCCACCCCTGGAGCACCCGCGCCGGTGTCCCCACCAGCACCCAGCACCGCGCCGGGCCGCCCTCCATGCGCAGCTCGCCGGCCCCCGGCCGGTCCGGGCCCGAACCGGCCCCCTCCTCACCGCCGCGCAGCGCCACCCGCCCGTCCCAGGTGTTGTCGTAGAACGCCAGGTGCGTCCCGGCGTCCGCGACCACCATCTGCACCGGCATCGTGATGTACAGCGGATCGGTGTCCGGCCCGAACCCGCCCTTCGGGTCCGTGTTCCACAGCCGGTACTCCCCGTCCCGCAGCCGCGGCCCCCGCGCCCGCCCGCCCAGCCCGAAGAACCGCGCGTCCGCCGGCACCTCCGCCCGCTGCAGCCACCGGGACCCGCCCTCGGCGGGGCCCGTCACCGGATCCCACCAGCGCGGCGGCAGCTCCCGCCGCAGCACCGCCCCGCCCGGGGTCCGCACCTCCACCGCCCCGTGCCGGGACACCGCCACCGTCACCCGCTCCGACACCACCCGCCAGCCGCCGCCCGTGTCCGGCTCCAGCACCGCCCGCGGATCGGGCTCCGGCCCGCCGCCCACCACGGCGTACGAGGGCGTCGGCTCCGCCCCGTCCCAGCCCCAGAACACGGCCCCGCCCACGGTCACCCGTACCAGCAGCTCGGAACGGGCGAACCGCAGCACGCCCCCGCCCGGCCGCGCCTGCGTCCCCGCCAGCAGTCCCGGCACCCGCGCCCGTTCCGCACCGCGGCGCGGGAGCCCCTCGACGTCCGCCCGCCGATGGCTCCAGGCCGAGCGCCAGGCCCGCCGCCCGCGCGACGTACCGATCTCTTTCACCGCACGCACCAGATCACGACCGTCCATGCCGCTCACCCTGCCACCGGCCTCCCGGCCCGCGGGGTGCGTTCAGCTTCCGTTCACCCGGAAAACGATCACAGCCGACCGCCCGGGACAGCTCTGGTGCGGATGTCGATCACATGGCATGGTCCCTGTGAGCCGCCGCGCACACACCCACGCGGCGGTGGCACCGTACGCACACGAAGCGCGATCCACAGACTCGACCGGGAGCCGACCCATGACCTCAGCCACTCAGCCGGAACCCCTCTGGTCCCCGAGCCCCGACCGGATCGCCGCGGCCCGCGTCACCGCCTTCCAGGCCTGGGCCGCGGACCGCTTCGGCGCCCCCGCCGACGGCGGCTACCCGGCCCTGCAGCGCTGGTCCGTGGACGAGCTCGACACCTTCTGGCAGGCCGTCGCCGAGTGGTTCGAGGTCCGCTTCACCACCCCCTACGAGTCCGTCCTCGCGGACCGCTCCATGCCCGGCGCCCGCTGGTTCACGGGATCCACCCTCAACTACGCCGAGCACGCCCTGCGCGCCGCCGAGGACCCGGCCCGCGCCGCGGACCCCGCCCTGCTCCACGTCGACGAGACCCACGAACCCACGCCCGTCACCTGGGCGGAACTGCGCCGCCAGGTCGGCTCGCTCGCCGCCGAACTGCGCGCCCTCGGCGTCCGCCCCGGCGACCGGGTCAGCGGCTACCTCCCCAACATCCCCGAGGCCGTCGTCGCCCTCCTCGCCACCGCCGCCGTCGGCGGCGTCTGGACCTCCTGCGCCCCCGACTTCGGCGCCCGCAGCGTCCTCGACCGCTTCGAGCAGGTCGAGCCGGTCGTCCTGTTCACCGTCGACGGCTACCGCTACGGCGGCAAGGAGCACGACCGCCGCGAGACCGTCGCCGAACTGCGCGACGGGCTCCCCTCGCTGCGCGCCGTCGTCCACATCCCGCTGCTCGGCACCCCCGCCCCCGAGGGCACCCGCCCCTGGTCGGAGCTGACCTCCGCCGACACCGAGCCCGTCTTCGAGCCGGTCCCCTTCGACCACCCGCTGTGGATCCTCTACTCCTCCGGCACCACCGGCGCCCCCAAGGCGATCGTGCAGTCCCAGGGCGGCATCCTCCTGGAGCACCTCAAGCAGCTCGGCCTGCACTGCGACCTCGGCCCCGAGGACCGCTTCTTCTGGTTCACCTCCACCGGCTGGATGATGTGGAACTTCCTCGTCTCCGGCCTGCTGACGGGCACCACCGTCGTCCTCTACGACGGCAGCCCCGGCTACCCCGACACCGGCGCCCAGTGGCGGATCGCCGAACGCACCGGAGCCACCCTCTACGGCACCTCCGCCGCCTACGTCATGGCCTGCCGCAAGGCCGAGGTCCACCCCTCCCGGGACTTCGACCTCTCCGCCGTGAAGTGCGTCGCCACCACCGGCTCCCCGCTCCCGCCCGACGGCTTCCGCTGGCTCCACGACGAAGTGGCCGAGGACCTCTGGATCGCCTCCGTCAGCGGCGGCACCGACGTGTGCAGCTGCTTCGCCGGCGCCGTCCCCACCCTCTCGGTCCACATCGGCGAACTCCAGGCGGCCTGCCTCGGTACGGACCTCCAGGCGTGGGACCCCGCGGGCAAGCCGCTCACCGGCGAGGTCGGCGAACTCGTCGTCACGGCCCCCATGCCGTCCATGCCGATCCACTTCTGGAACGACCCCGACGGCAGCCGCTACCGCGACAGCTACTTCGAGATGTTCCCCGGCGCCTGGCGCCACGGGGACTGGATCACGATCACCGACCACGGCTCGGTGGTCATCCACGGCCGTTCCGACTCCACCCTCAACCGGCAGGGCGTCCGGATGGGCTCGGCCGACATCTACGAGGCCGTCGAACGCCTCCCCGAGATCAAGGAGTCCCTGGTCATCGGCCTGGAGGAGCCGAACGGCGGCTACTGGATGCCGCTCTTCGTCCACCTCGCCCCCGGCGCCGTCCTCGACGACGCGCTGCGCAAGAAGATCGCCGCCACCATCCGGGAGCAGCTCTCCCCGCGCCACGTCCCCGACGAGGTCATCGAGGTCCCGGCCGTCCCGCACACCCTGACCGGCAAGCGCATCGAGGTCCCCGTCAAGCGGCTCCTCCAGGGCACCCCCCTGGAGAAGGCAGTCAACCCGGGCTCGGTCGACAACCCGGACCTGCTCGCCTTCTACGAGGAGCTGGCCCGCACCCGGAAGTGACTGTCAGTGCCCGCGATTACTCTGAGTGAGCAAGCTGTCGCACCACTCAGGGGGAACCATGAAGGGCACACCGGACACCTCGCGCACCACCCGTGACATCAACGGCACGCTGCGCCGCGAGGTCCCCAGCACCGTCGGCCTCCTCGCCGACCCCGGGGACTTCGCGGCCATGCGCGACTACCGCAGCTTCTGCTTCGACCACCACGACGCCTACGCCGACTACCTCCGCCACGTCGACGCCCTGCTCCGCACCCTCGCCGCCGAAGGCGTCCACACCACCGTCGCCCTCTTCGACCCCGAGGAGTACGCCGACTACTGCGCCGAACACGGCCTCGACCCGGACACCGCCGCGGCCCGCACCCGCTTCACCGCCGGACTGGGCGGCCCCGGAGGCCTGCCCTACACCGGCCAGCCCGTCGAGGAACTGGTCCCCCTCCTCGTCGACGCGTCCCTCCGGCAGGCGACCAGGGAGTACGCGGGCATGCTCCTCGCCCGCGCCGGAGAATGCGCCGACTGCGGCACCGACATCGGCCGCGCCTCCTTCGAACGGGCCACCGCAATCCTCCGGCGGCTCCTCGCCGTGGCCGGCCCCGGCCACCACCACCTCGTCTGCAGCGTCCCGGCCCCGGACGAACAGCTCCTCGCCGTCCTCCACGCCGAAGCACCCGACGACCCCTGCGGCCCACCCCGGATCGAAAGCCCGGAAGGCCTCGAATTCGTGACCGTCCTCGCCGCCGGCCTCGCCCTCGGCGCCGCCGGGGGACTGGTGCTCCGCAGCACCACCGAGGGCTTCCGCGACCGGGTCCACGGCTGGCGCCTCGACCGGGGCCGCCTGATCGCCCTCAACGCCGCCTCGGTCTTCGACGCCTACTGCACCGACGCCGACACCGGCGAGCCCGTGGCACCCGAACCGGGCGTCGAATACTGCCCGGGCTACGAGGTGGACCTTCCCGACCCCCACCACTGACCGCCCCCGCACACGACCGAGGGGCCCCCGCCACCGGCGAAGGCCCCTCGATCGATCACACACGCCACGGCTACTCGCCGGACAGCACCGCCTGGGCCGCCGCCCGGGCCTCATCCGCGCTGTCCGTCGCACGCGCGGCCGCGGCCGCGCGCTCGCACTGCGCGAGCGTGTACTTGGCGAGCGTCGCCCGCACGTACGGAATCGAAGCGGCACCCATGGAGAGGGAGGTGACACCCAGACCCGTCAGCACACAGGCCAGCAGCGGGTCCGAAGCGGCCTCACCACAGACACCACAGCTCTTGCCCTCCGCCTTGGCGGCCTCGGCCGACATGGAGATCAGGTCGAGCAGCGCCGGCTGCCACGGGTCCTGGAGCCGAGACACCGCACCCACCTGACGGTCGGCGGCGAAGGCGTACTGCGCGAGGTCGTTCGTACCCAGCGACAGGAACTCGACCTCCTGCAGGATCGAGCGCGCCCGCAGCGCGGCGGAGGGGATCTCCACCATCGCACCGAACTTCGCCCGCAGACCGGCCTCGCGGCAGGCGTCGGCGAAGGCCTTGGCGTCCAGCCGGTCGGCCACCATCGGGGCCATGACCTCCAGGTGCACCGGAAGGCCCTCAGCCGCCTTGGCCAGCGCGGTCAGCTGCGTGCGCAGCACGTCCGGGTGGTCCAGCAGGGTGCGCAGACCGCGCACGCCCAGGGCCGGGTTCGGCTCGTCGCCCGGCGTCAGGAAGTCCAGCGGCTTGTCGGCGCCGGCGTCCAGCACCCGCACCACCACACGGCCCTCGGGGAAGGCCTCCAGCACCTTTCGGTACGACTCGATCTGCTTCTCCTCGGACGGCGCCTTCTTGCTGTCGTCCAGGAACAGGAACTCCGTGCGGAACAGACCCACACCCTCGGCACCGGCCTCCACGGCCGCCGGCACGTCCGCCGGACCGCCGACGTTGGCCAGCAGCGGCACCTTGTGACCGTCCGAGGTCGCGCCCGGACCGGAGGAGGCGGCCAGCGCCGCCTTCCGCTCGGCGGCCGCGGCCTCCAGCTCGGCCCGCTTCTCCGCGGTCGGCTCGACGAACAGGTCACCCGTGCTGCCGTCGACCGCGATGACCGTGCCCTCGGCGATCTCACCGGCACCGGGCAGCGCCACGATCGCCGGCACGCCCAGCGCACGCGCCAGGATCGCGCTGTGGCTCGTCGGGCCGCCCTCCTCGGTCACGAAACCGAGGACCAGCGCCGGGTCGAGCAGAGCGGTGTCGGCGGGCGCCAGGTCCCGGGCGATCAGCACGTACGGCTCGTCACTGTCCGGCACGCCCGGCATCGGAACGCCCAGCAGGCGCGCCACGATGCGGTTGCGCACGTCGTCCAGGTCGGCCACCCGCCCGGCCATGTACTCGCCGGCCCCCGCGAGCAGGTCGCGGTAGGAGGCGAACGCGTCGTAGATACCGCGCTCGGCCGTGCTGCCGACGGCGATCCGCCGGTCCACGTCCGCCATCAGCTCGGGGTCCGTGGCGATCATCGCCTGGGCCTCCAGCACGTGCTGAGCCTCTCCACCGGCCAGCTGGCCGCGCGCGATCAGGTCGGCGGACACAGCCTCCACGGCCTGACGGGCGCGCCCCTGTTCGCGTCCCGCCTCGTCCGCGGTGATCTGCCTGGCCGGCGGTTCGAGAACCGCCGTGCCCATGTGCCGAACCTCGCCGATCGCCACACCGTGGCTCACGCCGACGCCTCGCAGCGTTGTCTCCATTTCACCCGTCTCCGATTGAGCGGCGGGCCCTGCCGCCGCGGTGGATGTCCGACTCGCCCGTACGGGCGGACGCGTCACTGCCAGCCGAAAAGGACGTCGTCGGCCTTGACGTCCCCCGACTCGACGACGTCGGAGAGGGAGTCGGCGGTCGCTTCGAGCGCCACGACCGGACAGACCGGGGACTTGCCGGCGGCCTCGACGGCGGCGGGGTTCCAGCGGATGACCGTCTGGCCGCGCGTGACGGTGTCGCCCTTGTTCACGAGCAGCTCGAAGCCCTCGCCGTTGAGCTGGACGGTGTCGATCCCGAGGTGCGTGAGCACACCGTGGCCCTCACCGTCGACTACCACGTACGCGTGCGGGTGCAGAGAGACGATCACACCGTCCACGGGCGCCACCGCCTCCGAGGGCTCGCGCACGGGATCAATAGCGGTGCCCGGTCCCACCATCGCGCCGGAGAACACCGGATCGGGCACTGCCGCGAGTCCGATGGCACGCCCGGCAAGTGGGGACGTCACGCTGGTCATGGGGGCCTCCCAGGGGTGGGGCTTCTTCGTGTCGCCGTCACTACCTGTCGCGAACGGCGTACTCTCGGAAGGATATGTCACAGGATGTTCGGGTTCGCCCGATGTGGTCCCGCTCCGGGCTGACCCTTCGGCACGGAGACTAGTGGACTAGACCGGTGGACTAGACCATACGCGTGAATCGATTTGCTTGGGCACCACGGGGCCTGTACTGTCGTGACTCCCGCCAGGACGTGTCGTGTGAACTTCTCGCGAACAACCGATGGACGGGACTCCTCCTCCAGCAGTGCAACTCTCAATCTCCATACTTTCCGCGTGCCCTTTCGGTAAACGGACGGTGGTCGGAGAGACGGAAATCCACTGCTAGAGTTTGGATCGCCGGAAAGGGAAAGCGCGAAAGCGCAGAACCTCGAAAGCGCCGAGGGAAATCGGACACGAAAGAGTCTGATAGAGTCGGAAACGCAAGAACAACAGAACGAAAGCCCGGAGGAAAGCCCCAGTAAGTGTTACTGAGGGTGAGTACAAAGGAAGCGTCCGTTCCTTGAGAACTCAACAGCGTGCCAAAAATCAACGCCAGAAGTTGATACCCCGTCCACTTCGGTGGAT